>JBDTAR010000104.1:0-32048 GCA_039924545.1 Nakamurella sp. | reverse complement strand
GCCTCGTACAGCGCGGCGTCTGCCCGAGCAACGAGCTCCGCTTCGGCTTCCGATCCGTTGAAGACAGCGACACCAACGGAGCAGCTGAGTTCGGGCGGAGTGACGCTTGCCATGCGCGCGGCGATGGCGAATCCCGCGACGCTGCCACACCCCGGCAGGGTCACTAAAAATTCGTCTCCGCCGAGTCGTGCCAGAGTGTCGCCGGGCCGCAGGCATTCCTGCCAAGCATGTGTCGCAGCAACCAGTGCCCGGTCGCCAGCGGCATGCCCGCGCGTGTCGTTGAGCTGCTTAAAGTTGTCCAGATCCAGCACTGCGACAGCCAACGGCAGGCTTCGCTGAGCGGCGATGGCAATCTCTCGCAACAACGCTTGCTGCATACCCCGTCTGTTCGCGACTCCGGTGAGCGCATCTGTCAGCGTAAGTTGGCGCAACCGATGCGCGAGGATGCCAGAAACTGCCGCGCCCGCGACGCAGGTACCGGTTGTTAGGACCAGTTGCGGCAGCCATGCCGCCACGCTTGCTACCACTAGAACCGTGAACTGCGCGACTACCACAAACGTGGCCATGATTGCGGTGGCAACCGGTGAGAAGAACATCGCAAAAACGACGATCACCCACACGTACAGCATCCCGATGGCGATCCCAGCCGCGCCGCCGGCGTCCGCATAATCCTGTGCGGCGGCGATGGCGCCGGTACCGAAGAAGTAAACGCCGAAAGTCAGAGTCGCCGAAATTCGTTCGGCCAGCAGGATCTGCGCCATTCCGATCAGTGCTACGGCTACTAAGAGCACTGTTAGCGGAGTCTCTGCAACGCCAGACCAGCCGGGTAACACCACGGCGGAAAGCCACACCAGCGTCCCGCCGATGACAAAAAGTGCGCCGGTGACGCGGCCACGTTGCCGTCGGGAAGGCGTGGAGTCGTCGACGGCCAGCCATCCTCGGGGCGCGCGGTTATCCAAGTACACGCATTCAGTATGGGCAACATGTCGGACATACCTCGTATTTCCGTAGACACGCCGATGTGCGCCGCGCCGACACGCCGATTGAATAACCGCGATTGGCGCGCGCCGACCGGCATCACCTATATGAGCCAGGTGCGACCGCACGAACTGGGCGCCCCTATCCTCGAGAAGGGCGGGACCGGTCCTAGCGTGCGCGGTTCCCTGACAAGGACCGCGAAGAAAGGCAGCACCGTGCAGAACAGTGCCGGACATGACCCGGACACAATGACCGACGCGACGGCCGCGAACGACGAACAACTCGCCGACGCCGCTGGCGACCGCGCGACCGCTCTCGCGTGGTCAGGTGAGTATGACGCCGCCCTCGCTGAAGCCCGCTCTGCCGTCGATGGCTACCGACGTCTCGTGGCGCGGGAGCCTGACGTTTTCCTACCGGACCTCGCAGCCGCGCTGGACAGCCTTGCATCCCGTTCTGGCGAGGTCGGTCGACGTGCTGATGCGGCTGATGCGGCGCAGGAATCAGTGGCCCTGTTTCGGGTGCTGGCCGGCCCGGCGTTAGACCGCGTCCACACCTACGGACGAGCACACTCCGATACGGACGGACCCGACGCCGAAGAGAGCGCTCTCTTCATTCCTTATTTAGCCGCCGCGATGAGCAATCTTTCCGTCCGTCAACACGAGAGTGGTGATGACACTATCGCTTTGGAGACCGCTCGCGAGTCAACCGCGCTGTATCGAGCGCTCACCACGCCCATCGGGCAAGACGTAACTCAGCCAGTGATAGGTGGATTATTGCCGGACAAGTTGGACCACGCTCACAACTCACCACTGCCGCTCAGCGAGCACAGTGCGGGCTTCGCCATGGCGCTGGGCAACCTAGCCAACCGCCTCGACGATGCACACCAGCTAGACCAGGCTTTGGCGATATCCGGACAAGCCGCGGCCGTCTATCAGCAACTTATCGTGGTCGATACGGACCGCTTCCGCCCACTACTCGCGCAAACCATTAACAATCGAGCGGTGCTGCTGCGCGAATCGGGCGAAACAGCGGTCGCGATCTCCACCACACGTCAGGCGGTAAATCTTTACCGGTCGCTCGCCGCCACGCAGCCGCAAAAGTACCGGGACTATCTCGCAATGGCGTTGGGCAACCTGGCGAATATGCTCACCGACGCGGGACGGGGTCGCGACGCGCTCGCTATCGCGCAGGAGGCGACGGAGATATACCGCCAACTCGCCGCCGAAACCAACACAGCCGAAACCAATACAGCCGAAACCGACACAGCCGAAGCCAATTCCGCCGCAATTGATACGGGAGCCGCAACGCCACAGACCACCGGCGCGCCCACCACCCCGGACAATCCATACGATGCGCCGCTGGCCATGTCGCTCAACAACCTTGCGGTGCACCTGTCTGAAGCCGACCGGAAGGACGAGGCGCTCACGGCAACCCGAGAAGCCAGCACTCTGTATCGGAAGCTGGCACGCCGGAGCCCCCAAGTGCACCTAGGGAATCTGGCTGGCACACTCACTAATTTGGGCAGCGACCTAGCCGCGGCCGGTCACGCCGCAGAGGCCCTTGCCGCGACACGGGAAGCAGTCGATGTCACTCGCCGTCTCGCATTTGGCAATAGACCCGCATATCTGCCGCAGTTGGCGCAGGCCGTCAATAATCTGGCGCTTCGCATGCACGAGGCAGGCCGCGACTCAAGCGCCCTGGCAAGCGCTCGGGAGTGCGCACGACTCTACGAGGAACTGGCCCAGAAAGACCCCGATAAGTACGCCGACGCGATAGAACGAACCCGAGAACTGGCGTCGTTTCTGGCTTCTGAGGCCGTCTGACACGAAAGACCATGCACAGCAGGGGAAATCGTCATACTTGATTGGCGTCGTAAAAACGAGTTGCGCTAGCTAGCGGCTGGCGGGGCGAAGAACTCTAAGGCGATACCGTCCGGATCTTTCACGGTGGCGACCGCGGCGGGACCGGATGAAATTTCGCTGTGCGCAATACCTTCCGAGTCCAGGTGAGCCAGCCAGGCTTCTACCTCGCTGCGGTCCGCACACGCCAGGGACAGGTGATCGAGACCCACTCGCGTCTCGTCGAACTGATCGCCGGGCTTCGTCGCATTGTGCGTTTGCAGGCCGATCATCACGCCACTCCCGAGCATCAGTACGCGCCGCCAGGTGTCACCCTGCATATCGCGCACCCGTTTCATGCCGAGCGCGCGGGCGTACCATTCCGCGCTCTTCTCGAGATCGGTGACAGTCACGCTGACATGGCTGACAGCATGCGGCGTGGGTGCGTGCGCTCCATCGGATGCGAGAACGGAATCGGGGGCGGCGGAATCAGAGGCGGTCGAATCGACAGTAGACATATCATCATCATGGCACTGCGAACGATGTATGACGATGTCCACCGCAGTCCCAGTCGAGACGACGCAGTCCCTATCCGGACGATGCCAATCCGGGGTCCATGCGGCTGATGAGTCTGAATCCGGCGCCACCGGATTTGATCCGGTACATTTCAACGTCCGCCGCACGCAAAAGGTCGTCTGCGGTGGTCTCGCGCGATCCAACCGCTGCGCCGATGCTGATATCTATCGTGACCGCCGCACCGTCTGGCAATGCGATTGGCGTCGCTAGTTCGGCATGAATACGTTCGGCGATCACGGCCAGGTCCGATTCGCGCCCAATATTTGCTGCCAACACGGCGAATTCGTCTCCGCCCAGGCGCGCCACAGTATCGCCAGGGCGCACCGAGTTCTCCAACCGGCGGGCGACCTCCACCAGGACGGCGTCGCCGGCTGCATGGCCGTAGGTGTCGTTGACGGGTTTGAAACCGTTGAGGTCCAGATAGAGCAGTCCTACCTGGGTTCCATCTCGATAGGCGCGTTGCAGCAAGTCGTCGAGTCGCGGGAATAGCACGGAACGATTGGGCAATCCGGTGAGTGCGTCATGTAGGGCCATCGATTCGAGCATGTGCTTGATTTGTTCGCGACCGGTGAGGTCATGAACATAGATCAGTGCGAAAGGTGGAGACGTGGACGGCACGACGCGCGCGGCAGAGAGCTCCACCCACAGTTCGTCACCGGTGGACATGGCAAAATGTGTTTCCCGTTGGAACGCGTCAATCTCTCCAGATGCGAGCTGATCGATACGAGCGGTAAGGGCGGTACTCTCGGCGGAATCGGGATGTCCTCGAAAGATTCTGTCTGGTTTGCCTTCGAGCTCGTCCGGCTCGTATCCGAGCATCTGGCACATGGCCGTATTGACATCTCGGATCTCACCGAGTCGCCCTGCGTCGAGGCGTATCGAATAGATACCGACCAACGCCTGTTGGATCGCGACCTTGAGTGTCTGTTCGCTGTCACTCACCCGCGCGACCAGCCGCGCCCTATGTCGGGTAATTAGCACCAACGCCAACGTGGTGATGGTGACAGTGGCGATGAGGAGCTGCGCAGTCATTTGCCGCTGCGCCAGGCCAACTATCTGACCGAACGCACCGAGGCCCCGCGACGTGCCGTATGCGGCGAGCGCGCAGGTGATGAGCGACGTAGCGGTGGCGCGAAGCGGGTCGAGTCGGATTGCTGCCCAAATGATCGGTAGCAGGATGGGGAATGCGCGACCTCCAGCCGTCGTGTCCAGGAAGGCCCATGCGTCGATAGCGACTGTCGCCCCGAGGACAGCGACGAACTCGACTTCCCGCACCGGTCCTGTTTTCCACGAAGAGCGACCCGGCAAGAGGAGCGGTGCGAACGAAAACAGCCCGAGCATGTGCATCGCGACGTAGCCTCGGGCAACGCGATCCCACGGCGCATCGCCCTGGAAGACGGCACTTCGCAGCGCCACCAAGGCAGCGCCTACCGCCAATGCGGCGGCGATAGCTACCACGAACCGCACGGCTTCCTGCGCGTTGCGCAGTTTCCGTACCCCCCGATCCGACGAGCCTTGCAGGATCATTCCGGCGACAAGGACTTCGAGCACGTTGACGAGCGCCGAGGTCAGGGAGACCGTTAGGCCACCGAGCGGGATGTTCGCGATGCCTGTCACGACACCGAATACCGGCAGGAGCACCCACCACCACCGGCGCGGGCACCTCACCACAATCACCAGCACAAGACCGGTGGCCGGCCACCAGATGGCACCTGGCGCACCCGGCAGCTTGAAAAATTCAAGGCTAACCCGCGCGGCGCTAAACGTGGCGACGCTGATGAGCAGCGCCACGCCGAGAAGGACAACCCACGGAGCGGCGCGCACACGAGTTTCGTGACGCATCACAATGGTCCTTTCGGCACAGGACTAGTCGATATAAGCCGGTCAGCTAATTAGGTACCTCAATCTGCGCCAATGTAACGCGCTCACGTCTCTATTCCTCGGTGGACACCGCCAAGTCCGGTCGCCCGCCACTCCGTTCGGCGTGCTTGCCTGAATACATGGCGGCATCGGCGGCACGCATGAGGCTGTCGGCCGTGCTGGACACCTCGGCGACGGCCGAACCTATGCTGGCACGGATCATGACTGTCACTCCACTCGGCAGCGCGATCGGCTCCAGAAGCGCTCCATGAATCCGATCCGCGACCCCTTCGAGCTCCCGCGAATGGGCAATCGGCTCGCACAGCACCGCAAATTCGTCACCGCCGAGTCGCGCCACCGTATCGTTGGGCCGCACTGCAACGGTGAGTCGGCGCGCCACTTCGATGAGCGCCGCGTCTCCCGCGGCGTGGCCGTGAGTGTCGTTGATGGCCTTGAAGTCGTCTAAGTCGGCTTACAGCAGTCCGACGGAGCGGTTGCCATCCTGGCCACGCGCGGTATCAAGCGCGGTAGTGATTCGGCGGAACAGCAACACCCGGTTCGCCAGCCCGGTGAGTGCATCGTGCAATGCCATCCGTTCAAGGCGTGTTTGATGCTCAAATCGGCTGGTGAGGTCGTGTACATGGACAAGCGCAAACGGTGGTTGGCCGACGGGGGTCACGCGGGTCGCTGATACCTCAGCCCACAGTCGCACACCGTCTTTCGCGTAGAACTGTGTTTCGCGACGGAATGACTCAGGCTCGCCGCGTGCAAAACTTTCCATCCATGTGTCGAAGGCAGCGATCTCCACCGGAGGGAGGCGCTCTCGGTACCCGGGGCCTAGCCCAATTAATCGACTGCTGACGCCGTTGAGCTCCGCGGGGCGGTATCCGAGCATGACGCTGAAGGCGGTATTGGCATCGCGGATTTCGCCTATATAGCCAGGATCGAACCGAATCGAGTACATACCAACTAAGGCGTCCTGCACCGCGATTCGCAGCGTGTTCTCGCTGTCGCGCACCAATTCAGCAAGTTGCGCACGGTGCCGCGTGATGAGCACCAGCGCGAGCGCCACCGTCCCTACAGTCAAGACGAATAGTTGCACATTGCCGTGCTGCACGCCCCGACCAGCGATTTCAGCGAAGGTACCAAGATTACGAGTTGCGCTGTAGACGGCGAACAGGCACGTGCCCAGTGAAATCAGCGAGGTCCACGCGGCATCGAGCCTGATCGCTGCCCAGATCACCGGCAGTAGCGTCAGAAATGCGCGCCCTACCGCATTTGAATCGAAAAATGCCCACAGGCCGATCCCGATTGCCGCAGCAATAACCGCTGCGGTTTCCGCGCGGTGCGCTGCGGTAGTCCGGCCTACCCGTGCCGTCGGCATCATCAGCGGTCCGAGCGTGACCATGCCCAGCGCGTGGGTCACTACGTAGCCGTCCACGATTCCATACGACGCCGCGTGACCGATTCCCATCAGGCCCGTCACCGCGATAGTCGCTGCGCCGAGCCCAATGGCGAGCACCGTCGCAACAGCGAAACGTGTCGCGCGACGTGGTGTGCTGGACCGACCCTCGGAAGTGAGGCCACCGCCCGCTACATTGTCGGCGCGTCGCACCGGTCGCCCCGTAACACCTCTCGCCGAGTGCCGGAGTTCGTTGCCACCCAGGACTGCTGCAGCAACCGACAATTCAATCACGTTGACGAACAGGTACACCAGCGTAGTAGCGACATCATCGGCGCCGCGGCTGGCGAGCCCGTTCGCGACGCCGTAGCCGATGATCATCGGGAACCACCAGCGGCGCGGTGCGTGCAGCAGTACCGCCAAGGCGACTCCGGTCGCCGGCCACCACCACGGGCTGCTGCCCTGGCCGTCCCGCAGGAACCAGAGGCTGAACCACACAACGACATACGTGACGCCGGTCAGGAGCGCCACAGCACTAGCCGCTGGAACGAACCCGGATCTAAGTACCGGATGAGCGAGCTGCATGACACTCCCTTCGGCCCAGGCCCCAAAGGCTAAGTGAACGATGGGAGCGCCATGGCATCGCGTCACCCACGCAGCCATTTAAACTACTGCGCGCTAGGTACGCCAGCGCGCCCATTGGCTAGCCCGCGGGCCTACGCGTTGTGCCCGCCCAGCAGGATCGAGGCGCCCGGAATCGCGTCAAGCAGACCCTTCGTGTACTCCTCCGTGGGGTTGTCGAAGATATCTGTCACCAATCCCTGCTCAACGACCCGGCCCTTTTCCATGACGCACACGTGATCAGCGATCATACGCACCAACGCGAGATCATGCGTGATGAACAAGTACGTCAGGTTCAGCTCGGACTGCAGCTCGGCCAGCAACGTGAGGATTTGGTCCTGCACTAGCACGTCCAACGCCGAGACAGCCTCGTCGAGGATGATCACATCGGGCTTGAGCGCCAGCGCGCGAGCGATCGCCACGCGTTGCCGTTGTCCACCGGATAGCTCGTTCGGATACCGGCCGATGAGCTCCTGCGTCAGGGAGACCTGGTCGAGAAGCTCTTTGACGCGCTCATGCCGTTCGGACTTGCTACCGACCTTGTGCACCACGAGCGGCTCGGCAATCGCATTGTCGATATTGCGCAGCGGATCGAGTGAACCGTACGGGTCTTGGAAGACCGGTTGCATCCGCCGACGCAGCGCCAACATTTCGGGACCCGACATCCGCGCGATGTCGTGGTCCTCGATTTCGATCGAGCCTTCCGTAGGATCCTCGATCTTCAGCAGCAGCTTAGCCACCGTCGACTTGCCGGATCCCGACTCACCGACCAGCGCCAGCGTCGTGCCCCGCGGAATATCGAAGTTCACATAATCGACCGCGCGGAACGGCACGGATCGAAGGCCACCGGTACGAATCCGGTAATCCTTCACGAGGCCGCGCACCTTCACCAACACGTCGTTCTTCGCTACCGCCACACCGGCAGCAGAGCCCACACCGGTGCCAGCGGGCGAGCCAGCATGCGCGCCCACCTGGATTCGCCGGGACGCGACACTCGGCGCTGCCGCCACCAACAGCCGGGTGTACGGATGGACCGGATTTGTCAGGATCTCACGACTCGGCCCGGATTCGACAATCCTGCCGTGCTGCATGACGACGATCCGCTCGGCCCGCTCGGCCGCCAGACCGAGGTCGTGCGTAATGAGCAGAACGGAGGTGCCTTTTTCGCGCGCCAAATCGGCCATATGGTCGAGGATGAAACGCTGCACCGTGACGTCTAACGCAGACGTCGGCTCGTCGGCTATTAACATTTCCGGGTCGGCGGCCATCCCGATCGAGATCAACGCACGCTGTCGCATTCCGCCGGAAAACTGGTGTGGGAACTGCTTGAGTCGCCGTTCGGCATCCTCGAGCCCTGCCTGTTTCAGTACCTCGATCGCGCGGGCCGTCACGGCCTCGCGGCCGCGTGCGATACCGTTCGCCCGAATCGCTTCCTTGACTTGAAAACCGATGGACCACACGGGGTTCAGGTTGGACATCGGATCCTGCGGCACGTATCCGATATCGCGGCCGCGCAGCTTCGACATTTCCCCGCGGCTCAACGTAGTGAGCTCCCGGCCGCGCAGCTTGATCGAGCCGCCGGTGATGACGCCGTTATCGGGCAACAATCGGATCGCGGCAGTGGCGGTGGTCGACTTGCCCGAGCCAGATTCACCGACCAGGGCCAGGGTTTCACCTTCGAAGAGATCGAGGCTGATTCCATGCAGCACTTCTCGCAGACCGTCTTGGGTACGGAAGCTGACCGATAGATCCCGGATCGACAGCAGCGGCTCGTTTGATAACGACCTCTTGTCCAATTCAGCGGAGTCCGGATACATCACGGCCGTATCCGGGGATCTATCGGCCATGGATAAGGGTGTGTGTGAACTCAACGCTGTGCCCGCGCTCTCGGGTCGAGGCCGTCGCGAATAAGTTCGCCCAGCATGATGAATGCGAGCACCGTGACGGTCAGTGCGATGGATGGCCAGATGAGTGCCATGGGAGCGACGCGCAGCGAAATCTGCGCCTGGCTAATGTCGTTACCCCCACTCATGGTGTCCCCGCCCAATCCCACTCCCAGGAAGGCAGGGGTCGCTTCGGCAACGATGGCGCCCGCCAAGCTGAGCGTGGTGATCACCAGCAGCGGCGCGATCGCGTTCGGGATGGCATGGGTCAGCAGCGTACGGAACCGGGATCTCCCGATCGCCCGCGCCGCGGTGATGTAGTCGGATTGTCGAACACGCAGAATTTCGGCCCGCACTACGCGGGCGGTCGACGCCCACGCGAAACCGCCGATCGCCACTGCCAGGATGACGACGTTGCGGTACTCGGAGAACACGCTCATCACGACCACCGCGGCGAGGATGTAAGGGATGGAGAAAAAGATATCGCCGATGCGCGAGAGCACCGAGTCCAGCCAGCCCGGATAGAAGCCGGCAATGGCTCCCATCACCAGGCCCAGAGACGAACCGATGAAGGTCGCCAATAGGCCGACAGACACCGAAGTGCGCGCGCCCCACACGATGCGCGCGTAAATATCGCAGCCCTGAAACGTGAAGCCCAGCAGATGCCCGGACGCGGATCCACCGTTGGAGTTCGTCAGTTGGCAGTCACTATTCGGTGCCACTGTCGTGAACAGAGTCGGCCACGCGGCCATGAGGATAACAATCAGTGCCACGATGACAGATGCCCAGAATGTGGGCCTGCGGCGGATATCGCGCCAGGCGTCGCCCCACAGACTCGCCGGTTTCGCGGCAACCTTCACGGCGTCGACGACGATCGTGTCGTCGTCAATGGGCGCGACGTAGTGCGCAGTACGTGGATCGTCAGGCATAGCGGATCCTCGGATCAAGTAGTCCATACAAGAGGTCCACCAGAACGTTGACGACGACGTACAGGATGACGAACACCGTTACGAAGGAGACGATCGTCGGCCCTTCATGTCTGCGGATCGCCTGGAACAGCGTGTTACCCACGCCCGGAACGTTGAAGATGGCCTCCGTCACGGTGGCGCCGACGAGCAGCGTACCGAAGCTAGTAGCCGAGTTGGTGATGACCGGAATCAGCGAATTCCGCAGCACGTGTACGGGTATGACACGCCTGCGGGGCAGGCCCTTCCCGTAGGCGGTTCGCACCCAGTCTTGATTCAAGGTTTCCAACACGGAGCCGCGCATCAGTCGCATCGACACGGCATATAACGAGAAACCCAGCACTATTGCCGGTAGCCACAGCCCGTTCCAGCCATTGTCTGCGCCCACCGTGGTCTTGAACCAGCCAAACTTGATCGCCAGGAAGTACTGGGCGAGGACGGCGTTCACGGATTGCCCAGAGAACGTCACGCCCAAATCGCCCTTGAAGATACCGGTGATGTAGTAGTAGTACTGCACGAAAAACGAATCGTTCAGGTGGTACTGGTCCCGCAGCGCAGTGAGCAACTGCGGGCTCGGCTGCTTGTCGCCGAACAACGCGGCAACCGGGTCGCCGGGCATCGCGAAGACGAGAAAGTAGATCAACAGGGTTGCCCCGATAAACACCGGTATCACTTGCAACAGGCGTTTAAGGATGTAGACGAGCACGTGCCTCCTCTTTACGGCTCCGGTCTGCCGTGGGGTTCACGAGGCAGAGCGGAACTAATCACCAATGACTCGGCGCCCCCGCGGGTAGCGGGCGCATCTGCAACGCGGCCTAAGCGTCGCAGGGTGGAGGCGGTCGTAATGACCGCCCCCACCCTGGACGCCACATGGACGTAAGGCCTTGGTGATCTTGTAGTACAACGGGACGGAGTTCCACCCGAAGGTCACGTTGGACACGCCTTCGGCGAAACCACCGGTGACGTTCGAGTACCACCGCGGAATCGACGGGAGGTCGTTGACCAGGAGCTCCTGCGCCTTCACGTAGTCGGCAATAGTTGTCGCGTTATCCGATGCCGAAGCGCCGTCCGCAAGCAACTTATCGAACGCTGGGTTCGCGTAGTCACTGTCGTTCGAGGATGCCTTGGACCCGTACAACGGCTGCAGGAAGTTGTACTGGCTCGGGTAATCGGCCTGCCACCCGGTGCGGAACGCAGTCTTCATGGTGCGGGCGTTGACATCCTTGCGCGGCGAGGCAAAGTCAACATACGGCTTACCGGAGGCTTCAATACCCAGCGTGTTCTTCAGCGAGTTCGCCACCGCGTCGACCCGGGCCTGATGGCCACCGTCGGCGTTGTAAGCGATCTCGAACTTGCCGCTCCACGGAGAGATCTTGTCGGCCTGGGCCCACAGATCCTTCGCCAACGTGAAGGACTGGAAGATCGCGGCCGGCTGGTTCACGGCGCGGTCGCCGAGATCCTGCTCGAATGTGGCGAACGCTGCTGGCGGGACAGCATCGATACGTCCACATTGCCGGACTGCAGATCGGCGTACGCCGCTTCCTGCGTGGCGTAGAAGACGATCGTCAGACCGCTATTGGCAGCCTTGCGGCCGCCGGTGTAATCCGGGTTGGCCACTAGGTCGATCTGCACATCGTGCTGCCAAGCGGTGTCGCCGGCCAGCTTGTACGGACCGCTACCGATCGGAGCTTCACCGAACTTATCCACGTCGTCAAACGCGACATCGGGAAGCGGGTAAAAAGCGGAGTAGCCGAGGCGCTGCGCGAAGTCGGCAGCTACCGGCGAGGTCAGCTTGATCGTGAGATTGCTGGGGTCGTCGACCGTGATTGACTCAGCAAGGCCGTTGACCAGCTTGCCGGTCGCGTCGTAGTAGGCCAGGCCCTCAAAGAGCGAATCCAGGATCTTGCCGCCACCAACCTCGTTGGTGTTGCTGGGGATCAGCTTGTTTTCCGGCTCGGAACCGTTCACGCGAATGATCGCCGTGGACGCCTCGGCGGGAGCCTCGCTACTCGCGCTGCTCTCGGCGGGGGCGTCTGTGCCTCCGGCTGCGTCAGTACTGCTGGACGACTGCGAAGCGCCACCGGTGCCTGACGTTGCGTCACCACACGAAGTGCTGCTAACACACGCACTTAGCGCCATGGCAGCTGCTGCGAGCAGGGCGATGCCTGACACAGCTAACTTTATTCGCCGCATGAATTCTCCTCATCGTGTTCGGTCGGCGCACACTCCCCAGAACCTTGTGGGCAAGATGGGGTATACGTCGAAGGTGGCCCGCTAGCACATTGCAGCGACCCGTCATTCCCGATGTTGTCGCCGAAGCCGTTACCAGTCGGCTGCCAAATGCTGACGCGGGCTGTTACCCGCGTCACGAAATCGGTGCGCATGGTGGTCAATGTGCGTACTGATGCGCGAGACCCCAATACATACCGTCGCCGTCAATGCCCCATTAGGCTGGTCAACGTAGACGATTCGGAACACAATGAGCCGCTCCTGAAGCTCTCCGTCCGCACGACTCCGGGCACGTCGGGGCGGCATCGACAGAAGGGTCTGAAGGCACTGAGCGACGACGAAACAGCGAAACAGGCAGCCTCGAGCCGCGCGGTCGTGCTTGAGCGGCTACATCGCCGCGTTCAAGGCGGCACTGTCGTGAACTATGTACTGCGAGTAAACGTGGACGCCGTACCTGCACCGACCACGTGGTGGCGTCGCTGGCGAGCACGCCGTCGAGCCAGCAGGCCTAGTCAGACGCGCATCGAGTTCCGCGAGTGGGTCGGTCTGCCGTGGCGTGATCGTCCCGATGAGGCACGTCTGGCGGATGTCGCCAGCGAGTTAGGCCGGGCCATCACGCACCATCCAGCCTGGAACCACTCACTCTTGGAGAACCAGCGCGTTCAGTTCGAGCCCGCGCGCGAGGTCGCCGACATCGCCTGCTCCGCGTATCAGCTGTATCTATTGCGCCGGAGCGTGGGAAAAAGTCCAGGCGGATCCATCTCATCCGAAGTCGCCGCCGCACAGGCCGCCTTCGAGGCCCGGTTGGAATCCTGGCAAGTCGCCTGGGACTCCCTCGTTGACCGGGCAGCTGAGCTATACAACTACGAGATTCATCTCGACCGGCTCGCGCCGATCCTCGCAGCGACGGACGCCGCTGCGCGACTCGAAACAGACCCAGTCCTGTCAGCGGAAAGTGCGGCGATCAACGCAGCAGCCCTGAACGAGCTAGTGACCAACGAGATGCGTGCGCTCAGCGCGGGTGTCGACGGAATCCGCGATTCTCTCACCGCCTCGGCACCGCTAGACCTGAAGCCGCTAGACCCGGAGCCGCTAGAAGAGTCCCCATAACTTGCCGTTGAACTGCTTGTTATTGGCACCGGGCATGTTCGAATCCGTCACGCCGGTTCGAGAGTGCACAAACGTGTCGCCGGCCTGAATATTGGCGGTGCGCGATTTCGTATCCGATTCGTGATGGTGCCGCTTGTTGACGTTGCGGTATCGCAGAAACATGATGCCGTAGAACACGAACCCGGCAAAAAGGAACAAGAACGCGATCTTATTGGCGCCGGACGAATCAGACGAAGACGCCTGAACCAGGAAACCGACTGCCTCTGTGTAGTTGAACATCAGCCACCCACCAGGAAGAAGAAGAGCAGGAACGCAATGATGCCGAGGAGCTCGACCCCGGCAGCCACCAGCAGCAGCTTCCGCTGGTTGATGGGCACGCTGCCCATCGTTTCACCTGTGCGGCCGTTGACTGCCACGTAATGCACGAACGATTTTCCACTCGATTTCGTCTCGTAATAGCTGTACAGCCACACCGGAAGATAGGCCGACACCCAGCGCTGCCCGACGAGGTGCAGTTGTTCGTCGTCCCACCGGACTCCGCGATCGTAGAACGTGACCATCTCGTTGGCCCGGTAGCGCGCAATATCCTTCGACTGCGCAGCTGCCACCCCGGTCAGATCATCGAGATTCGTGTCGCGGCGTTCGGATGTGAAGCCGGTCAAGTAATTCGAGTCATAGCAAACGGAGTTTTCCACGTCGAACGGCATGATCGCGTTAATGATGTTGTTCGAGTTGCGCATCACGTTCTGATCGCGCCGCTCACTAGATGATTCGACGGTGAGATCGTCGATGTACAAACTGAAGTCGCGGCGGACGTCGTACACATCGGCGTCATAAAGACGAACATCGTCATCGCCGCGTTTGACAGTGTAGGACCGAGTCTGGTGCTCGCCCTGCCCGGCCAGCGCGACGTGCGCATTCGCATCGAAAACCATGTACGGCAGATACACGCCCATCACGTTTTCGGCATTGAACTCGGCCTTGAACGTCGGATGTGCAAAGGCCATGCGCTTGCCGACAAACTCCTTAATTTTTGCCACTGCCACATCCTTTGGCAGCTTGAACGGCAGGATCATGTCCGGCACCGCGCCGTTCGGTATCTGCTCGTTCATCGACAGCGTGTTGCGACACCAGTGGCATCTCGCCTGGGTGCTGTTCGCGGAATCTATGACGACGTCCGCGCCGCACGCGCTGCACTTGAAGGTGAGCACCAGGTCGGTCGACGGGACGATGTTGTCGGATCCGGAGCCGACAACGATGCCCGTGAGCATGCTCACGTCCCCGTCCAGCCCGTATGTTTGCAGCGCGTTCGGGCTTTGCATCTCGAATCGACAAAATCCGCAGCGCAGGTTGCCGGTTTCAATATTGAGCGAGATTTCGGTGGCGCCGCAGCGACCACACTTCGTCAAGCCGTCCTTCGATTCGGCGTCGGTGCGCACCACGCTGACCCCTGGCGGCGGGGCCTGTTGCTGTCCAGGCTGCTGCACCGGTGGCGGGGCCGGTTGCTGCTGTCCCGGCGGAGGCCACGCTTGTTGCGGCGCAGGTGGTGGAGCAGGTTGCTGCTGCCCCGGCGGAGGCCACGCCTGCGGTGGCACGGGTGGCGGCCACGCCTGCGGCTGCGTGGGCGGCGGCTGGAATCCGTCGTCGGTACTGGTCATAGCGCTACAGCCCCAGTGCCTTCGCCTTGGCAGCGTCGTAGTCGGCCTGCGTGATCAGCCCGTTTTCGAGCATCGTCTTGAGCTGCGTCAACTTCGCAATCGGATCGTCGGCTGCGGGCGGCCCAGGCGGGGGCGGTTGCGCAGGCGGCGGGCCCTGCGGTGGGTAACCCTGCTGTTGCTGCTGCGGGTAACCCTGCTGCTGATACGCGGGCTGCTGCAGCCCGGACATCGCGCCGCCGGCCGCGTTCATGCCCATGCCGAGGAATGCCATACCGGCACCGCCGCCTCCGCTCTCGCCCGCAGACTGGATCCCGCGGGCCGCGGCCTGCTGCATGAACGAGTTTCCTCGCGCACCGCCAAGGGCATCAGCCTTCTTGACATCGGAGAGCAAAGCGCGGGTGTCTTCGTCATACTCGATGGCTTGTAGCGCAACCTTGACGATCGCGAGGCCGCGATCCGACGCCCACTGGTAGCCCTCTTCGACGGCAGCGGACAGAGATTGTGCGAAGCCGATGGCGTCGCCCTGGATCTTGGCGATCCGGTTGCCTTTGCTCGGGTCATTTGTGTAGTGCGAGAACGCCGCAGCCAAACACCCGACAACCTCGTTGAACAGCTGACTGGCCGCGTCGTTGTTGAAATCGGAGAAGTCGAAAACCTGCGGCGAGCGACCGTAGTACGTCAGTGGGACAAACTGCTTGACGAACAGGATCGGGTCGATAATGCGCAGCGTGTAGGTACCGCGCGTCACAGCTCCGACCTGCGCGCCCAAATACGCGTCGTCCCAATAGATCTCGGACTGAGTGCCGAACTTGTTATTCGGGATTTCCTTGAGGTTCACGTAGAACGCCAGCTGTTCCGACCCTGCCTGGCCACCCATCTTAAAGCGCTCCCATGACGTCTTCACGGTCGACGAGATGATGCCATCGCCGGAGAACATCGACTTCGAGTTCTGGTCGTCCGAAGCCCAGATGAACCCGCCCGGCTCGCCCACAAATCCGCTGAGCTGACCGTCCTGGAACGTGACCAGCGCATAGCCTTCCGGCACCACGATCTTGCTGCCGTTAGTGATGACGTGCTCGGAGCCCTTGGTATTCGATCCGCGTCCCGCATCTTGTCCCCGACTGACCGCTGGGAAGATCGCAGCCGTCGGCGCCAGGCCGTCCGGGGGAGTCAGAAAATCCTTCCACTGATCGGCAAGTGTGCCGCCGACCGCGCCAGCGAATGCCTTGATGAAGCCCATCCGGAACCTCCGTTAGTCCGCGGGCAATGCCTGCGGCGGAGAAACCCGCCACGTGCAGCGACCCGCTATGCTGTCGGGTGACGTGGTGATGCCGCTGTAGTGGCCGCACTATACCAATCCGAGCAAACAGATGGCCAGGGAATCAGCCACCTGTCACTGCGCTCACGGGGTCGAAGTGAACCATCGGTCCAGGGTCGCCGCACGGAAGGTGTCTTTATCGACAAGGAATTCTTCACCCGGCCCTGAGAAGGTACTGGTGAAGCCGCCCGTGGCGCCTCGCCCGGTAATAGCGACGCGCGCCGCGCGCCCGCCGCCGAATTCCATCAGGCAGGCTCCGCTTCCGTCGAACGCCACGCTGGACGCGCTGCCGCTGTGCTCGGCGATGATCTGGTCGGCGACTACCGCTGCCTGATGCATGGCGAACGCGCCAGCCATGGGACAGTTTGCGGCGGCGACATCGCCAATGGCGTAGACGTTTTCGAGGCGCGTGCGCAGTGTGTTCTGGTCCACCACGACCCAGCCGTCCGCACACAAACCCGACTCGGCGACCACTGTCGGAACCCGATGCAGCGGTACCGCGAGTAACAGGTCGAAGGCTTCACTCTCGCCGTTCGAGAAGACGGCCGTACTGCTAGCGATGTCGACGCTTGCCAAGCCGCAGCCGGGCCGCCAGGTGATGTCCCGCTGCGCAAACGCAGCCAGCACTGCGGCAGAACCTTCCGGGGACGGCGGGATCGGCGCGACGAAGGGTTCGGCCAGCGTGATTGAGCTCTTCTCCCGCAGACCACGCGCGGTGAGGAAGTCGCTCACCAAAAGCGCGGCTTCGCTGGGCGCCGGCGGGCATTTGAACGGCGGCGCCGTGACCGCGATCAGCACCCGCCCGCCCGTGAATGCATCGAGCACATCGCGGGCCGCTAGCGTTCCGGCGAATGTATAGAACTCGTTTCCGCCCTCGTCGAGGCCTGGCGTCAGTGACGAATCTGCTTGCGCACCAATAGCTATCACCAGAATGTCGGATTCGAAGGCGCCGACCGTGGTTTCGACCCGTCGCGCCGAAGCATCTATCGAAGTGGCTGTAGCCTGTACGAACTGCACTCCGGAGAGCGCGATATTCGCATACGGATTGACCACGGACTCGGCCGTCGCCGCACCAACCAACACATCCAGTTTCGAGAAGCCGAAGTGGAACGCGTCATTCTCGTCGATGAGAACGATGTCTGCGTCGGCTCCGAGTCCTGCGGACAGCCGCGTCACCAACTCGAGACCGCCGAATCCGGCACCCAACACCACAATGCGCACAGCGCTCACGCTGGCCTCCTTTTTGGTCCACCACAGCCATCAATAGTGACACTCATTGCATCACCGAATAGGTCCGGTAAGACCCGAATGAGTAGCACCTCACGGATGCCGACGCCGACAGTGCGCTGTGCATGTGCCTCTTCCCCTGCTCTGCACCCGTGTGATCTGCTTAGCGAGTGGTCGTTCCGTGGGGCATTGCCCTGCAGGCCGCATGGGCGACCGGCTGGTCGCGAAGGGGTAAAGATGTCCAGCGGTATGGCCGCATGGCTCTGGTTGACTGCTGCGATCGCTACGGAGGTGGTGGGCACCTCCGCGTTGAAGTCGGCTAGCGAGAATCCTGGGATCATCAATGTCAGTACCGTGGCGGCCGGTTATGTCGTCAGCTTCATTACGTTCGCCTTCGCGATGCGCGCGGGTATGCAGGTCGGCGTCGCATACGCGGTGTGGTCGGCAGCAGGTACGGCGGCCATTGTGGCGATCGGCGTGGTCTTCTATCGCGAGGCAATCTCCGCATGGGAGGTCTTCTTCCTCGCGGTCATTATCGTCGGAGTGGTCGGGCTGAACCTCAGCGGCAGCGGCCGCGCCGCCTAATTGGCAACCAGCTTCCGAACTGACTAGCACTCAGCGAAAAGCGTCATACCCGTTTCACGGTTTTTGTTGAACCGCAACAAGTATGACGCTCCTCGTGGTACGCAAGGTCAGGCAGCCGGTTGGCCACCAACCACAACATTCACGTCGTCGTCGGTCTCCGCCAAGATCTCTTGAACGCGCTCGCTAGGCAGCTTGCAGTACCACGCGCATCCCAGCACGACGATCGTCAAGATGATATTGGCGACTACCCCGCCGTTGAAGCCGTAGACGTTGGCTTGGCCAGCCTGCGCTGCGCCCGCACCGGAATAGCTACCCAGGTAGCTCACCAGGGTGATGCCCGCGAACCACACCAGCACCCACCAACCGTTGGCGAACTCCAACTTTGGGGCGCGCTTCTTGTTCTTGTCCGCCACCTGGAAGATCCCAAGGAAGATGTAGCCGATCACGATGGCAGCCATCATCTTCCAGACCTGGTCCCAGCCAGCCCAGTACATGATCAGGTTGGTTGACAGCAACGCCAACGGCGCAATGACCCAGGCACCACCCTGGCGGTAGGGGCGTTCCTGGTCGGGGATCTGCTTGCGGAACGTGAGCAGCGCGATCGCGCCGCTACCGAACGACAGCACTGTCAGCGATGTCACGATGGTGACCAGCGCCTGCCAACTGGGGAACGGCAAGAAGAAGAGGCAGCCGACGATCCAAGCCAGGACCAAGCTGGGCCACGGCACACCGTTGTCGTTGACGTGAGCGAGAATCCTTGGGGCATTGCGGTTGCGGCCCATGGCGTACGACATCCGCGCGGTAACGCTGGTGTAGATCAGGCCTGTGTCGGACGGCGAGATGATCGCGTCCGCGTATAGCAACCACGCGAGCCAGCCCAAACCGAGGATCGTGGCAAGTACGGCTAGCGGGCTGAAGGTTCCAGATGCTCCACCCACCGTGACTAGGCTTGATTGGGCGGCGTCAAGGGCATTCCAGCCCTTCGCAACCACATCAGTCGGCAGCGACCCAATGAATCCGATCTGCAGCAGGATGTACAGGATGCCGCAGATCACGATCGAGCCGATCACCGTCAGTGGCACGTTGCGCTTGGGGTTGTCGGTCTCGCCAGCAAGTTCGATGCCTTGCCGCCAGCCCAGGAAAGAAAACGCGATGCCCGCAGCCGGGATCGCTTCGAGAGCCGCCTTAATGCCATACGGTGCGAAGCCACTGCCGTGCGCCGTCTTAGCGGTGAAGTTTCCGCTATGGAAGGCAGTGACGAACAACGCGACAATCACCACCACCATGATCGCGAGCTTCCACCAGACCATGATGTTGTTCAGCCGCGCGAACCACCGCACGCCTAAGAAGTTGATCAACACGAATACCGCCAGCAGGGCGATGGCGACCAAAATGCCCAAGCCCGTCAGGGTCGCATTCGAGTGTTCCAACCACCCCCAATAACTGGTGGCGTACGTGAGCACGGCCGACACCTCGACCGAGGCAACCGCCGCAGCTGCTAGCCAGGTAACCCAGCCCATCGAATAGCTGGCAAATGACCCCCAGGCGTAGTGCGGGTAGCGGGCGACGCCGCCACTTCGCGGAAACATCACACCGAGCTCTGCATAGCTGAGCGCAATTAGCAGGAACATGATGATCGCGACGATCCAGGAGATGATCGCCGCCGGACCTGCCTGCGCCGCTGTGTGCAGCGAGCTGAACAGCCAACCGGAACCGATGATCGAGCCGATAGCGGTGAACAGCAGCCCTATGGTTCCGAATTCTTTCTTGAGCCGTGGATCGTCGCCCGCAACGACGTCCGGCTTATTTCCTATGATGACCATTTCACCCTCGCCTCCCTGAACGCAACCTGTTGCTTCGCACCGCGTCACTGTCGTCAAAGGCTGCGGCTGGCGTTCCACACGTAATCGTTTGTTACCGGTCCTAACGGATTGCGGCGAACGGCCAGATTGAGGCCTTTGTCCTCTTGTAGTAGTCGTCTTGGGCTTGAATTTCCTGCGAGGATTATGTGAATCGGCCACGAAGCACCTGAGTGGCCTCGGCTCGCAGGTGTTAGCGGCTCGCGCCGATCATGAGCCCGTCGACGACACGGCGCTGCGCAATCAATGCGACGATCAGCACCGGCAGCACGGCGATCAGAGAGCCAGCCATGAGCAGGTTGACTTGGGTGCCGCGCAGCTGACCTTGGAAGATCGTCAGTCCCTGCGAGATCATCATCAAGCTCTGCTTCGTTGTCACCACCAGTGGGAACAGGAAGTTGTTCCAGTTCTGCAGGAAGATGATCGTGGTGAGGGCGGCGGTCATGGGTTGCGCGAGTGGCCGGTAGATCGACCAGAAGATTCGCAGTTCTGAGGCGCCGTCGATCCGTGCGGATTCGGCGAGGTCGGCGGGCGCGGACAGGAAGAACTGTCGGTATAGGAAGCAGCCTAGGGCCGAGGCTAGATTCGGCACGATCAGGCCCTGGTAGGTGTCCATCCAGCCAAAGTCGGCCAGGATCTGAACAACCGGAATCAGTACGACGGTGAACGGGATCATCAGCCCGGACAGGACGCCGTAGAACAAGACTCGGCGACCCGGAAAGTGAAACATGGCGAACGCATATCCGGCCAGCAGCCCGGTCCCCACCTGTCCGATCGTGGTCGCCACCGCGAATATCGCCGTGTTGACGAAGAACCGACCAAATGGCGCCGCGTTCCAAGCGGCGGGAATGTTGGACCACAGCCAGTTCCGCGGGAAGAGCGGTGCGTTCGGGTTGATGATGTCGGCGTCGCTCTTCAGCGCGGACAGCGCCATCCAGATCAGCGGAAACAGCACGGCCAGCCCCGCGATGGCGACCAATAGGTAGACAACGACGCGGGCAGGCCAGGAGATACGCATCAGGAGACTGCCCGTGCCGCACGGCCCACGATGACGACCTGCGCAATGGTGACAAGGATCGAGATGACAAAGAGCAGCACCGCCATGGCATCGGCGATCCCGATCGATCCGGCGGCGCCGAGGCCGAATGCCTGGTTGTAGACGTAGTACAGCGCTGTTTGCGTGGCGCCATCCGGCCCACCGTTGGTGAGTACAAATATCTGGGTAAACGCCTGCAGGCCCGTCAGGGTGGAGATCACGGTGATCAGTGCGGTCTGCGGTCGCAGCAGCGGCAGCCGGATATAGCGCAACTGTTGCCAGCCAGTTGCGCCATCCACAATCGACGCCTCGATCACGTCGTTTGGCAGGGTTTTCAGCGCCGCGAGGAACAGAATGACAACTTCCCCAAAGAATTGCCACGCGCCGAATCCGATGATCGCGACCATCGCGACCGTGGGGTTGTCCAGCGTAACTTGGGGCAGGCCGGCGCCGGTCAAGATCCGATTGAAAAGCCCAGTCTGCGGCTGGAACAAGATGAACCAGATGAACGCCGTCGCTACCGCCGGAACCACCAGCGGGATGATGAAAAGCGCGCGGACCGCCTTGAGCCCAGGCAGCGGCAGGTCCAACAAGAACGCGATGCCCATGCCTGCGACCAAGCTAACAAGTACAAAGCCGATGGTGTACGTGGCGGTGACGACGAGCGAATGCCCACCGCCGGCAGCGAAGAGGGCCTTATAGTTTCGCAGGCCCGCAAATGTCAGGTCGGTGTCGAAAATGTTGCCGCGGTAGAGGCTGCGACGGATCACCATGAACAACGGCACGATGGAAAACAGGGCAGTCAAAGCGAATGCGGGCAAAACGAACGCATAGGCAGTCGCCCACAGCCGACCTCGCGCCCGGATCCGCGCCCGGAATCGACGCAGCGGCGGTAGCCGAATGGGACGGACTGCGTCCCGGTCCAGCTTTGGCTCAATAGAGCTGCGCGGCTGGACCCAGCGTCTGCCGGGTCCAGCCTGCACCGCTTGCGACTCTGCCATCAGGTATGACGCTATTGCCGATCAGGAGCCGGCGTTGGCCAGCGCGGCATTCGCCGTTTCCGCTGCCGCTTTGATCGCCTGCTCCGGCGTGAGCTTGCCACGCAACGCCTTATCAATGTTGTCGCTCAGCGCCTGGGAGATCGCAGCGTAGCCGGGGATTGTCGGGCGAACCTGTCCGAATTCCAGTTGCGCCGCGAACGTGGAATACGTCGGCTGAGCCGCGATCTGCTTTTTGACGAGGTCTTGATCGAGCTGCGCCGGCGCGCTGGGCAGGCCACCGCTGACCGAGGTCAGGTAGGCGCCCTGTTCTGGCTGCCCCAGCCACTTGATGAACTCTTGTGCGGCCTTGTTCTGCGCGTCGTTTCCAGTATCGAATGCGGTGGCCACACCAATGCCGATACCCGCAGAGGACTTGCCAGAGGTTCCAGCTGGCATCAGGGCGACGCCGTAGTTGATGTCCTTGAAATCAGCCAGTGCCCATTGGCCTTCGACGATCATCGACACGGCGCCACTAGCGAAGGCCGGTGCGCCGTCGAAGCTGCCACCTTGCGCGAAACTGGTGGTCGGCGCGGCCTTGTCTTTCTGCACGAGGTTGTACCAGGTGGTCAAGGCGTCGATGCCGGCCTGGCTGTCGAACGCCACCTTGGTGCCGTCTTGATTGAGGAGGCTGCCCCCGTTACCCCACAGCAGCGACTCCCAGACGTAGCTGATCCACTCGGAAGAGCCGAGCGGAATGTAGATGCCGAAGTGATTTTTCGCCGCATCTGTCAGCTTCACGGCGTCTTCTGAGAGTTGCTTCCACGTCGTTGGTGGTCCAGCGATGCCTGCCTTGGCGAAGTCGTCCTTGTTGTAGAACAGCACGTAGTTGCCCACGCCGCCGAGCGCAAACCCCAGCTGCTTACCCTGATAGAACAGGCCCGATTTGATACCCGGGTATAGGGCATCGGTCTCTGTCTTCAGGGCCTCCGTCAGATCGAGGGCTTTGCCGCTTTGCGCATACAGCGGCAGGTTCGACGGATCCTGACCTAGCAGCACGTTAGGTTCGGTGTTGGATTTAAGCGCTGCGACAACCTTGGCCGTGGTGTTGTCGGCGCTGGCAACGTACTGGCCGGTGACCTTGATTCCTGGGTGTGAATCATTGAAATGCGAATCAAGGTAATCGATCTCGGCCTGGCTGGACGACGACCAATACGTGATCTCGACGGTACCGCCAGAGCTTTCACTACTGGATGGCGTCGATTCGGATGCGGCAGAACTGCTAGAGCCACCGGGCGCCGACTGATCTGAGCTCGCGGCCTCATTCCCGGAGGAACCGCAAGCCGCCACGAGTACCGCCACCAATGAAATCCCGACCGCACCCCACACGGTGCGCTTGCCGCGCCCCACTGTTCGTTTCAACATGACTGGTTCCCTCCGAATTGCCAACGGTTACTTCCGGGCCGGATTCCGCACGGCCGCTCGGCTGCCGCACCGCTCGGCTGGCTGTATCTCTAAGGATCAAATCTCTATGGACCCATGATCACCGCATTGATGACGAAGTTCATGACATATCGTAAAAAAACTCAGGTGTGTCTTTGGCGCCGCACCACAATGTGCGTCAAGGGCGGCATATCAGTCGTTCCCGGGAAGGTCGGACAGGCGGGCGATCGTGGCGGCGGCGCGGCGTCGAGCAGCCACCGGTGTGGTCGGCGTGAATTCGTCCAGGAACGCGTAGCGGTGCCGCAATGAACGCTGATAGGAGTCGGCGCAGGGGTCGTCGCGAACGGCATGCCACCAGTCGACAATATCCCCGAGGCCGGGCGCCGCCAGTGAACCGCCGAATTGCTGCACGGCCAGCGCCGAACAGAGCGCCGAAAATGCGAGCCGCTCCTCCAGGGGCCAGCCAGACAGGGTGCCCAGGATCATTCCCGCAGCAAACACGTCGCCAGCCCCGGTCGGATCGATTGCCGTGGCCCGTACGGCAGGAACATTCGCCTCCTCGCCAGTGACACCGTCAATAGCCATGGCACCGTCTGCGCCGTTGGTGACGATGGCCAGTGGGACCATGTCAGCCAATTGATAGAGAGCGTCGCGCGGCGTCTCGGCGTGCGTATAGGCCATGGCTTCTCGTGCATTGGGCATGAACGCGTGGCAGTACGAAAGGCGGTTCAGTACTTCCATCGGCCACCGGCCGGTATCGTCCCACCCGACGTCCGCAAAGATCAGGCTGCCTTCGTCTGCCATGGCCTTGAGCCACGCCCAATCCTCGTCGCCACTGTCGGCGAGGTTCGTACAGACGGCCCGCGCAGCTGGGGCTCGCCCTATCATCTCCGCAGTGGACTTCGGGGCCGGGTGGCTGTGCGTCACCATGCCGCGGTCGCCCGCTACCGACATTGAGACGGTGACCGGCGAATGCCAATGCTCGAACCGCTGCGACCTGGATAGGTCGATCTGTTCCTGATCGGCGAGGGTGCGCCAGCAGAAGTCGCCATAGGCGTCATCACCGAAGGCGGCGGCGAGTGAGGTCTTGAGGCCAAGCCGGCTGGAGGCGATCGCGAGGTTTGCGATCCCACCCGGCGACGAGCCCATGCCCTGGGCGACAACCTCTGTTCCACCGGCAATTTCGGATGACAGACCGGTAAAGATGATGTCCAGAAATACTGTCCCGTGCAGAAACACATCGAACTGCGGTGGACTCTTCTCCGCGTCGGGCTGCGCTTGGTTCAGTGGCTGTTCAGACATTCGGCTGCCCCCTTCGCCTCGGTTCGCTGGCTCGATCGTATTCGATGGCAGAAGATGGCTACATGAAGCTCACCATCATTGGCGGCGGCGGGTTCCGCGTTCCCCTGGTTTACCGTGCGCTACTCACGGACCAGAGCTCACCGCGTATCGATGACGTGACGCTCTACGACACCGACTCGGGCCATCTGTCCACCATTGAGCGGGTGCTCGGCGCGCAAGGTCGGGAGTCTTCCGACGCTCCCAGAGTCTCAGTGTGCTCAGATCTGCGAGAGGCGTTGCGCGGCGCCGATTTCGTGTTCTGCGCCATGCGGGTCGGCGGGCTTGCCGGCCGCGTGGTCGACGAAAACGTGGCGCTAAAACTAGGCGTCCTCGGACAGGAAACCACTGGCGCCGGCGGCATCGCGTTTGCTCTTCGAACCGTGCCGGTCGCGTTGCGACTCGCACGTGAAATATCCGAAATATGTCCCGATTCTTGGGTTATCAACTTCACGAATCCCGCGGGGATCATTACCGAGGCGATGCAATCTGTGCTGGGCGAGCGAGTGATTGGGATCTGCGATTCAGCGGACGGGCTCGTGGCGCGCGCCGCGCGCGCCGCCGGGTTGCAGCGCAGCTCCGTGACCGCCGATTACGTCGGACTCAATCACCTCGGCTGGCTGCGCGCCTTATATTCCTCTCACGATTCCTGCCACGCGAATGACGACGAAACCGACGTATTACCAGCGCTCCTGGCCGACGATGATCGGCTCACCCTCGTGGAGGAAGCCCGGCTCATGGGCCTGGATTGGATTCGGGCACTCGGATCGATTCCGAACGAGTACCTGTACTTCTACTACTGCGCACGGGAGGCAATCCAGGCGATCAACGATGCTCCGCAGACCCGCGGGGCGTTTTTGCAACGACAGCAGGACTCGTTTTACCGGCAGGCAGCTGCGCAGCCCGATACAGCGCTCGACCTTTGGCAACGCGCGCGTCGACAGCGCGATGAGACCTACATGGTCGAGCTCCGCGACCAGGCCCGAACGGGCGACCGCGATCAGCAGGACATTGAGGAAGGCGGCTACGAGAAGATCGCCATCAAACTCCTCGGATCACTGCTGCGCGGTGAGAGTCAGCGGCTCATTTTGAACGTCCGCAATGGCGACACGCTGCCGGGTCTGCCCGTGAACGGCGTCATAGAAGTGCCGTGCCTTGTCGACAGCGGCGGACCCAAGCCGGTGCGGCTGCCTCCAGCGGTCGGTCACGAACTCGGGCTCATGCTGCAGGTGAAAGAGGTCGAGCAGTGCACCATCAAGGCGGCCCGAACCGGTTCGAAGGCGCTGGCCCGTAAGGCTTTGGCGCTGCATCCGCTGGTGGACTCTGTCGCGGTAGCCGGACAACTCCTGAGCGGATACCTCAAAGGCAGCCCCGAATTGGCCGCCGCGCTGCCGAACTGATCCACTGATTCACTGCTGCGGAGCTTGTCATCTGTGATACTCAAGCAATGAACGAGACAACGTCACGTCCTGAGCTCCATTCGAACCGACCATTTACTATCGCTGTCATTCTGGCCTCGCTGTTCATCCCTATCGCCATGCTGACCGGCCAGGTCGTCGAATTCTTTATGGACTCGACGAATCCCGCGGGTCTTGAGGATGTCAGCGTCGGACTGGCCTATCTCAGCCAGATCCTCATCTCGTCGCTCATCGTGTTGGTGGTGACCATCATCGGGTTTCTCGTTGCCGTCAGCATCCATTTCAGACGCACCCGGTCATTCCGTTCGATCGCGCTGCCGGTAAGCATCGCCGGCATTCAACTCGTGATCGGCATCGCAGCCATCATCCTCGCGCGGGCCATCACGGACATCGGCGGCTGAGCCCACCCGGCCGCGCTACGGCCAGGGAAGCGTCATACTTGTTGCTTCACACCGGCCCCCGAAGCGGAAAGCTACGGGGTAACTGAGCCTCTTTTCAGCGAAAGCGCGGCGACGGAGATATCTGCGGCAAGCGCCGTGTCGCGGGTGGTGACGCGCATACCAGCGTCGTGTGTGACGAGCCGCACCGTCACCCGCGGATAGGTCAGTTCGATATCCGGATGATGATCCGCGCTATCCGCGAGCACGCCGATCGCGTCAACCAGCGCAACGCCGCGGGCAAATGTGCCGGTCTCGAAAGTCGCTGCGATGCCGGTGCTATCGACGTGCCAGTCGGGTAGCTTGGCAAGAGCCGCGGCAACGTCCGGGTCGGGCGCAACCGGATCTGAGGGGCGTTCCGAAGCAGCATCACTGGTCATCACCCCACAATATCCACGTAGTGGTGCGAGCGCCCGGTGCGCCAGTGCGGGCATGCTGGTGGAATGGCCCGATTTCTAGTGAGCGTGACGCGGCAGATCGATGCGCCGCCGCAGGCCCTGTTCGATATTGTTGCCGACCCCGCTATGCACCTCGTGATCGACGGATCCGGCACGGTGCGCGGGCAACGCACCGGCAACCCACAGCGGCTGTCGGCCGGCGCGCGATTCTCAATGTCCATGCAAGTCGGCGCGAAGTATCGGACCGTCAGCCACGTGATCGAGTTCGCTGAAGGCAAGCAGATCGCCTGGCAAGTGGGCGGCAACGGCGCGATCTGGCGATACCTCTTCGAGGCAAACGGCACTGTCGGGGCCACTGGCGACGGCACGCTGGTGACTGAGCAGTGGGACGTGCGCACAGCACCGGTGCGGTGGCTGCTGGCCGCGACTGGTTTCGCTGGGCGCTCACGCCGCGGCATGACGGCAACCCTGCAGCGGCTGGAGGCTCAGGCGAAGCGGCCGGATACTGCCACGGCCTAGGCGGCGATCACCACGGGCTCGACCCGCACCGGGAAGTTCACCGAGTTTGCGATGAAGCACCACTCGTGCGCGTTGATGTGCGCTGCGACCGCGGCGTCGATCATCGCCGGCTCGGCGACCGTGACGTGGGGATGCAACACGACCGCGGTGAACGAGCCGCCGTTGCCGCCGTCCTGCACCATCTGCCCCGTAGCCTCGTCGGAGTAATCGACAACCACTACGCCCGCCGAAACGCACGCATGCAGATACGACAGCAGGTGGCACTCGCTCAGCGCTGCCACCAGTAAGTCTTCTGGATTCCAGCGGTGCGGGTCGCCACGGAACGGCGTATCGGCCGATGCAAGCAAGTCGAGTTTACCGGCGGCAGACAGCGTCACCAGGCGGTCGTAATCGCGGTAGCCGGTGGTGCCGGCGCCGCGGTTCCCCGTCCAGCGCGTGCTGATTCGGTAGTGGTGTTCGCCTGTCATGATGCCACCTATCTATGACGATTTTCCGGGGTAGGCGGACCACCGGAAACGCCGCCGCCCAGGCTGATCCCGCTTTGGCCGTTGGTCGACAAATAGCTCGTCGCTCATCGGTTCATCGACCGCCTCGATGCTCAGGCTGTGCCCGGCGCCAGCCGTGTCCCCACCCAGCGCTTCGGTGTAGACGCACACGCCAGTCTCGCGGTCGAGCCGTACCTGGTACGCGGTCGGGTACTGCTCGAGGAGAACGTGCGGGTAACCGTCACCCCATTCGGCCTGGTCAACCGCGCGGGAGCGCAGCATCGAACAGCAGCCGCAGCGCGGCTCGTACGCGCCGGTCGGCCGCAGCGTCGCCTCCCAGGCTGGCCGCGCTTCGTGGAATACCTCCCGCACGGCTTCTATCTCGGTTCCCGGCAAGGTCGCTTCCGTATCCCAATCCAACCCGTCGGCCAATTCAATCGGATCGAATATAGCTACCCAAAAGTAGTTCCGATACATCGGTGCGTCGTAATCGGTGCGACCCTGGTGAGCGCGCGCGGTCGCGAGCCCGTCGGCCCGCCGCTGCGCAGGCTGATGGCGCGGCGCGCCAGGCAGCCCGACAGCCGGATCGGCCAGCACTGCGGGCTCAAAATCCGGGTTCGCTTCGGCGGTGAGCAGCGCTGCCCGCGACTGCGTCTCGTGCACAATCTGCCGCAGTTCTCCATTAAGGCCCTCGACACGGAGCTGGTCTGGGCGTCGCAGCCGCCCTCGGACGGGATCGTCCGGCCAGCGCCGGTCTCGCTGGTGCATCGTGAAGCGAAGCGTCGTCCATAGCCATGGCGACGAGCGCGCCAGTGCCACGAAATCTTCTGCGCTGACCGACATGGCCCCATTATGCGACGCAGCACTGCGTCTTCATCAAACCCACTACGGACAAACCCGGCGGCATTGACGCAAACGTTGTGGTCGTTGTGACACAGTTCAGACTTACTGACTGGCGACGTAGAAGAACCATCAAGACCCCGTGACCGTAAAAGTAGGTGCTCAGCCGTCGACGAAGGGGCCGACAAGTCATCCGAGTCGCCCGCTAGCAGCGCCCCCGAGACCGCCGCCTCGAGCGACGGCTCAACCTCGGACGCCGCCTCCCCGCTCGGCGTCAAGTCCATGGACGATTTCTACACCGCATCGACCTTCGACAAGATCCCCTTCGACAACGCTTGCGCCACTGCCTGATTCGACAGCTGGGATCCGTAATTATTAGGTAGTTCGCAGACACGGCCCGGTGGGTGGAGCCTTCACTCCGCCCACCGGGCCGCCTTGTCTGTCGACGCGGGGGCTAGTCCGCAGTGAGGAAGGTGTCAGCGCGACTCTTCGGGCGACCGATGATCGCGCGGCCACCGCGGACAAGGACCGGCCGCTGCATCAGGCGCGGGAACTGAGCGAGCAACGCGGCGACCTCGGCTGGGGCTTGGTAGTCGGCCGCATCTAGTCCCTGCTCCGCGAAGAACGCATCCTTGCGGACGAGATCGGCGGGCGGATCCTCGAGTTTTCCGAGTAGCACGAGGATCTCGTCATACGTCAGCGGATGTTTCAGGTACTCAACGATGGTCGCAGAGACACCACCTGCGACCGCACAATCCTTCGCATAACGCGACGTCGAGCAGGCCGCGTTGTGGAAGATCGTGATCTCAGGCATGGACTCACCTTATCGACCACGGAGCGGCCGATGTGGACGACGGCGACGCATGGGCGGGGCTCTGATTCATCAGCTGACGTTAAGGGATCCGTCGTCGTTGAATTCGAATGCTCCCCACGCGGCCTCCCACAGGTAGCCGTCGGGGTCAGTGAAGTATCCGCTGTACCCGCCCCAGAAGGTGTCGGTAGCTGCTTTCACCACCGTGCCGCCAGCCCGTATCGCCAACGCCAGTACGTCGTCGACTTCGTGGCGCTAGCGTACATTGTGCGCCAGCGTAATTCCGCTGAATTTCGCCCGCGGAGCATCCCATCCGTCACCGACATCGTCCGCGAGCTCGGCGTAGGGGTATAACGCGAGAGTGACGCCGCTCGTCTGGAAGAACACGATCCCGTCTTCGGCGCGCCGGGTGGTGGGCAGACCCAGCCCGTCACGGTAGAAACGAAGGGATCTTTCGAGGTCGGTCACGCCGAGGGTGATGAGCGAGATTCGTGGTTCCATGCGGTCACATCTTTCCGGCTTCTGCACGGATTGCACAACTCGGATGTGGTGCGAACAGAATCCCGCCAGCCCCGCAAGCTTCAGCCGGCCAGACGCTGCACAATGCGCTCAGATACCCGGATAGCGTTCGCGATGATCGTCAGTGTCGGATTAACCGCACCGATCGACGGCATGAACGAGCCATCCACCACGTAGAGGTTGTCCAGATCATGCGCGCGACAATCGATATCGAGCGCAGAAGCGGCCGGATCGGTACCAAACCGGGCGGTCCCGGCCTGGTGCGCGGTTGCCGAGACGTCCATATCCTTGTGCAGGTACACGCCTCGGGTGAACGACTTGGATTCCATCCCCAGATCGCCGAGCATCGCATCGAACCGGTGCCGCAGACGGTTAACTCCCTCGGAGTTGTTATCCGGCAACAGGCTGAGCTTGACCGATCCATCAGTGCGTAGACTCACACGAGACTCTTTGCGCGGCAAGTCTTCCCCAGCGAGCCAGAAGTCCATCGAGTGTGTTGCGGCGACCTTGAAGGCGGCTGCAGGGCCCCATTGCAAGATCTTGGGCGACTCACCTTTCACCTGCCAGTCGTCGGATTTCCCGAGCATCTGAATGTTGCCCATCGGGTAGTCCCAATCCTTGCTGGGACCGTAAAAATCGTTGAGCGCAAGCGTCTTTTGAAACACGGTGGGGTTGGGATCCTTTGACAGTGCCATCAGCGCAACGTTGTTATGCCGCATGTAATGTCGGCCCACGACGCCGGAGGAATTCGCCAGACCGTCGGGATGCGCGTCGTTGGCCGACGCTAAGAGCAGCACTGCGGACAGGATCGATCCGGCCGACAGTACGACGATGTCTGCGCGGAATGTCTCGGTGGAGCCATCGGCCAGCTCCGTCTCGACGCCAGTCACTGTGCGCCCGGAAGCATCGGTGATGAGTTTGCGGACAGTGGCCCGGGTGCGCAGAGTGAGCGTGTCCGGATGCCGCTTGAGCGCTGGGTCCACCACGACCACCTCAGCGTCGGCCTTGGCGCCGAGCATGCACGGGAATCCGTCGACTCGGTCGCAGCGGATACACGGGGAGCCGTGCAACGCCCGCCCGTTCGCGTCCTGGAATAGGTTGACTCCAATCGGCAGATGGAACGGATGCAGGCCCAGCTTTTCCAGCCCGTCGGACAACGCCTGGATTCGCGGTTCATGCATCACCGGCGGATAGGCATAGTCAGCGCTCGAGGGCCCCGCGAACGGGTCCTCACCATGTTTGCCATGCACCCAAAACAGGTGCTCGGCTTTGACGTAATACGGCTCTAAGTCTGCGTAGTCGATGGGCCACGCAGGCGATACACCGCCGAAATGCGTGATCTCACCAAAATCTGCTGACGTCAGGCGGAACAACGCCGCGCCGTACACCTTGGAGTTGCCTCCGACAAAGTAGTGCAGGCCGGGCCGGAAAGGCTTGTCGTCGCGGTCGTAAAAGGTCTCTTGCGCGACATAACGAGACTGGCCGAAAACCGCCTCAGAGTCCCAGTTCGCGCGCTCGCGTGGCAGATAGTCACCGCGTTCCAGCAGCAACACGCGCTTGCCAGCGTCGGAAAGCTGCGCAGCCATCGTGCCGCCCGCCGGGCCACTTCCTATAACGATGACGTCATAGTGTTCGCTGCTAACGTGACCAGCCATTACAGCCCGACGCTGCCCTGCATGATGCCGCCGTCGACGAAGATCGACGTGGAAGTCAAATAC
>JBDTAR010000103.1:0-31007 GCA_039924545.1 Nakamurella sp. | reverse complement strand
CGATGTCGAGACCGAGCGCAGCGTGATCCTTGACGAGATCGCCATGCGCGAAGATGACCCAGGTGATGCGCTCGCTGAGGCGTTCGCCCATCGACTATTCGCTGGGCACCCCGTTGGCGACCCGGTCAGCGGGACCACTCGCTCAGTGAAAGGGCTGACTCGCGCCCAGATCCACGGTTACTATCGCAGGCGGTACGACGCGAGCTGCATGGTGGTCGCAGTCGCTGGCGGTGTCTCTCACCGCGATGTGGTGCGCTGGGTCCGCGAGGCGTTCGGAGATCGACTAGGCTCTGACTCCTTGCCAATGGCGCCCAGGCCCGGGCCGGGATTCGCGCTGGTGAAGCCATCCGTTGGATTGCTAACCCGAGACACTGAACAGGCCCAACTGACGCTTGGCGTGCCCGCTCTGCGTCGGCACCACCCGGACCGCTACTCGCTGGCACTCCTGTCGGCAGCGCTAGGTGGCGGAATGAGTTCCAGACTTTTCCAACGAATCCGCGAAGAGCACGGCCTTGCGTACACGTGTTTCAGTGGCGCCTCCGCATACGCCGATACCGGCTCTTGGTCGCTCTATACCGCATGCCAGCCGTCAAACCTCGGTACGGTGGCGGACCTGATCAGCCGGGAACTTGTGGCTGTGGCGGCCGACGGGATCACCGCCGACGAACTCGAACTTGCCCAAGGGCAACTGTGCGGAGCGACGGTCCTAGGGCTAGAAGACACCGAATCAAGAATGAACCGCATCGGTCGGCGCGCCCTGACTTCCGGCCGGCACGTCTCGCTCGACGTAGAGTTGTCCGCGATTCGACGCGTGACGCTCGATGACGTCACGTCCATCGCACGCCGATTGCTATCCCGACCCATGACCGCTGTGGTGAGTGGACCATTCGACAGAATTCGTGATTTGCCCGACGAGGTACGGACCATGGCTCGTCGCGCACAGTGGGTTGGTTAGCCGCAGGAGGATGTATGACAGCACCGCAGTATCAGGTGGGCGTGATCGGTGCCAGCGGGCGCATGGGCATCGAAGTGAGCCGGGCAGTAACCAACGCGGCTGATATGACGGTCGCCGCAGGTATCGATCTCGGCGATGATATGGCGGCGCTCAGCGCCGCGGGATGTACCGTGTTGGTGGACTTTACGCATCCGGACGTTGCGATGGACCACATTCTATTCGCGCTGACGGCCGGCATCGATTGTGTGATCGGCACATCTGGTTTCACCAGCGAACGGATTGCCGAGGCGCAGCTCCTGTCCGATGAGCATCCCGACGTGGGAGTGATGGTGGTGCCAAACTTCGCCATTGGCGCGGTCCTGGCTACGAGGTTTGCGGGCGTAGCAGCGCGATTCTTCCAGTCCGCCGAGATCGTCGAATTGCATCACGCAGCAAAGGCCGACGCGCCCTCAGGAACCGCAGTTGCCGCCGCGCATGTCATTGCTGCCGGCCGGTCAGCTGGGGGACTGGGTGCGGTGCCAGATGCCACCACTCACGATCCCGACGGAGCGCGCGGAGCCACGGTCGATGGCATCCACGTCCACGCAGTTCGAATGCAGGGGCTGGTTGCCCACCTCGAAATGCTCTTCGGCTCCACCGGCGAGACGCTGACGATCCGACACGATTCGTTCACAAGGGAATCGTTTATGCCCGGCGTACTTGCCGCCATTAGAGCCGTCGGCAAAAGGCCTGGGCTCACCGTCGGCCTCGAAGCGCTGCTGGACGACTAGAGTCCCGGTTCGTCCCGCGCAGCGGGCGGAAGGCGTCATACGTGTTGGCGCTGTCAGATCTTTACACAGCCGCAACGATGGAATCGGTGGGAATGGCTGTGATCGTGGCCACCGGCAGAAGCGGTGTCGGAAGTGCTCTATTTGAGCCGTTCCTCATCTTCGCTACCGCTGATACTCGCTGGCGCTTGCGTCAACCTGCGCCGCGCCGTCGTCACGACTCGTCATCATCATCTTCGTCATCTAGATGTAGGTGCAGCGTGCCTGAGTATTCAATCTCGATCAGCTGACCGTCTCCGGTATCCAAGACGCGCCGCTTACCAGACGGCGCCCAACCGGCGCCGGCTACGAACTGCGCGATCGATTCGTCCTCCTCGATGGCCCACAGCGCCCCGGCCTCCGCTCCGGACTCGTGCAGGATACGGGCTGCTTCCACCAATAGTCGCCCACCGTGACCGCGACGAGCCCACCGTGGGACAACACCCAAAACCTCAACGCGGCCGACACCGTCATCACCGACCCGTGGGTCAACCAAGGCGAAGCCGACAGGGTGCGTACGTTCCTCGGCAATCAGGCCGCGCGCGCCGATCAATTGCATGGTCCACGCCTCGGCGAGGGCCGCCTCGTCCATGTCCAGCACGTTTGCCGGAAGGAGCGTCGCGTAGGCGTCGCGCCACCAGGAACGCTGCAACGTCGCCAGCAAGGCTGGGTCGTCAGGTAGGGCCGGGCGTACTCGAGACGTGGCCATCCACATCACTCCTCACATTGAAACCGGGTCGGCACTGTGTCGAACTCCTGTCGCTTCTAGGCGACGATTACTGTGATGCCTTCGGCGCGCATCGCATCAAGCAGCGCGGGGTCGGCATCGGAATCCGTCACCAGCGTGCCGACTGCGGCGGCCGTACACACTCGAGCGAACGATGCCCGACCCAGTTTGCTGGAGTCGGCGACCAGGATGACGTGGCTCGCGCGGGCGACCATATGAGCGGTGACCGCCGCTTCGCCCTCGTGATCAGCGGTGGCGCCCACTTCGAGATCGAATCCGTCGACGCCCACCACTGCGTAGTCCAGATGTACCCGCACCAGTGTCGGTTCGGCCAGCGGACCCAAGAGTTCGTAGGAGCGCGGCCGGGCCACGCCGCCGGTCACCACAAGCTTCACCGACCGTCGCACCGCCAAGTCATTGGCAATGTTGAGGGCGTTGGTCACGACGGTAAAGATGATGCCGTCATCGGGGCCGCTGTCCGGATCGCTGTCGACGGTTGCCGGTACGACCGGGGCTCTCGTCACCAGCGCGCGCGCCACCTGCGATGTTGTGGTGCCGCCATTGAGGCCCACCACAGCGCCGGCGGGGATGAGCGCGGCCGCAGCCGTTCCGATGCGTAGCTTCTGTTGCGCGAAACGGCTCGACTTGTGCCGCAGCGGGAGATCGTAGGCGACGGATGCGGGCGCCGCGCCACCGCGCGTCCGGGTGAGCAGTTGCTGCGCCGCCAAATGATCAAGGTCGCGCCGGATGGTGGCGACGGACACGCCGAGTGCAGTCGCCGCGACTGTCACCTCAAGCTGCCCATTTTTGCCCAGGGTGTCGAGTAGCGCCGTCCATCGTTCGTGCGACCCCACTGATGAAACCTCCCGACACCCCAAGTGTACTTGTCACTATCATGCCGGGTGTGGGTTGGCGCCCATTGCGCGGCCTCGCGGGCCACTGTGGCAGCGTGTGGGGCGCGACGATGAATAAATCACACGAGCTTGTAATAAATAGGCTCGTCGAGGAGGCTGAGGATCATGCGCAGCATTATTACTCCGACGATCGAAGAGCCGGCATCGCCGCTCGAGCATTCGACGGCGGCGGCCGGTGACACTCTCGGACTACTTGGCGGACAGGTCAATCGGGCGACCGTTGCGGACTTGCTATACCAGGTGATCGACCCGGAAATCGGCGTGAATATCGTTGATCTCGGCCTTATCTTTGGCCTCAGCGTCGCCAATGGTCAAGTACTGATCACGATGACGCTGACCACTCCCGGCTGCCCGCTCGCCGGGTACATCGAGGACTGCATTCATCGAGCGCTGTGGGGTTTGCCGAGTGTGGATGACATCAAGGTAGACATCGTCTGGGATCCAGCGTGGGGGCCGGAATTGATGAGCGATCAGGCGAAGACGGAACTGGGATGGGTGTCGTGACGTCGGCTGCGGCGACCTCAGATTCGGCGGCAGGTGATCCTGGAAGCGATCCGCTCGATGAATCGACTGACGGAGATTCCGCGCTTGTCACCGGTATGACGGATCTCTTGATCAAGGCCGTTCGCGCCCTCGGAGCCGCGGGCGAGCCGGAGCAGGCATCGCGCTTGGCTGGCAAAGCATGGTGGGTTCTCAAGGACTGGCCCCGGCACGCCGAGCGGGTCAATGGAACCATGCACTACTTAGCGCGGCTCGAGCAGAACGCCGAGCAGGGGACTCCTGACGAACCTTCTCGCTAGCAGGGCGGGCTGCCAGGTTTTGAGCAGGCCTCTAGAATCGACGAGCCTTTGAGAGCTTGGTCCATCGCCGTCTAGTGGCCATTTGTAGCACCAGCAACACCCTCACGAATGATTGTTACGAAAGACCGTTACGAAAGGAATCGCATTGTCCACCGACACAGCCGACTACCCCTTGGATGTTCGCTCCGAGCCACCTGCACGCCGCCACTCGATGATCTTTGAGAACTACACAGATTTGGTCGCGGGCCAGGGCTTCATCCTGATCAACGATCACGATCCGAAGCCGCTGTTCTACCAGTTCGACGCCGAGCACAAGGGCGAGTTCACCTGGGAGTACCTGGAGGAAGGCCCCGAAGTTTGGCGGGTGCGCATTGGGCGCCCGGCTGCTGCCTAAGCTACGGAATAAACGATAGGTACGACGGCCCGGGTTGGATCGCAGATTCTGCGACCAAACCCGGGCCGTCGGCTATCGGACGGTGCTAATCCTCCGGGGTGGACCGTCGCGACCGCCGACCCGCCGCGCGGACGGCATCGGACACAGCCCGCTGGATGTACGTGTTCAGTGACACACCCTGGTTGATGGCCGCATGTTCGGCTTCCGCCTTGAGCCGATTGACGATGCGGAGCGTCGTCCGCGAAAGTTCATCGCCAGCCTCACGTACCGCTTGACCAAGACCTGCGTCGTCGGCGGCGTCCGACGATGCCTCCCCGGCGTGACTCCAGTCGGTGCCCGGCGTGTCGGCATCCGCGTCGGTTTCGGATACTGTCACCCGTAATTCCCGGCCGCGCAGTGACACATCGACGGTGGTGTCGTGCAGGAGTTCGGTGATCTCGGCTGCGAAATCTGATAGTGCGGACATGAGCATGAGTCGCGCCGCTGGTTCCAGCGCCGTCGTCAATAATGTTGCCGCCCGTCTGGTGTCCTCGTCGCCGAGTGCGGCCGCGGCGAGCAGGTCATCGCGGAGGGCATCGAGGTAGTGAGTCAATTCCATGACGTCATTATGGCGCCATATGTGACGCCATGCAACTGGCGGACGGCGGGATCGAGGCCACCCCGATCTACCGGTAGCGTAAAGGGCAGTGTCGCAATATTTCGTGCGGTGCACATGTCGGAAGGCTGGACAGATCGATGACAATCCTTACGGCGGGACCCGCCGGTCGACCCGGACGCCCGTTTGGCACCGTTCTTACCGCGATGGTGACACCCTTCGACTCCAGTGGAGCGCTGAATACCGAAGTGGCCGGTGAACTCGCCGAGCGACTAGTTCGCGACGGAAGTGACGGCATCCTCGTCAACGGGACGACAGGTGAATCGCCGACGACCACTGATGCCGAGAAGTCAGCGATCGTCCGCGCCGTGGTCGAGGCAGTCGGCGACCGCGCAACGGTGATCACCGGCGTCGGCACCTACGACACTGCGCGGTCCATCCAACTGGCGCGGCAGGCCGAAAAGGACGGCGCACACGGCGCGTTGATTGTCAGCCCGTATTACTCGCGGCCGCAGCAGGCGGGCCTGCTCGCGCATTTCCGCGCGGTGGCGGACGCTGCCGACCTGCCGGTGATGTTGTACGACATTCCGTCGCGCGCCGTGGTTCAGATTGAGCCCAACACGCTGATCGAGCTGGCGCACCATCCGAAGATCACCGCCGTGAAAGACGCCAAAGGCGATGTGCACGCCGGGTCGAAGGTTCTCGCCGCCACCGACCTCGCGTACTACTCGGGAGACGACCCGCTGACCCTTCCGTGGATGTCGGTGGGCGCAGTTGGTGTGGTGTCAATCATTTCGCACGTCGTCGGGCCATACGTCCGAGCAATGGTCGATGCGGCGCTGGCGGACGACTTCGTCACGGCACGCGCCATTCACCTAGCGCTCATCCCAGTGCATCGGGCCATGTCCCGCACTGGTGGCGGTGCGGGGCTGGTATTCGCCAAGGCAGCGCTGGCGCTGAACGGTTTCGATGTCGGTCATCCGCGATTACCTCAGATCCCCGCGACTGCCGAGCAGATTGCACGCATCGAAGCGGATCTTGACGAACTCATTCCGTTAGCCGAGATCCTGCGCACTGCGGCGGTGACCGCATGACTCCGTCAGGTCGTGGATCAGCACCCGTGAGATCAGCAGACAAGCCGCCGCCTCCACTGGCACACGGCGCATTACGCATTGTCGCACTGGGTGGCATCAGCGAAATCGGCCGAAATATGACAGTCTACGAATTCGACGGGCGCCTGCTCATCGTGGACTGCGGCGTCCTATTCCCCGAGGACGCACAGCCAGGAGTCGACCTGATACTGCCGGACCTTCGCCTCGTCGAGGACCGGCTCGACGATATTGACGCGGTGGTCGTCACGCACGGACATGAGGACCATATTGGTGCGTTACCGTTTCTGCTGCGCCTCCGCCGGGACATCCCGATTATTGGGTCGCGGTTCTCGCTCGCTCTTATCGAGGCGAAGTGCAAGGAACACCGCATCAAACCGGTGCTCCGCCAGGTCGCGGAAGGGCAGAAGCACCAAATAGGCAAGTTCGGGCTCGAGTTCTTCGCCGCCAATCACTCGATCCCTGATGCGCTTTCCGTCGCTATCTTCACGGATGCCGGCACTGTTTTGCACACTGGCGACATCAAACTCGACCAGTTGCCCATGGACGGCCGCATTACCGACCTGGGCGGATTCGCACGGCTCGGGCGGGAGGGTGTCGATCTGTTCTGCGTCGATTCCACGAACGCGGAAGTGCCGGGTTTCGTCTCCTCGGAGAGCGAGATCGGACCAGTGCTAGATGGGTACATCCGGTCGGCCCAGCAGCGAGTGATCGTTGCTTCATTCGCGTCCCATGTGCATCGCGTGCAGCAGATGCTGGACGCGGCGCAGCATCATGGTCGGAAGGTGGCGTTCGTCGGCCGCTCGATGGTGCGCAACATGCAGATCGCGGCAGATCTCGGCCTGCTCATGATCCCCGACGGCCTCGTGCTTGACCTGGACCGGATTCTCGATCTGCCCGATGAGCGCGTCATGCTGGTTTCGACCGGATCGCAGGGGGAGCCGCTGTCGGCGCTGTCGCGCATGTCTCGCGGCGAACATCGCAACGTCTCGCTGACTGCCGGCGACACCGTGATTCTTGCTTCGTCAATGATTCCCGGCAACGAGACCAGTGTGTTCACTGTCATCAACGAGCTTGCGGCGATCGGCGTCACCGTTATCCATCAAGGAGTCGCGAAGGTGCACGTGTCGGGGCACGCGTCGGCCGGTGAGCTGCTGTTCATGTACAACGCCGTGCAGCCTCGTAACGTGCTGCCGCTTCATGGTGAGTGGCGGCACCTGCGCGCTCAGGCCAAATTGGCAATTGCTACCGGGGTGCCCGCAGACCGAGTCGTTTTGGCCCCTAATGGGACCGTGGTCGATTTGGAAAACCGGCGCGCGCGGATTGTTGGCCATATTGACGTCGGCATGGTGTACGTGGACGGCAACGCTGTCGGGGACGTGGGGGAGAACACTCTGTCGGATCGCCTGGTGCTCGGCGAGGACGGGTTCGTCGCGATTACGGTCGTTATTGACGCCGTCACAGGTCGAGCTGTCGCGGCCCCGACTGTTTCGGGTCGAGGTTTCTCCGACGACCCGACGGCGCTTGATGGAATGGTCCCGCTGATCGAGGCCGAGTTAGCGTCGGCGGAGGCGGATGGCGTGACGGACACGCACCGCATCGCACAAACCGTCCGTCGAGTAGCAGGCCGCTGGGTGTCGAACACCTACCGGCGGCGCCCGATGATCGTGCCGACCGTGGTGGCGGTACAACAGGAATGACGCCGCCATCGGCAGCGCGGGGCGATGCCCAGTCGATTGACGCTGCTCCACTGACTCAGCTGGTGTACCACGTGGCGCTGGCGGCGGACTGGGTGGCCGCGCAATCCGTCGGTGAATACCGAATCTCGACCTTGGGCCGCACCCTCGACGAGCAAGGGTTCATTCACGGTTCCTTCGGGCGTCAAGTGGCAGGTGTGCTGACGGCGTTTTATGCCGGCATTGCCGACCCGCTGGTACTTCTACTGCTGAATGCTGCGAGCCTGCCCATCGTCGTGGAACCGGCAGCGGCTGGCAGCGAATCGGTGTCACCTGGCGCCGAGTTATTTCCGCACATTTACGGCGCAATTCCGGTGGATGCTGTGCTGGACGTCCAGCCGCTGCTGCGAAATCCTGACGAGAGCATTGTTCTGCCTGATCTGTAGCCCACACGGTGTGGCACCTGGGACGCGTGTGACAAAAGGGAATAGTCTGGTCCTATGACCGGGACTCCTCCGTCGTCGACGCGTTCGCGCCCGGCGGCCCGCGGCACGTCGGGATCGAAGGCGCGCCGCACGGCAACGAAGCCTGCCGCGCGCAGCAGCGCTAGCACGCGCAGCAGCAGCACTACCGGGCGATCAACGCGGACACACACTCGCACGCGGCCAGCACCAGGATTGCGACCACTACACGCGAAGTCGGGCGGAGCAGTGCGGCGATCCGCGCGCGGTCTCGGTCGGGGCGTTGCCGCGGTATGGCACGTTGCGGCTCGCGGCGCGGGAGCGAGTGCACGGCTTGTGGGCCACGGCGTACAGGCACGGAAGGATATCGAGATCGAACACCGTCGGGATGGGCTCGGCCTGGGCCTTATCGCGCTTGCCGTCGTGTGCGCAATCGGCTCCTGGTTCCACGCCGCTGGACCGGTCGGTCTGGCGATCGATGACGCCGTTCGCGTCTGGATGGGGACACCGGCGGTAGCGCTTCCGGTTTTCTTTATTGTGGCCGCGATCGTCCTCATGCGGACTGCCGCCGATAAACCGCACCGAGTTCGGCGGGTGAGCGGCTGGGTATGCGCGATCCTAGCGGTCACCGGCATTTTCCACGTGGCTGAGCTCGGCGGATTGACAACGGCGGCCACGATCGCGGCATGGAAGACCGCTGGCGGCGTGGTCGGCTTCGCCATTGGACAACCGCTCTACGTGGGTGTGACCGCGCCGGTCGCCATCGTCCTTCTCATCCTTTTGGCCTTGTTCGGGCTGCTGTTGATCACGGGGACCCGGGTGCGAGACATCCCGAGCGTAGGGCGGCGAGCATTCCAGTCATTGTCCGGTGCCGGCGACGACGGCTCTGCCGATGCGGCTGCCGCATCGACGGACAGGGTGGGCGATCATATTGCTCTTCCGCTGTCGGGTGACCCCGCAACAGTTCGACTGCGCAGGCCCTCTCGCCGTCGGCAGGGCTCAGGCTCCGACGGTCCCGAAGGGCACAGCGGCTCGGACAGCGCGCAGCCCGGGGATTCGTCATACCCGGATGGGTCGGATCAGGGTGGCACGGCCGAAGCGGCGCATGCGGTCAACGCCGGGACTTCATCGCGCAGCGCGCGACGCCCCAGGGTCACTGAACCGCCCGTACCGGACGACGGGCCGCACGTTGCGACTCCGACTCAACTCACGCTGGACACCGGTGTTGCAGGTAGCTACCACCTTCCGCCGGTCAGCCTGCTGAAACGTGGTGCGCCCGCCAAGACACGGTCCGCGGCCAACGACCAAATGGTGCGCGAAATCGCTGAAGTACTTTCGCAGTTCTCCGTCGATGCCGTGGTCACCGGTTTCATGCGCGGACCGACCGTTACCCGGTACGAACTGGAACTCGGTCCCGGCGTCAAAGTCGAGAAAATCACGGCGCTCGCCCGCAACTTCGCCTACGCGGCGGCGACCGACAACGTGCGGCTGCTCACGCCGATCCCGGGAAAATCGTTGGTCGGGATTGAGGTGCCCAACACAGATCGCGAAATGGTGCGACTGGCCGACGTGCTCTCCGCGCCGGAAACAAGGCAAGACCAGCACCCACTCCTGATCGGGCTTGGCAAGGATGTGGAAGGCGCATTTGTCAGCGCCAACCTGGCCAAGGCGCCGCACTTACTCGTCGCGGGCGCCACCGGGTCCGGCAAGTCCAGCTTCGTCAACTCGATGTTGGTGTCACTGCTGACCCGGACGTCGCCCACCGACCTGCGAATGATTCTGATCGACCCAAAGATGGTGGAGCTCACACCATACGAAGGTATTCCGCACCTGATCACACCCATCATTACCGCGCCGAAAAAGGCGGCCGCCGCGCTCGCATGGCTGGTGGAGGAGATGGAACAGCGCTATCAGGACATGCGTGCGTTCGAAGTGCGTCATATCGACGATTTCAATCGGAAGCTGCGGGCTGGAAATATTACGGCGATGCTCGGCTCCAAACGGGAAATGCGTCCCTATCCTTATATTTTGTGCGTTGTTGACGAGCTCGCCGACCTAATGATGACCGCCCCGCGCGACGTCGAGGACGCGATCGTTCGGATCACCCAAAAAGCGCGCGCCGCCGGCATCCACTTGGTGCTCGCGACTCAGCGCCCGTCGGTCGACGTAGTGACCGGCCTAATCAAGACGAACGTGCCGTCGAGGCTCTCGTTCTCCACCTCATCACTGACTGACTCGCGGGTAATTCTCGATCAATCTGGCGCCGAGAAGCTCACCGGTATGGGCGACGGACTCTACCTGCCGATGGGTGCGTCGAAACCGATCCGTATCCAAGGTGCGTACGTCTCGGATGAAGAAATCCACGCGGTCGTCGCATTCGCCAAAAACCAAGCTGAGCCCGACTACGCCGAAGGTGTCACGGTTCCGAAGGCGGAGCCGGGCAAGAACGTCGATCCGGATATTGGTGGAGACCTGGACGTATTACTTCAGGCGGTAGAGCTGGTGGTCGTAAGCCAGCTCGGGTCGACCTCGATGTTGCAGCGCAAACTCCGTATCGGCTTCGCGAAGGCAGGCCGGTTGATGGACCTGATGGAGACCCGCGGCATTGTCGGGCCGTCCGTAGGGTCCAAGGCGCGCGACGTTATGGTCAAGCCAGATGAGCTAGATGAGATCACCGCCGGGCTGACAGGCGCGGATACTGCCGACGGCGGCGTGCCGGACCTGATCGACTAAAAGCCAGGCGGGCAACGACAAGTCGACCAAAATCCAGATACGCGAAAGACGCCCCGACGATTTCTCGTCGGGGCGTCTTCGTTACCGCACAGTCACATTGAGTGCGCTCCTTGACTTCGCTTTGGTCGACGCTCGCTTGCGCTCGCGGCAACCTCCGCTACGTATTCGTTACCGCACGGTCACATTGAGTGCGTTCCTTGACTTCGCCGTCTCATTGGACGCGGTCCTGGACTTCGCTACGGTCGACGCTCGCTGGCGCTCGCGGCAACCTCCGCTACGTCTGCGTCACCGCGTCAGGTTTAGATCAGGCCAAGCTGCTTGACAGTGTCGCGCTCATGCACCAGTTCGGCGACCGAGGCGTCAATCTTGCCGCGCGAGAACACGTCCAGTTCCAGCCCTTGCACAATGCTCCAGTCGGTACCATCGGATGTCACCGGGAAGGAGGAGACGACACCCTCAGCAACCCCGTAAGAGCCGTCCGAGACGACGCCAGCGCTGACCCAGGTGCCGGCCGCAGTTCCATGTGTCCAAGTGTGGACGTGATCGACGGCGGCGTTCGCGGCAGAAGCGGCAGAAGAGGAACCGCGGGCCTCGATAATCGCAGCGCCGCGCTTGGCGACCAGCGGAATAAACGTCGATTCCAGCCAGTCCCGCTCGACCTGATCTGCCACCGACTTGCCGCCGACTAGAGCGTGGAAAAGGTCCGGGTACTGCGTAGCCGAATGGTTGCCCCAGATCGTGACGTTGGTGACGTCAGACACGGGCACCCCGAGCTTCTTTGCCACTTGCGACATCGCTCGATTCTGGTCTAGTCGCGTCATAGCGGTGAACCGCGACTTCGGAACGTCGGGAGCGTAATGGGCGGCAATCAGCGCGTTGGTATTCGCCGGGTTTCCGACTACCAACACCTTGATGTCGTCTGCAGCGCCGGCGTTGATTGCCTCGCCCTGAGGCTTGAAGATTCCGCCGTTGGCGGCGAGTAGGTCACTGCGCTCCATCCCAGCTGAGCGCGGTCGGGCGCCGACGAGCAAAGCCACATTTGCGCCGCTGAACGCCTCAGTGGCGCTGTCAGTAATGTCGATACTGGTCAGCAGTGGGAACGCACAGTCGTCCAGCTCCATAGCGGTGCCTTCGGCGGCCTTCAAAGCAGGGGTAATCTCTAGCAGCTTGAGTTTAATCGGGGTATCAGCGCCGAGCATTGCGCCCGATGCGATACGAAACAAAAGCGCGTAGCCAATTTGCCCGGCGGCTCCGGTGACAGTGACGGTGACGGGACTTTTAGCAGGTGACATGATGTGCTTCCTCCTTGGGGCGGTGGTCCGACCCACGCGCTTCGACGATGAGATGTGTTAAGACGTCGTATGGAACATATCGCGGGCCATCCGGCGCCTGCAGTGCGCATAGCGTGTTTGTAGTCACGCCCATCGTCGCACTGCAGGTTCGATCGGGAACCACGTTGGCATCAGACAGGCAGATTTTCCGGGCCCGGCGGAATCTGCGCCGCGGCCGCGCGATCCAGTAGCCACAGGGTCGACGCACTTCCACGAGCCCCGGCCGCGGGGACTTCTGCTGGCGACGAGCCGCCGAGCGCTTTACCAACAGCCTCGGCCTTGCCACTGCCCGCCACGAGCAGCCAGACTTCGGCGGCGGCTTGAATGGTGGGAAGTGTGAGCGACACTCGAGTCGGCGGCGGCTTCGGGCAATTGCGCACTGCGACCACGGTTTCGGTTGCTGTCAGCGCCTCCGAGTGCGGGAAGATCGAAGCGATATGCCCTTCGCCGCCCATGCCCAACAGAACAATGTCGAGTGGTGCTCGCTCCGCAAGAATGCGGGCGTATGCCGCTGCAGCAGCGTCCGGGTCGTCGTCGAACTCGCCGTTCGCTGGCGCCATTGCATGTACCAGGTCGGGGCTGACGTCGACGTGGTCTAAGAGCGCTTCGCGAGCCTGCTTCTCGTTACGGTCGTCGCTATTGGCTTCGACGAACCGCTCGTCGCCCCAGAAAAACTCCACTGCCCGCCAGTTGACTGCGTCCCGCGCTGCCGAGGAATTCACGTGACGCAACGTGTCAATGCCGACGCCGCCGCCGGTCAATGCAACCGAGGGGATGAGTCCGCTTGACTGCAGGTCCACCAGCCGGGTAATCAAGCGCGCCGCGGCGGCGGCAGCTAGCTGGACAGCTGTGTGATGCAGAAGGATCGTGCTATTCATTGAGCGACCTCCTATTCATTGAGAGACCACCTCGTTTGGCGCCCGACTAGTCGAGCTCGGTTGGTGCACCCGCGGGAGTCCTAACCGAAGTACGTCCTCGTACACCTCGTCGGCGTCGAGACGGCGCAGTTCTTCGGCGATGCAGTCGCGCAGCGACCGGCGGGGGAGCGCGACCCGTCGCTCTGGCTGGCCCGGCGCTGTGAGCGTAGCTGTGCTCTCTTCTGGACGCGACAGGGTGACCGGACCGGAGGCTCGACTCAACACCACACTGTGCAGCCCGCTCCCTGCGTCGCCGACCTTGTGCCGGGTCACCGGACAATTCAGTTTCAGTGCCAACCAACCGGCCAGCAAGTCGGTTGACGCAGAGTTAGGCGAGCCTGAGACGTCCACGGAAAGCACGTCCTCCGTCGGCGGCTGATCCAATGCGGCGGCCAACAGGCCCCGCCAGAGCGTCAACCTAGTCCAGGTGAGGTCGGTGTCTCCTGGCCGGTAGCCGGCCAGCCGGGTAGCCAACGCAGCCGTGGGATCAGGGACGTGCCCAATGTCAGTGATGCGGCGTTGAGCCAATGCACCGATCGGATCCTCGCCTGGGATAGCTGGGGCGCGATCCGGCCACCAGACCACGACCGGAGCGTCGGGCAGCAGTAACGGAACGACGACAGAGGCGCCGTGCTCCGATAGTTCACCGTGCAAATGCAGGACGATGGCCTCACTGGCGCCAGCATCTCCACCGACGCGAATCTGCGCATCCATTCGAGACTCAGCTGAATCGCACGCTGAGCGAACGACAAGTACCCGGCACGGATGCTCAAATGAGGCCGCATTGGCGGCAGCGATGGACTCTTCAGCAGACGAATCGTCCGTAGCGATCACCAGCGTGAGCACTCGGCCAAGCGCGACAGTGCCGCCCGATTCACGCAGATCCACGAGAGACCTGTTGATGGCCGCTGTTGTCGTTGCGGGGAGGTCGATGATCATGCTTGCCAGTCCTGTCGGTTCTTTACGGTGCCGATTGTTCGCGTGGGTTGCGCTCCCCGCGATGCTGCGACCCCGTCACGACGCATCACGCCCGCGGTCATGGGCGCCGCCAGGTTCGACCGTCGCGCGCCATCATCTCGTCAGCGGAGGCGGGGCCCCAGGTTCCGGCTGCGTATCCGTCCGGCTGATCCTGCGTTTGGGCCCAGAATTCCTCGATGGGGTCGAGGATCTGCCAGGACAGCTCTACTTCTTCGTCCTGGGGGAAAAGCGACGGCTCGCCGAGTAGCACATCCAAGATCAACCGTTCGTATGCCTCCGGCGAAGATTCCGTGAAGGACTGTCCATAGAGGAAGTCCATCGATACGTCGCGTACTTCCATCGTTGGCCCGGGTACCTTCGACCCAAATCGAATGGTGGTGCCCTCATCTGGCTGCACCCGGATCACCAGCGCGTTGGCGCCGAGTTCCTCAGTGTCTGTCCTGGCGAACGGGAGCCTGGGCGCCCGTTTGAATACGACCGCGATCTCCGTGACGCGGCGGCCGAGCCGCTTGCCGGCCCTCAAGTAGAACGGAACGCCAGCCCAGCGCCGAGTGTCCACCAGGAGTTTGATGGCCGCGTAGGTCTCGGTGGTGGAGTCGGCCGGAATGCCGTCTTCCTCCGTGTATCCGCGAACCTTTGTTCCGCCCTGCCAGCCAGCCGTGTACTGACCGCGGGCCGTTGCGGTAGCCAGATCGTCCGGCAGCTCCACCGCCGCTAAGATTTTGGTCTTTTCGATTCGAAGGTCGCGCGGCTCGAATGACACGGGCTCCTCCATGGCGGTCAACGCCAGGAGTTGCAGCAGATGGTTCTGGATCACGTCTCGCGCGGCACCGATGCCGTCGTAGTAACCAGCGCGGCCGCCAATTCCGATGTCTTCGGCCATAGTGATTTGAATGTGATCGACGTAGTTCGCGTTCCAAATGGGTTCGAAAAGCTGATTAGCAAAGCGCAGAGCCAAAAGGTTCTGCACCGTCTCCTTGCCCAGATAGTGATCTATCCGGAACACGCTCTCAGGTGGGAACACCGACCCGACCAGGTCGTTCAAATCGCGAGCGGTGTCCAGATCGCTGCCGAAGGGCTTTTCGATCACTACTCGGCGCCACTGATCGTCGTTATGGCCGGTCGAAATGCCAGATCGTGCCAACTGCTGCAATACGAGCGGGAAGGCCTTCGGCGGGATGGAAAAATAGAAGGCGTGGTTGCCACCGGTACCTCGGGTGGCGTCCAGTTCATCGAGAGTGCGGGCGAGTTCGTCGAATGCTGCATCGTCGTCGAAACTTCCCTGAACGAACCTGAATCCCTCCGCCAAGTGCTGCCACACTTCTTCGCGGAAGGGTGTGCGTGCGTGTTCCTTCACGGCGTCGTGGACGATTCGTTCGAAATCCTCACGGCCCCATTCGCGCCTGGCAAATCCGACGAGTCCGAAGCCCGGTGGCAGCAGGCCTCTGTTCGCAAGATCGTAAATCGCAGGCATCAGTTTCTTGCGGGACAGATCACCGGTGACGCCAAATATGACGACGCTCGACGGCCCAGCGATACGCGGCAGCCGCTTGTCGCGGGGATCACGCAACGGGTTGGTCGGGATGTTGGCCTTACCGTCGCGTGTGCGGGAGGTGGGTTTCCGGCTGCGGTTATCGCGGCTCGAGGATGCAAGAGTCATTCGTTGCCGGTGTCCTTAGTGCATTGCTGTCGTGTCATAAGTGTTCGCATCGTTACTGAACCGATCAAGTAGAGCCTACGTCAGCACAGCCTGCGCCGACATGCCGAACGCACCGTTAGACGAGAGCGGCCGCGATCGCGTCGAGGCCTGCCGCCCGGTCGGTAAGATGCAGCGTGAGTACGGGTCTGCCGTGGTCTCGAAGCACCTGTGCATCGCCTGCCGCTTGCGCTGCTTGCAATTGCGCGAGCGTGTACGGCCGATCCGGCACATCTAGATCATCGGTCACAGCTCCGGTGATCTGTAGGAAGACACCGTTGGGATGTCCGCCCTTGTGATATTGACCGGTGGAGTGCAAGAAGCGAGGTCCCCAGCCGAACGTCGTTTGCAGTTCGGTTCTGCTAGCGATGAGCGCGCGCACGCGGCTGGCATTGTCGACAAGCCGATCGAGGTAGGCCTGGACGGCGATGTAGCCCATCTGGGGGGCTGAGGCGAAGAACCTGCTCAGCACATCCGTAAGCGATTCCCCGCCGTCGATAATGCTTCGTGAGCCCGAGGCAGTCACACCGTCGAAGACCGCTTCGGTGACGCCAGCTGCCAGGGTGGTGTTCCGCGCGGGCGCATCCAGCAGACCCCGGGTTGCTTCCTTGGCTGATTCAACATCTGGCTGGTCGAACGGGTTGATGCCGATGAGCCGGCCCGCCACCACAATCGCGTATTCCCAAACCAGCATCTGCGCGCCGAGTGTGCCACCGATTGCCGCGCCATAGCCGGAAGCAGACACGCGCCCAGGGATGTCGTCGCCAAGTATGACGGAAATCGCATCGGTGCCCGCGTCTGCGAAGCCGGGCGCGTTCGTCGACTCGACGACCACCGGAAGCAGTCCCTTGCCGAGTTTCCCGGTGGATTCGGCGATGAGTTGTTCTGCCCAGTCACCAAAACCAATAATCCCGCTGCCGTTGTCGGCCAGGATGACCTTCTCGGAACCGGAATTGTGTGCGAGCCCGAGCAGGGCGCCCAGTCGCAGCGCCGGGTTGGACACGTCATCGATGGTGAGCGAAGCCTCCGCCGCGGCGGCCTGGTCAAGCAGCGCGGTTAGGTCTACACCGGCCAGGCCTGTTGGCACCAGGCCAAACGCGGTGAGCGCCGAGTAGCGTCCGCCGACATTCGGGTCGGCTTCGAAGACGGCTCGATACCCAGCATCGGCCGCGATCTTCGTGAAGGGCGAATCGGGGTCGGTAACTACCACAATGTGCTTACGCGGGTCGAGACCTGCGTCGCGGAAGGCCTTTTCGAAGATGCGACGATGCGAATCCGTTTCGACGGTTCCGCCGGACTTCGATGACACGACCAGCACTGTGTGGGGGAGATCGACGAGGGCGGAACGTACCTGCTCTGCGTCGGTCGTATCCAGAGCGACTAAGTCGGCGTGGGAGGTGGCCGCGATGACCTCGGGCGCGAGGGATGATCCGCCCATCCCGGCGAGCACCACCCGCGTGATGCCTTCCGATGCCAATTCGGCACGTAACGCCTCGATACGCGGCACCAGCGGCCGCGATGACTCGGCGAGCGACACCCAGGACAATCGAATGGTGGCCTCGTGCTCCGCGTCGGTGCCCCACAAAGTCGGGTCCTGCGCTGCGATCTTGGACGCGACCTTGTCCGATACGAGGCCGTTGACGGCTGCGTCGAGCGCCGCAGTGTCAGGTGTGTGCAGCGTCAGAGTGATCGTCGCGCCATCAGGTGTTTGTGCAGTCGTCATGGCGTTGTCACTTGCCGCTCGTGGTAGTGGCGGAGTGAGCGGATTGACTCGCTGCTGCCGCCTTATCAAGCTCGCCTTGCACCTTATCCATCAACGTCGCCCAGGCCTTGTCGAATTTCTCGACTCCTTCGCGTTCAAGCACATCGAACACGTTGGGCATGTCGATTCCGAGCTTCGCTAGGTCGTCAAAAACTTGTTGCGAGGCATCGTAGGTGCTGCGAATGGTGTCGCCGCGAATCACGCCATGATCGGAAACTGCGTCGATAGTCTTCTCCGGCGCGGTGTTCACGGTCTCCGGCGCGACGAGTTCCACGACGTAGCGGGTGTCGTCGTAGGAAGGATCTTTGACTCCGGTCGATGCCCACAGCGGACGCTGCACCCGGGCGCCCGCAGCAGCAAGCTTCTGCCACCGGTCGGAGGCAAACTTCTTCTCGAACAGCTGGTACGCCAGGCGAGCGTTGGCGATGGCGGCCTGGCCGCGCAGTGCGGCGGCTTCGTCGGTGCCGATGGCGTCGAGCCGCTTGTCTACCTCTACATCGACACGCGATACAAAGAACGACGCCACTGACGTGAGCGCTGTGAGATCGTGTCCGTTCTCTTTTGCCCGCTCCAGGCCCTCGAAGAACGCCTCGATCACCTGCTCGTAGCGCACCAGGGAGAAGATCAACGTGACGTTGACGCTAATCCCGCCTGCGAGCGTGTCGGCGATCGCCGGAATTCCCTCGGACATGGCTGGGATTTTGATGTACAGATTAGGACGGTCGACGATTTTCGAGAGTTCCTTCGCCTGCGCTACCGTTCCAGCGGTGTTGTGCGCGAGTGACGGTTCGACCTCGATCGAGACCCGACCGTCAACGCCATCGGTGGACGCGAACAGCGGCAGAAACAGGTCGCAGGCGTCGCGGACATCGTCTGTCATGAGCGTTCGCGCGGTGAGGCTGAGATCGGCACCACGCCCGCCGAGTTCTGCCACCTTCGCCGAGTATTCGGCTCCGTCACTCAGCGCATTGGCGAAGATCGACGGGTTGGATGTGACGCCCGAGATGTGATGGTGCTCGATCATGTTCTTCAGTGATCCGGTACGCAGCCGTTCCCGGGAAAGATCGTCCAGCCACAGCGAGACTCCGGCCTTTGTCAGGTCGTCTAGTACGTCACTCATCCAGTACCCACTCCTTTGCGTCATTTCCGTCAGGCATGACGAAATTGCCGGGGCTGACCGCGTCAGTGGTATCTGACGCGCCGTCAGCACTCCCTGTTGTTTAGCGCTGTGCCGCGGTGATTGATTCCCGCGCGGCGGCAACGGTGGCCTCTGCTGTGATTCCGAATTCCGTATACAACGTCTGGTAGTCGGCCGAAGCACCGAAATGCTCCAGCGAGACGGCGCGACCCGCAGTGCCGAGCCACCGCCACCAGGACTGCGCGATGCCTGCTTCAACGGACACGCGAGCTGTCACTGCCGCTGGTAGCACGGACTCGCGGTAGGCGGCGTCCTGTTCGGCAAACCACTCCACGCAGGGCATGGACACGACGCGTGCAGAGATGCCTTCACCGGCAAGTGTTTTCCGGGCCTCGAGCGCAAGCTGAACCTCGGAGCCGGTGGCCATGATGATCACGTCGGGAGTCCTGTCGTCGCCGTCCAGGACATACCCGCCGCGAGCCACGCCGTCTGCTGAGGTTCCAGCGAGTGTCGGAACGTTTTGACGCGTCAATACAAGGCCCACCGGTCCCGATGCCCAGGTGCATTGACGTTCGAGGACGGCCTGCCATGCGTATGCGGTCTCGTTGGCGTCGGCGGGTCGCACCATGGCGAGGCCCGGAATGGCCCGCAGCGCGGCGAGGTGCTCGACGGGTTGGTGGGTCGGTCCGTCTTCGCCCAGGCCGATCGAGTCGTGTGTCCACACGTAGGTGACCGGCGCCTTCATCAGGGCGGCTAGGCGGACGGCGCCCCGCATGTAGTCGGAGAACACCAGGAATGTTCCGCCGTATGGACGGGTCGGACCGTGCAACGCAATGCCGTTGAGAATGGCGCCCATCGCATGCTCGCGGATGCCGAAGTGCAATGTGCGCCCGTAAGGATGCGCGTTCCACTCCTTCGTCGTGGCGGCAATCGGGCCGAACGAATCGGCGCCCGCCATGGTCGTGTTATTCGAACCAGCAAGGTCAGCGGAGCCGCCCCACAGTTCCGGCAGCACTGGCGCCAAAGCGGATAGCACCTTCCCGGAAGCGGCGCGGGTCGCGAGACCCTTGGCGTCGACGTCGAATTGCGGCAGCGCATCAGCCCAGCCCTGCGGGAGCTGCCGGGTGGTCAGCCTGTCGAACAACGTCTTGCGCTCCGGCTGGTGCGCTGCCCACGCGTCGAATTTCTGCTGCCATTTCGCGTGCGCTGCCAGCCCACGGCCACCGACTGAGCGGGCGTGCGCCAGCACCTCGTCGGCTACCTCGAAGCTCTTCGCCGGATCAAAGCCCATGGCTTCCTTGACGAGTGCCACCTCGGCGGCGCCCAGCGCGGCACCGTGAATTTTGCCGGTATTCATCAGATTCGGCGCCGGGTACCCGATGATGGTGCGCACCTGGATGAAGGACGGCTTGTCGGTGACTGCCTTGGCCTTTTCTACGGCTTCGAGGATGCCGGTAATGTTGTTTCCGCCATCGACTTTCTGCACATGCCAGCCGTAGGCCTCGTATCGCGCTGCGACGTCTTCCGACAGCGCGATGTCGGTGTCATCCTCGATGGAGATCTTGTTGTCGTCGTAGAAGACGACCAGGTTCCCCAGCTGCTGTCGACCGGCGATTGACGACGCCTCCGAAGTGACGCCTTCCTCCATGTCTCCATCGGACGCAATGACGTAGATGTAGTGGTCAAAAGGAGACTCTCCGGCTGCGGTATCGGGATCGAAAAGTCCCCGCTCTCGGCGGGAGGCCATGGCCATACCGACGGCGGACGAAAGCCCCTGCCCGAGCGGCCCGGTGGTCATTTCCACTCCCGTGGTGTGCCCGTGCTCCGGGTGACCGGGCGTCAGTGAACCCCACGTACGCAGCGATTCAAGGTCGGAGAGCTCCAAGCCGTAGCCGGATAGGTAAAGCTGGATGTACAGAGTGAGAGATGAATGCCCGCAGGACAATACGAACCGGTCACGACCAACCCACTCGGGATCGGCGGGGTCATGCCTCATCACCCGCTGGAACAGTGTGTATGCCAGTGGTGCGAGGCTCATAGCCGTGCCCGGATGGCCGTTTCCGGCTTTCTGCACGGCGTCCGCGGCCAACACACGTGATGTCGCGACTGCGCGGCTGTCGACCTTCGTCCAATCCGCGGGACGATTCGGAACCAGGAGCTCCGTTAAATCGTCGTCTGTCACTGTCACTGTCACTCTCGCTGTCGCGTCGGTCGTCACGTCCACGATCCTTCCTGTGGTGATGTCTGTATCGATATTCGTTGTGATGTTCTATCCAGCGCTGCCGCACAACAATGCTGCAACGCCACAGTCGATCCACTGCAAACCACTGTCGAGCCTAGCGCCGTGCCCCGAGAGAGTCGGACGCTGCGGTGTCAACCGCGCGCATCGTGAGGAAAGCCGCAGTTACAGTCTCGCCATCGCATGGGGAGCGCCCCGTAGGATACTGACGAAGAACCATCTACGACGGGGCGAGTAGCGGAGGGCAGTGCGCAAGTGGGCGTAACAGTGCCGGGCAGGCAGATGCCGGACAAGCAGACGACGAGAGCGCACGGCCAGGCCAGGCCAGGTCCGGCAGATCCGGTCGGCGGCCCGGCGCGAGAAGTGCGTCATACCCAAGACGCGCAGGTGTCGAACCGCGATCGCGCGATGGCGTATATCGCGCTCACTAAACCCCGCATCATAGAGCTGCTGCTAATTACCACAGTTCCTGCGATGCTCGCAGCACAGCGAGGTGTGCCCAGCGTTGGCATTATGCTGGCAACGCTTTTCGGCGGCATGTTGGCAGCCGGCAGCGCCAACGCGTTGAACTGCGTCTACGACGCGGATATTGACGAAATAATGCGGCGTACTCGCAACAGGCCGCTCGCTAAGCACACCGTTTCGCAGCGCAATGCGTTGATCTTCGCCGTCACCATGGGCATCGTTGCCGTACTATTTCTGGCCTTCACGACCACATGGCAGGCCGGGGTTCTCACGGCTGTTGCGATCCTGTTCTATGTTCTCGTTTACACCATGCTGCTCAAGCGGCGCACCAGTCAGAACATCGTCTGGGGCGGCCTGGCAGGGTGCATGCCGGTGATCATCGGCTGGTCCGCGGTGACTGGCGGCATCGGCTGGCCTGCGTGGGTGTTCTTCGGGGTGATCTTCTTCTGGACGCCGCCGCACACCTGGGCGCTGGCCATGCGGTACCGGGACGATTACGCCGCTGCGGGCGTCCCGATGTTGCCTGTGGTGGCGTCCGAACGCACTGTGGTGCGGCAGATCGTGCTGTACAGCTGGGCAATGGTGGTGTGCTCGCTGCTGCTCATCCCGGCGTCATCCTGGTTGTATCTGGCCGTTGCGCTACCCACCGGATTCGTATTCTTGGCGGCGGCGCACAGTCTGCACATTAAAGTGGTGCGCGGCGCTCCCGCAAAGCCGATGACGCTCTTTCACCTGTCGAACCTGTATCTGACTGTGGTGTCCGTCGCGTGGGCAGTGGATGCGGCGCTCGGATGGACCGTAGTGGGCTGGCGGCCTTGGGCGTGACTAGGCGCTGGTCCTCACGTTCGAACCCGACGGTCACCCTGGGCGGTGATACCTGCGGCTGCGGCGCCCGACGGTGCCAGCACAGACTGTGGGTTTGGTCGCTTGGTGTCCTAGTGTTGTGATCGCTCGGTGTCGTTAGGCTCCGATGACGAGGATGCTCGCGGCGGCTTGAATGAAGGCCAGCGGACCGGCACCGTGCTTCGTATGCCGCCCGGACACCGGTGAACACTGCGGGCGGCGCATACGGGACGGCCGAACATGCGCATGCGTCCCGAGTGCCCAGGTGTCGGAGATGGACCGCACGAACCCAGGGTTCGGCTTGCGGCGACCGGCGGCTTGGAGGGGTATCTGGACCGACGATGCGGCGTTGGCGGCGCGGGCGCAGGGGTGATGGGTTCGGCGAGGATCGGCCGCGATCTGTCGGCGCACCCCCGTGCCTTCTGGTGCGTCTATATCAGGACGCCGATCAGTCCGGCCGGCCCTGGTGTCCGCGAGGTAGTTCCAGTCCAACGTCGCCGGTCATCCGGTGTACTGCCTGGCGTCGTCCGGGCCGTGCGGAGTGGTTCGGCGGGGCTACCTTGATGCTGCACAACCGTGCTCGGTTGGCGATCGGCGACAGGTCACCATGCCACCGCCTGTTCAGTCAGGGTTTGGTCGCAGTTCGGCAATCCACCCATACAACTTCGTTCCAAGACCCGTCTGAAGGACTGGTTACTAGAACCTCACCGAACGTGACTCGCACGGTGGAACCCACGGGCGCGAGACATTCCGGCCATCCATGGTCGTGAAAAGATCCCGCCGAATCTTCCCAGGCCACGCTGTTGCTGAGTCCATATATCGGGCCCTCGTCCACGGTGGATGCCACCCCATCACCGACGTAGAAAACACGATTATGGGTGGTCGTCTGCTCCCCGTGTCGAACACCCAGGGCGTAACCGCCCAATGCAACGAGAACTAAAGCGACAGCGCTAACCGCAACGAAACGTCTAGCCCTATTCAGGTGCTGTCGCGAGTGCCGCGCATCGGGCGGCGTTGGGTTCGAGGTTGACATAGACCCTCGCCACAGGCGGTAGGGACCTACCGTACCAGGACATATGGTGCATCGGCAGTCAAACGAAATCTTCCGAGATTCGCACGGTGGCAAGCCAAATCGCGCTGCAACAGCACCGTGACTAGGAAACTTGTAGTGCTCGATTGGCGAACCACAACCGGTGCCCGAACCGACGGGATCCGCGCGAGCAAGATCCGTTTCGCAGGGGTCGGCCTATACGGGACGGCCTGCCACGACCCTCTTCACGCTGACCGATAGCGGATCGATGCCCGTTGGCCGATTCCCATTTTTGGTTCGGGTGGTCGGGAGTTGGGTCAGCTGGCGGTGTGTGCGGCGAGGTACTCAGTTAGCGCGTCGCGAATGACTTCGCTGGGGCTGCGCTGCTCGGCGTGAGCGAGGGCGGCCAATTGGTCATTGACGTCGGCTGGCAGACGGACCTGCCGGACCGGGGAGTGCTGCCCTGGTCGCGCTTTCGGGTCGATCGACGGGCGTCCGCCGGTTGCCCGTTCAAGCAGATCTCGGCCGAAAGTGGCAGCGGCCACTCCGTGTAGCGCCGTGGTCGAAGCCGAATTGAGGGTCATGTCGTGCTCAGCCCAGTCGGCGGCCTGCTGGTAGTCCGTCTCAGTGCGGTTCACTTGGTCTCTCCCATCCGGTTGAGGTGTTTCTTTCGGGCGGTCATGACGTGGAAGATGTGCAGATCAGCCGGTGGAGTTATTTCCACCATGACCTCCAACAATGGGGCGCCAAGCTTGCGCGGCGGCCCTATGAACAGAGTCGGCCCGTCCCGTCCCGGAATCCTTGGCTCGTCGAACTCCGACTCGACGTAGTACGCATAGCCAATCGCGTTCAGCGCATCGTCGTGTGGGATGCCGTGCTTGTCAGCGCTTTCTGCCCACGTCACTGACACGTAAGTAGTGCACGACATAAAAGCTTACTTGTGTAGTGCAGAACATTGGCACGCTCGAGCCCCTCTGTCGTCGAGCCGATCGACGCTGACTCCACCGGTCAGCGATCGGTCACCGGGACGGCAGCGCGGCTGAAGCGTCCGGTGATGGCAGGGAACTTTCGAAGGGGAGCGGAAGACGTCGTGGGTACCTACCCGGCGCCATACGACGTGTGTTTGACCCGGTGTGACCACTGTCCCGAATTGCCAGTTGGCTCGGCCATCAGGCGAGAAGGTTATCGCAAGGACCTCGTTAGTGCTTTGCACCTTTTTCACCCGAAGCCCAGGTCGGAATGCTCGCCCGTCTTCAAGGCAGGCGACAAAGCGAGCAACGGCGACCCGGAACCGCTGCTGCTCGTGCGGGACGAAGTTTTGCCAGTCCTGGTCGAAGCGAGGTAACCGCTGGTAGGTCGGCACCTACTTCAACGAGTCCAGGAACGTATCGGCGTGCTCGAACACCACACCTTCGCCAGCTTCCAATTGCAGGCTTGCCTGTTTCTCGCCGTCCTGCCATGGCTGTGTCCAGAACCATGCCTGTTCCGTCGGGACCGACCGCATCCCGCGCATCGTCACTTGGCCGGCCTCGAGAACGAAGGCCACGTCGTCGCCTTCGCGCAGGTGCAGCGTATCGCGGACCTCTTTGGGCAGAGTGATCTGACCTTTGCTTCGCACAACTGCTCGGACCATGACGAACCTCCTACATTCCTACTTTCAGAATGCCAGCAAAGCAGTGGTCGGAGCCGAGATGCCGCGGAGTGAACCGCATGGACATCGCTAAGCCAAGCCACAAATGGAACCGATTCCAGGCCCGTCGCCGTCACCGTTCACCAATCCGCTTGTGACACGCGGCCCCTCCAGATAACTCCCTCGGAACACCGCCACTTACTGAGCAAACCCACACACACCGGAGGCGGTCCCACCACCTACTACCACAGCTGGCAGTCGCACCCAGCGTTGCAACACCGGTCTGTAACACCCACTTGCGACGCTTGGCTGTTACACCAGCGCGGGGCGTTCGCGGGTCGCCATGCACGTGAACGAGGCAACCGCGATCAACGTGACGGCGCCCAGAACATGCAGCACGACCAAGATCTCTGGCACACCCAGGAAGTACTGGGTGAGTCCCAGCGCCCCTTGCGCGACGGTCAAGCCGATGAGCCAGCTAATCCGCCGCTTCAATACCCGCGGGGCGTGCGTCGACACAAGCGCGACACCCAGCGCGGCGATGAGTCCTAGGAACAGGAACATCAAGTCGGCATGCAACTGCGCCGCGTCGCGCAGATCCCAGTCCAGCCGCGGCGTGTTGACATCGCCAGCGTGTGGTCCGGTTGCAGTCACAATCGATCCCGACACGGTCACGGCAGCCAAGACCGCTGCGGTCGCCCAGGTCAGCGCGGCCAAATGTCGCGGTACGACGAGCCGCGCCGGGTGATCGGATTCGCGGAGTCTGATGATCACCATTGCGGCGAAAAATACCAGCACCAGAGATGCGAGCAGATGGGGCGTGACAGCCCACCATGCCAAGCCCAGGTGCACCAGAATGCCACCCCACACGGCCTGAAATAGCACGCCGATCGGCCCGACGGTCGCCAACCAGAACAGCTGCCGACGGCGCGGGCGAAGTAGCGCAATCAGGATGAACGTGCCGAGCGACGCGACGAGCACGATGCCGGTAATGGTGCGGTTGCTGAATTCAATCGCCTGATGGATCGCGGCCAACCCAGTCCGGTACTCCGGCACCAGGGTCCCCGGCTGACAATCAGGCCAGGTGGTGCAACCGAGTCCAGAACCTGTGACGCGCACGATGGCGCCCGTGACCGCGATCAACGCGTTAGACAGCAGCGCCGTCCAGGCGAAGACCCGCAGCAGTTTCGTCGAAACGGTACGCCCGCCAACGACAGTGAGTCGAGACGATGAATTGTGGGTCGCCGTATCTGGTCGCGGCGTAGTTATTGCCATCGGAACCATCGTACGGTTCCCGCCCAACCGAGTGCGATCCAGCAAACGAGTATGACGATGTTCGTTGCGCCCGGTCCGCCCCCATCGGTGAGCACCGCCCGCAGCCCGTTCGACAGAGCGCCGGCCGGGGTGAGGCCGCCGACAGTCTGCAGCCAATCAGGCGCCGACGTGAGGGGAATGAGCACGCCGCCGATCCCTACGAGGAAAAGCCACACTACGTTTGTGAGCCCCAGCACAGCTTCGGCGCGCAGCGTGCCGCCTAGTAACAAGGCCAGCCCGATGAACGCTGCAATGCCCAGAACAGTGACTAAAACCGCCCATAGTGGGTTGCCCTTGGGCTGCCAGTTGAACGCCAGCCATGCGACGAGACACAGAAGTAAGAACTGCGCGATGATGACGACCGAGGTGGCCAGGCATTTCGATGCCAAGAGCAACCACCGCGGGAAGCCCGTGGCGGCAAGCCGCTTCATTACGCCGTAGCGGCGGTCGAAGCCGGTGATGATGGCCTGCGACGCGAAGCTCGCGGACATGATCGCCAGAGCGAGGACCCCCGGCGTCACGGTTGCCACCCGCGGGACCGGCAGAACCCCGACCGAGATCGTCGTCATACCAATCAGCGCGGCCAGCGGAATGAGGTAGGCGAGTACGAGCTGTTCGCCGTTGCGCGCCATGATGCGGAGTTCTTGCGCGGCTGCAGCGCGAACCATGGCGACGGCAGTGGCGCGCCCCGGTTGTGGTGTGAATCGGCCTGGGGTCAGCATTGATGCCGTCATGACCGCACTCCCTCTCCGGTGAGTTCGAGATAGACGTCGTCAAGAGTGCGGCGACCGGTTTCCACGTTGGTCAGGGGCGCTCCGGCGCCGGTGACAAATAGCGCGATGCTGGCAGCAGCATCGGGCGGTAAGTCGCCCGCTACTCGGTATTGCCCCGGCGCCACTTCCGCAGTCTGTACATCCGGCAACGTCGCTGCCAGTGCGGCGAGATCGAGCCCCGGCGTGGTGGTGAAGCGAATTTCGGTAGTTGCTCCCGTCAGCTCGGCGGGTGACCCGTGGGCGATCGCGCGGCCGTGATCGATGATCACGACGTCGTCGGCCAGCAGCTCCACCTCGTCGAGCAGGTGCGTAGTCAGGACGATCGTGACGCCATCCGAGCGGGCCGCACGCAGCACGTCCCACACAAGGTGACGCGCCTGCGGGTCCATCCCGGCGGTCGGTTCGTCCAGGAACAGCAACTCGGGGCGGCCGACCAATGACATCGCCAACGACAACCGCTGGACTTGCCCGCCGGATAGGCGGCGGACAGGGGTGCGAGCAACGGCGGTCAGACCCACCATGTCCAGTAGCTCGTCGGGGTCGTGTGGCCGCGCGGCGCAATGCGCTACAAGACGCAGCATCTCGCCGGCGCGCGCAGAGCCATGGGCCCCACCTGCTTGCAACATCACACCGATACGCGGTCGAAGAGTTGCCTGAGCCGCCCAAGGATCCTGGTCCAGCACCCGGATCGTGCCGGAATCCGGCCGCACGAAGCCTTCGCACATCGTGATCGTTGTCGTTTTGCCCGCGCCATTGGGTCCGAGTAGAGCGAATAGCGTTCCACGAGGTACCGCGAGGGAAAGTTCGTCGACTGCCCGGGTTGATCCGAAATGTTTGGACACTGCGTCAAGCCGCACGGCCCAATCCTGCCGGTCCGATGCTTGCCCGTCGAATGACACTGCGGCGCGTTCAATCACGTGCCAAACACTAGGTAATAACGGCGAACTGCAGGCGCGTCGGGGCCAGAAACACGCGGAGACCTTGGTCACGACACGACGCTGCCCGGATGCTGCTGCTAGCCCCGCACGTGTAAATAGGTAACATTCAAGTTGTGAAATCCATGGCAGAGCATTCGGCGCGAGCGGGGAGTGCGGATCACACCGTGGTCGACGCGGAATCCGACGTGACTTTGGGAGCTCACGGCCAGGATGGCGCACGAGGCGAAGTTGTCCGGCAGCTGCTTATGGACGGCCCGTCGACTGCCACGCATCTGGCGTCGGCGATCGGCGTGTCTGGCACTGCGGTGCGACGGCAGCTCGACGCACTTACGATAGATGGATCAGTGACGACCCGCGACGAAACCATCCGTGGCGCGCGAGGCCGAGGCCGCCCGGCACAGGTTTATCTGCTGACTGACCTAGGCCGCAGACGCCTGCCGCACGCCTACGACGAACTAGCCGAACAGGCCCTGGACTACCTCGCCGCACATGGCGGGCCGCAAGCTGTGGAGGAGTTCGCGCGGCAGCGGGCCCAGAAGATCGTTGACGGCGTCCGGGGCGAGTTGTCCGGTGCCGAAACGGTGGGTGAGCGCACGCGTATTCTTGCCAAGGCGCTATCGAAGTCCGGCTATGTTGCCGGCGTGCAATCGGTCGCAGTGGGGGAGCAACTGTCCCAGCATCACTGCCCGGTAGCTCATGTCGCCGGTAAATACCCGCAATTATGCGAGCAAGAACTCGCTGTCTTCACGGAGGTCCTCGGTACCTACGCGCAGCGCCTTGCGACCATTGCCCGCGGCGACTCTTTCTGTACTACATATATCCCCGAAGCAGCACCATCACAGCTGGATCACGGCACATTTTTGGATCACAACACAGGCAGCAACGGAAGGACACCTTGATGACGACCGCCCCCGAGTTGAGCCAGGCACGTATCGCCCAGGCCGAGACCATTGACGCGCTAAGTCAGTACCAGTTTGGCTGGTCTGACAAGCACGATGTCGGAGCCGACGCCAAACGCGGGTTGGACGAAGGTGTCGTCCGGGGGATTTCGGCGCTGAAAAGCGAACCCGATTGGATGCTCCAGCGTCGCCTTAAGGCACTGAAGCTGTTCGAGAAGCAGCCGATGCCCACCTGGGGCGCAGATCTGTCCGGCATTGACCTGGACAACATCAAGTACTTCGTTCGCGCCACCGCCAAAAAGGCCACAAAGTGGGAAGACCTTCCCGACGACATCAAAGAAACCTACGACCGCATTGGGATTCCCGAGGCTGAGAAGCAGCGGATGGTTTCGGGAGTTTCGGCACAGTACGAGTCCGAGGTCGTCTACAACTCGATTCGCGAGGATCTCGTCGCAGAAGGCGTTGTCTTCTTGGACACCGACTCGGGCCTCAAGGAGTACCCGGAGTTGTTCGAGGAGTACTTCGGCTCTGTCATTCCTGCCGGTGACAACAAGTTCTCTGCGCTGAACACCGCGGTATGGTCCGGTGGATCGTTCGTGTACGTGCCCAAGGGCGTCCACGTAAAGATTCCGCTGCAGGCCTACTTCCGCATCAATACTGAGAACATGGGCCAGTTCGAACGGACCCTCATCATCGTCGACGAAGATGCCTATGTGCATTACGTCGAAGGCTGCACAGCGCCCGTCTACAAGTCGGACTCGCTGCACTCGGCAGTAGTCGAGATTGTGGTGAAAAAGGGCGGCCGTTGCCGCTACACCACGATCCAGAACTGGTCGACAAACGTCTACAACCTGGTGACCAAGCGCACCAAGGCCGAAGAAGGCGCGACCATGGAGTGGGTCGACGGCAATATTGGATCCAAGGTCACCATGAAGTACCCGTCGGTGTGGTTGATGGGGGAGCATGCCAAGGGCTCAGTGCTGTCGGTGGCATTCGCCGGTAAGGGCCAACACCAGGACACCGGTTCGAAGATGCTGCACCTCGCGCCGAACACATCGTCTGAGATTATCTCTAAGTCGATCTCCCGCCAGGGTGGACGGTCGTCCTATCGCGGCCTTGTCCAGGTCAATCCGGGAGCGCACCACTCGAAGTCAACGGTCAAATGCGACGCGCTGCTGGTTGATAAGGACTCGCGTAGCGACACGTACCCGTACGTCGACATCCGTGAGGACGACGTCACGATGGGGCACGAGGCGACTGTCTCCAAGATCAACGATGACCAGCTCTTCTACCTGATGAGCCGCGGCATGTCTGAGGACGAAGCAATGGCCATGATCGTGCGCGGATTTATCGAGCCGATTGCCAAGGAGCTTCCGATGGAATACGCCCTGGAGCTCAACCGTCTCATCGAGATGCAGATGGAAGGCTCCGTCGGCTGATGCCGCGGACGCCGTCATTCTCGATCCCCTCACAGAAAGGTTCGCGGCCGCGCGCTGGCCGCCGCTCATGACGACTACAGATATGGCTGTTTCTTCCTCCCTGGACCTCGCTCCGGGGCCTACACTGGGCGGACCGAACGGGCTCGCGGCGCACTCGCACACCGGCGGGAAGCGCACCTCCGGCGTGGCCTCTCATTTGCATCCGCTGGCGTCGATGGATGTCATCGACCATCCGGTGCCGACTTCGAAGAGTGAACTATGGAAGTTCGCTCCGCTGCGCAGGCTCCGCGGATTGCACGCTGACGCCGAATTCTCGGGTAGCGGGCTCACGTCCACTTGGGACGACGTCGTCGGTGTCGACGTACGAATGGTGTCGGGTCAGGCCGCGAAGGCGCTGAAAGGCGTCTCCGACTATCTGCCGACCGATCGGGTGACGGCTCGCCTC
>JBDTAR010000102.1:0-7182 GCA_039924545.1 Nakamurella sp. | reverse complement strand
TTGTCACAGTTGCAGCCGAATCCACCGTTGCTATCGTCACGGAGCCGACCGAAATGGCAATCGGCGTGGCACATAAGGGCTTCGTCTGGACCGAAATCGACATCAAGGGCCGCGCCGCACACGGTTCGCGCCCGGAACTCGGAATCGACGCGATCGTCAAGGCTGGCCCGCTGCTGGTCGGGCTGGAAGAGCTCGGTCGCCGCGTGGCGTCACATCGGCATCCACTGCTGGGACCCGCGACGATCCACGCGTCGCTGATTGAGGGCGGGCACGAACCCTCCACGATTCCAGAACATTGCCGGCTGACGATCGAACGCCGAACACTCCCCGGCGAAAGCCTCGCCGACACAGAGCGGGAGTTCGCGATCCTGCTCGCTCGATGTGCCGACGCCGACCGCGACTTCGCCGCCGACACGCGCACTCTGATGTACCGTCCGGCGCTCGAAACTCGGGCCGACCATCCGATCGTCCTGGCCATCGACGCAGCTCACCAATCGATGCGCGGCCGGGCCGCCGAGGTTACTGGCATGAGCTACTGGGCCGACTCGGCCTTCATCGCGGCGCACGGGATCCCGACCGTGCTGTTCGGCCCAGGCGGCGACGGTGCACACGCCGAGGTCGAGTGGGTGAGCATCACCGACACGGTCGATTGCGCGCGAATCCTGTTCACTGTGGCCAGTTCCATGGACCACAAGCCACTGGTATGACGACTCTCGGCGCGTAGCGATACGTGCCGCATGCGCCCCGCGCGTGACTATTGCGCAGGGTTTCAGGTTCTAGCGGGTTTCAGCTTCGCAGGGGTTCAGCTTCGCAGGGGTTCAGCGCAAGAACCGTGACGTTCGTCGATCGGCGAGCCGCCTGCCGCCGGTCTGGCAGGTGGGGCAGTACTGAAACGACCGGTCCGACAGCGACACTTCCGCAATGGTGTCGCCGCACACAGGACATGGCAGTCCGGTCCGTGCATGAACCCGAAGACCGCTGCGTTTCTCGGCCTTCAGACGGGCGGCCTGTTGCCCGACGGCGCGCTGCACGGCGTCGGTGAGTATCTCGCGGATGGCGTCCGCGAGCCTGGCGACCGCGTCTCGGTCGAGTCGACCGGCGGTTGCGAACGGGGAAAGCTTTGCGGCATGCAGGATCTCGTCGGAGTATGCGTTGCCGATACCGGCGAGCGCGGCCTGGTCTGTGAGTACAGACTTGATCCGGCGGGTGCTTCCGGAGAGGACAGCGGCCAGGATTTCCGCAGGCACGCCGCATCCGTCGGGACCCAAGGCATCCGGGCCCAGTCGTGCCACGCCAGGCACCTGACAAGGATCCGTCACCACTGCTGCCGCCACCGACTTTTTGGTCCCGGCCTCGGTGACATCGAACCCCGCACCGCCCGCGAATCGGACCCGAAGCGCAATCGGCCCGCCCATCTTGATCCGGCCCATGGTCATTGCGTCGGACCAGCGCAACCATCCCGCCCGCGCGAGGTGCAGGACAAGGTGCAATTCTCCGTGTTCAGAACCGCCAGTAAGCATCGCCGGCCCGATGCCGACGGAGGACACCGTGACGATGTCCAGATATTTTCCGTGACGCGCCACCCCGCTCACCACCCTGCCCACCAGCGCGGCGGCAGGTGGGTCGTAGGTGGTCAATACGTTCAGCGACGCCACCGTGACAGAGACGATCTCTCGACCCACGGCATGCGTAGATAAGAAATCTGCGAGCGCGGCCACCTCCGGCAATTCCGGCATGACTACCAGTCTGCACGAATCAGGTGTCGGCGGCGCTGGCCCATTCCCGTTTAGCGCTCCCTTGCCCGCTCGAACAATGGGGTGCTCTGATATGTGGGAGCGCGCATGGCTGTCCTGCGCCAGGCGAATGACGAGGTGTTGATGAGATGACGGAAGACATTCGACTGCTGGCGATCCAGAACGATCCGACTTGCCCGTTGGGTTGGCTGGCAGAATGGTTCGCCGATGCCGGGGTCACGGTCGACGTGCGCCGCGGGTATGCGGGCGACACTATTCCGGCTGATCTGGCCGGATACCGAGGGCTGGTTGTCCTAGGAGGTGACATGAACGCCAACGACGATGCCGATTGCCCATGGCTCACGCCCATCAAACAATTGATCGCGCGCACGATTTCCGGCGAGAGCCCCTTTCTGGGAATATGTCTGGGTCATCAACTCGCGGCGGTGGCGATGGGCGGGAAGGTCACTGCCAATCCAGCCGGGCGCGCTCTGGGGCTGACGCATTTTCTGCCTACCACAGCCGGGGTCCATGATCCTCTTTTCAGCTCGGTTCTGTCGGGATCGCCTGCGGTGCAATGGAACTCGGACACCGTGACCGAGATTCCGCGTGGCGCCGAGGTTGTCGCCGTCTGCGCCGACGGCACGCCGCAAGCCATCCGGTTCGGTGCCCGCGCATGGGGGGTGCAATTCCACCCCGAGGTATCGGCGGATATTTTCCGATCGTGGCTGGACGACGACGACACAGATGCGTCCCCTGGTAGCGGCGCCGCTGCTATGCCGCAGATCGCTGCCGCGGAGGAAGCGCTGCGGCAGGTGTGGCAGCCGTGGGCGCGAAGTTGGATGGCCTTGTGCCTCTAGTAGGGAGGCGCTGGCGCACTAGGCCGCGCCAGTAAAGTTCTGCAGCGCGCGGAGCACTTCTGTCTCAATATCCGCCAGTGAGCGCTGTTCGCCGTCGCTGATCCACTGTGCAAACGCGAGCCCGAAGACGGTGATGCAGGACTCTGCAGCGAGTGCGGCGGCGAGCGTCGCGACGCCTCGCATGCGTAGTGCATCTGCGACAGTCGCGGCGAGGCCGGCAAGCTTATGCGACTCGCGCTCCTGCAATGCCGGATTCTGGTCGATCACCGATTGACGAGTGCGGGCGAAAGGCCGACGCCCATCAGGGAAAGCGGACGCCGCCGACTGCAGCGCGCTTGTCGCTGAAGTGGCGGAAGAAGGTGCGTTCGGTCAGCCCGACAGACTCTGCGATCTCCGCAGCAGCCGTCTGCTCGTAACCCTGGGCGGCGAACAGCTCAAGAGCGGCCTGGAGCTTCCGGATGGATTGGCTCTGCCGTCGTCGACGAACTTCTCGCCGACGGGCACGACGTCACCGGGCTGGCCCGTTCCGACCAGTCCGCAGCGTCTCTCGAGGCAAAAGGCGCACAGATTCGCCGGGGCGACTTGGACGACCTCGACAGCATCCGCAGCGGCGCCGAGAACGCCGACGCCGTCATTCATCTCGCGAACAAACACGACTTCGCCCACCCGGATGTTTCGAACGCGGCCGAGCGCGCCGCCGTCGAAACTATCGGCGAGACGTTAGCCGACTCCGGGCGTCCATTCCTACTTGCGGCGGGCGTCGCCGGTCTCGCGAAAGGCAGGCCCGCGACCGAAGACGACACGTCTTCGGCCCACGGCCCGGACTCACCGCGGGGCGGAAGTGAGAACCTGGCGCTCGAATTCGTTGAGCAGGGCGTACATACGGTGAGCCTGCGGTTCGCGCCGACCGTGCACGGCACCGGCGACCACGGGTTCATCGCGGCCATCGCTGAAGTCGCCCGCCAGAAGGGTATCTCCGGCTACCCCGGCGACGGCGCCAACCAGTGGGCCGCCGTGCATCGGCTCGACGCAGGCCGACTCGTGGCTCTGGGACTGTGGACGGCGCCCGCCGGTGCGCGGCTGTATGCCGTGGCCGAGCAGGGCGTAACCACCCGCGATATCGCGGAGGCGATCGGCCGCAGCTTCGGCCTGCCCGTCGCATCGATCGCGCCCGAGGACGTCGCCGAGCACTTTGGGTGGATCGGCGGGTTCTTTGCCATGACCGGTTCCGCGACCAGTACAGCGACGCAGAAGCTCCTTGGGTGGATACCTACCGGACCGACCCTGATCGAGGACATTGACTCCGGCGCGTACTCGGAGCGCTGACTGTCTCGACGGCCGGCCCGGGCCCGTCGATGCGGTGCCCAGGCGGCCTGTCGAGCGCGGGGCCGAAGGCGCGCTCCCCGCTGATAAACCGTCAACACCAGGTATGACGTCACCCGAGTCGCTGCGCTCCTAATTGAACTCGCCGGATGCGGGGGTGTGGGGCCCGGAGTCTTGGTAACCGTTTTGACGCCAAGCCTCGTAGGCGACGATCGCGGCCGAGGTCGCGAGGTTGAGTGAGCGCGGGACCGGCAGCATAGGAATACGCGAGACTGCCCAAATGCGCGGATCGTCCAGGACTGTCTGATCCAGGCCAGTCTGCTCCGATCCGAAAAGCAGGACATCACCTGCTTTATAGGCGATGTCGGAGTGCGGCATGGTTCCTTCGGACGCAAAGGCGTAGATCTTGACCGGGCCACTTTCCGCCCATGACGCGTAGGCTTCCTCGAAGTTCTCGTGCACGACGACAGTGGCCAAATCGTGGTAATCGAGACCCGCCCGACGCAGATGCTTATCGGACATATCGAAACCGAGAGGCTTAATCAGATGTAGTTCGCAGCCGGTCGCGGCGGACGTACGAATGATGTTGCCGGCATTCGGGCCTATCTGCGGCGCCAGGAGGGCAATACGGAACACACCGACCATTGTGGCAGTGCTGGGGCACTGGCAATAACCAGCATCGGCCGGACGCGAGGTAGTTCTGCGCGCTGGACGTGCAGCGGCAGGCAACCATTGTCAGTCGTTGCACGTCTGTGTGAGTGATATGTGGGAGAAAAAAATGCGGCGTCGCCTGCTGACCGTGGTGTCCATTGCAGCAATGCTGGTGCTGGCCAGTTGCAGCGCTGCGCCCGAATCGGGAGTGACCAACCCGGCAACTTCCTCGTCGAATGCTACTGATTCGCCGTCGGAACCTGCCCCCTCGACAGCAGAATCGCCGCTGCCGACCAGCGAGGTGACCATCCCGTCGATGCCCTCCCTCGACGCCACAACCGGCTTACCAGCGACGAGCTCACCGTCGACAACGTCGCCATCTTCGACCCCGACCTCCCCGCAGACATCGAGTCTTCCTACTGCGGCGACAAGCACTACGGCCTCATCACCCACGAGTAGCAGCGCGACCGTCGCCTCACCGGCGCCCAGCACTACGCCGCTGGCGAACGCCACGGCACAGAACGTGTTCGACTCGATGTCGCTGGAGCAGCGCATCGGGCAGCTCATCATGATCGGCACGCCAGCGGGTAGCGCCAGCTCCGGGGCAATCAGCGCGATCGGCACCTATCACGTCGGTTCAGTGATCCTCACGGGGCGCAGTCACGTGAGCGCCACTGCCACCCGCGCGATCACCGACAAATTGCAGGCGGCGACCGGTACCTCGACGAACGGCGCCAAGCTGATCGTCGCTGTCGATCAGGAGGGCGGCAAGGTCCAGGTCTTGCAGGGCCCCGGCTTCGATCGCATGCCCACGGCTTTGTATCAGGGCACGCATTACTCGCTCGACCAGCTCCGCGCCCACGCCGACTCGTGGGGCGGCGAGTTGGCGGCGGCGGGAATCAACCTTAACCTTGCGCCGGTGATGGACACGGTGTCGCAGTCGTTCGCCCCGAAAAACGCACCCGTCGGCTACTTCGACCGCGAATACGGCTACACGGCAAACGATGTCGCCATGCGTGCCACCGCTTTCGCCAACGGAATGCGCGATGCGGGCCTGGCCGTTTCCATCAAACACTTCCCGGGGCTGGGCCGAGTGACCGGCAATACCGACACCACCTCTGGAGTAACGGACACCGTCACGACCCGCCAGTCCGATTCGGTGGGTGCATTCGGTGTCGGCATCAACTCGGGCGCGCCGGTGGTGATGATGTCGACTGCGGTGTATTCCAAAATCGATCCGGGAGTTCCAGCGGCGTTTTCCTCGACCATCATCCAAGGGATGCTGCGTGGGGACCTTGGCTTTTCCGGTGTGGTGATCAGCGATTCGCTCGATGGCGCGGCGCAGGTCGAGCGGTGGAGTCAGGGCGAGCGCGCCGTGAAGTTCGTTGCTGCAGGCGGCGACATCGTCCTGACGACGTCATCCACCGCGGTCGCCCCAATGTACGCGGCGCTGTTGGCTCGCGCGAATAAGGACACAGCTTTCCGCGGGCAGGTGGACGCCGCAGCGCTACGGGTGTTGGAACTCAAAGGATCACTGGGCCTGCTCGGCTGATACCGCACCTTGGCTACCGAGCACCACGCACCACGCACCGAGCACCACGCACCACGCGTGTTACCCCCCACGACACTGGGGCTCAGAGCTTTAGACCATCGATCGGATGCCGAAAGTAGGTTATGAGCTCTATGAAGGCGGCGCGCGACAAGCCGGAGTGGAGTCTTCCGCGGCTAAGCGGTTCTGTGTTCACCGATCTTGCCATCTGGATGGTGGGACTCGGATTGCTCACCGGCATCGCGTTCCCGTTTCTGGTACTGCTGCTCGGGGTAGCTGGTCCTTCCGCGCTCGGATCACGCATGTTCGCGGCCACTGTGACCGCGGGCCTGCTGGTGGGCGGAGCCAACTTTCAGTTGGCCCGAGCGGTCGTCAGCCGCCGGCTTAGGCTACTTCGCGCCCGAACGCGACAGGTCGCCGCAATCATCACCCATGCCACCGCGACAGGCGACTGGTCGAAATTTCATGCACAGCACTGCCGCATTCCGGTCGACTCGGATGACGAAATAGGCGACAGCACCGCCGCATTCAACAATCTCGTCGAAGCCATCGATACCTGCACGCCGTCGAGACCGAGCTGGAGGCCTCCCGGACACAAGCCCGCACTGACGACCTGACCCGGTTGGGTAACCGCCGCCACTTTTACCTGGCCGCCGACGAACACCTCAATGAGGCTCGCGAGGCTGGCGCAGAAGTCGCGCTACTCCTGATTGACCTGGACCGATTCAAAGACATTAACAACACGCTGGGCCACCAAGCCGGTGATGTGCTGCTCCACGAAGTCGCGCAGCGGCTGCGCCGAATACTTCCCGCCGCTTGCGTACTGGCTCGGCTTGGCGGCGATGAATTCGTTACCCTGCTACCTACCACCGACCGCCCCACGTCGGCTGTGCATTCCGCCGAGCGATTCCTGTGCGCGTTGGACGAGCCCATCTACGTGGACGGACTAGCAATCCGCGTTCGCGCTAGCATCGGCATCGCCGCCAGCCACCAGGCCGACGACGACCGGGCCACCTTGTTACGCCACGCCGACGTGGCCATGTACCAAGCAAAGGCCAAAGGCAGC
>JBDTAR010000101.1:0-12349 GCA_039924545.1 Nakamurella sp. | reverse complement strand
CGACCGCTGTGGCAACGAGTTGGCATTCGGCAATGTAGACCTCGAAGTACCGGTCGGGAGCCACCTTGAAAAACTCTTCCGCGTGGGTGGAATTGCCGACCTCGCCGTCGACCACTACGACCTCGGGCCGGGCTGCGAGCGCGGCGATAGCTGCTCCGAACGCGACCCGGGTCGCGATCTTCTCGCCGATCTCCCAGGTGGGCAGGGTGACGGCGGCGGCCGGGTTGGGCGTGATCGCCGAAGTGCCGGGTTCGGGAACGGTCGGCGCGACCGTGTGGTGGGTCACCCCGCCGAGGGCGGCAATCGCGCGTTCGGCCATCTCTGGCGGCAGAGCTTTGCCGTGCCAGCCGTTGATGTCCTCGATTTCGGGCACACCCGACCTCGTCGAGAGGCACTTCGGGGTTCACCAGCCTGGCCCAGTTAACAGTGGCGCAGGAGTGCACTAAAGCGGCGGTGGTGTCGGTGTCGTCCCACATGTTGACGTTCATACCGGCCAGCACTCGACCTCCTCCCAGCCAGAAGGCTAGGTACTCGCCTTTGTCGACGTCTCCGCGGAAGACCACCTCGTCATAGGCGATATTTTTGCCGAGCATGTTGGCGGCGGCGACCGGACCTTGCTTCTGAGCGGCCGACCAGCGAGCCAACCGCAGGTGCGTGCCTAGATGGGGGTAGAAGACGTTGGCGACATCGCCGGCAGCGAACACGTCTGGGTCGTTAGTGGCCAAGTGTTCGTCGACGAGTACCCCGTTGTCGACGCTCAGCCCGGCAGCCTCGGCTAACGCCGTGCTCGGTGTGATGCCGATCCCGACGACGACCCGACGGACCGGACCCGATAGTTCAACTCCAGATCAACGCGTTGTTCGAGTGTCACGAACTGTGAAGGAACTTTACTGACGCCGACGTTGATGTGGCGGAGGCGGCAATAGTTGCCAATACGCCGTCCGAAGGAGAACCAAATTGGATACCGGGCGGATTTTAGGGTTGACGTGGCGACGGCACTGGGGAGGACTTGTCGACTACCGCGTCGAGGCCAACACACAAGAACAAAGCCACCTACTCCGGACCACGGTATTTCATCCGGTTTGCCGAACTCAACGTGCGCCCTCTGGATGTCGCCGATCGGCAGATCGCTGCTCAGGACGATTTCGGCCTTGGACTTTGTAACATTACTAAATGATGGACCGCCTACTACGCGTCAGAGTGCTCGATGTCCACGGCTGGAAGATCTTTGACCTGTTGCTTGTTGATGTTCAGCTGGATTCCGGCGTCAACCGCGGTCACGGCACTGATGGGGATCGCGACGTCCTTGCGCCCGAATAGGTGGCCCTCCTGTAGCAGCACGTGGGTTACCTGGTGGTCGGGGCGTCCGATGACCAGGCCTTGCACGCGACCGATCTCACCATCGGTAGCGATGACAGGATCACCACGGTGCATTGACACCTCGCCAGAGGGTACGAGGTCGATGGTGACCGACTGGTCGAAGTTTCCGCGCCCCAGCCCTGGGGTCATGATCATCCCGATCCCGCCGCCGCCCACGCTCATGCCGTTACTTATCCCGGCGCCAGCGCTCATTCCAATGCCACCGCGGAGGCCGTAGTAAGGCAGCCTCAGGATTTGCTCGCGGCCGTAGCTGCCGTATCCGAAATTGCTAGGTAGGAAGTGGGTCTCTTGCGCGAGCTCGAGTGTGTCGAATTCCGCCAACGTGCACCGAAGCGCCACCCCACTTTTCGTGGGGTCGAGTAGTGCGAGTGGAACGAGCCGTCCCATGTCATGGTGATGTTTCGGTTCGACAACGAGGTGGGTCAGGGTGTCGGCAACAGGGTCGACGACTACGCGAGTGACCTCGCCACATACCCCGTCGCTGCAGCTGGCTTCTGCTCCAATAGTGAACTGCGATGTCTGGGCCATGGTGTTTTCCTTCGGTAGGGTTTCGACGGAACAGATACAGCGTTCCGGAAACGAACGTGTAGCGGAGAACAGCGAGGTTGAGGCCACTATTGAACGCACCAGCCGCTCATGATGGTGTGCCCGGTGCGCGGCGTGGTGCCGGTGCGCGTCCAACTGGCTGGGTCGTTGGTTCGATCGATGCGGCGTGGGTAAGTGGGCAGCACAGCGGTTGATCGGCGGCGATAGTGACCGGTTCGCCGTCGTGGAAGAACTGCAGCGGCTCGCCGTCGCTCAGCTGATAGCGCACCTGTGTGGGTGTGACCTCGACGTGCAACTGCCTGCCTTTGAGAGAGATCGTAAAGGCGAGCCGGGTCAGTGCGTCGGGTAGCCGCGGCGCGAAGGCGACAGTGTCCTCCCGTTCGCGCAGGCCGCCGAATCCCGCAACGAGGGCGATCCAGGAGCCGGCTAGTGAGGCGATGTGCAAGCCGTCGCGCGTGTTGTGTTCCAGGTCGTCCATATCCATCAACGCTGCCTCAGCGAGGTAGTCGTAGGCGAGTTCCAGGTGGCCGACTTCCGCGGCCAGGACTGCTTGGGTGCACGCGGACAGCGAGGAGTCGCGCACGGTGAGTCGTTCGTAATACGCGAAGTTTCTGGCCTTCTCGGCTGGCGTGAATGCGTCGCCGCGCAGGTGCATGGCCAGTACTAGGTCGGCCTGTTTGATGACCTGTTTGCGGTAGAGATCGAAGTAGGGAAAGTGCAGCAGCAGCGGATACTGTTCGGGTGTGGTCGCTGCGAAGTCCCAGACTTGGTGTCCGGTGAAGCCCTCGGCCTGCGGGTGAACCCCGAGCGCCTCGTCATAGGGGACGTACATCGTCGTGGCGGCGTCGCGCCATTGGGCGGTCTCCTCGTCGTCGACGCCCAACTTGCGAGCTCGGTCCGGGTACCGCTCGGCAGTCGCTGCGGCGGCGCGTAGGTTGTGTTGGGCCATCAGGTTCGTGTAGACGTTGTTGTCCGCGACGGCGCTGTACTCGTCCGGCCCGGTGACTCCGTCGATGCGGAACCCGCCGTGTCCGTCGTGGTGGCCAAGCGAGCGCCACAGTCGCGCGGTCTCGGTCAACAACTCAAGTCCGGTATCACGTTCGAAATCCGTGTCGCCCGTTGCGGTGACATAGCGGGTCACCGCGTCGGCGATGTCGGCGCCGATGTGGAAAGCTGCGCTACCGGCGGGCCAATAACTGGAGCATTCGGCGCCGGAAATGGTGCGCCACGGGAACGCCGCGCCGGCCAACCCGAGCTGGTCAGCTCGCTTCTTGGCCATCGGCAACGTGCTTTGTCGCCAGCGCAGTGCGTGCGCGGCGGCTTCCGGGGCGGTGTACGTCAGTACAGGCAGGACGAACGTCTCGGTGTCCCAAAACGCGTGGCCGTTGTATCCGGTTCCCGTCAATCCTTTCGCCGGGATCGCACGGCCCTCTGCGCGCGCACCAGCCTGCAACACATGAAACAGTGCGAAGCGCACTGCCTGCTGGATTTCCGCGTCGCCGTCGAGTTCCACATCTGCCCGCTGCCAAAATTCATCGAGATAGGAGCGCTGCGCAGTCAGCAAACCGTCCCAGCCGGTCTTGACCGCTTGACCGAGCGCCGCGTCCGCCTGATCACGCACCGCCGGGGCCGAGCGGGAGCCCGACCAGCCATAGGCGACGAACTTCACCAGATGCAACTTTTGACCGAGGTCGAGCTCGGATATGACGGTGGTGCGGGCCAGATCGGGGAAGCTCTCCGAGCGCACCTGCATTGAAGCCGGTCCGTCTAGCACGTGATCCATCACTGCGGCGACGCAGAGCTCGGTCTGCCGCGTCGAGTGCACCAGCCCTGCCCGGGTGCCTCGGGCCGCGTCCGCGCGTCCGAGTAACGGCGCATCGAGCACAGCCGCCGTGCGCGGATCACCGCTCGCGGGGGGCAACTCCTCGTTCGCGATCAGTTCGGATTGGACCACCACCTGCATGGCCGCGTCGAGTGGTTCAACGTCATAGGCGATCGCGCACACCGCTCGCTGGGCCAACGACACCAGCCGCGTCGAAGTCACTCGGATCGCGCAGCCGGCGGGGGACACCCAGTCGGCGCGCCGACGCAGCACACCGGCGCGGAAGTCGAGAACCCGCTCGTGGGAGCGCAGCCGGCCGTATCGGACGTCGAAAGGCTCGTCGTCGACCAGCAACCGGATCACCTTGCCGTTGGTGACGTTGATGATCGTCTGCCCGTCCTCGGGGTAGCCGTAGCCGCGTTCCGCGTAGGGCAGCGGCCGCTGTTCGTACACTCCGTTGAGATAGCTGCCGGGGATGCCGTGCGGTTCGCCTTCGTCCAGGTTGCCACGCCAGCCGATGTGTCCGTTGGATAGCGCAAACACGGACTCGCTCTGCGCCAGCACGTCCAGATCAAGCGTTGTTTCGCGCAGAGCCCACGGCTCGACAGGGAATGCGGCGTGGCCGATCATGACATGACCGATATCAGTCTCATCGCGACTCTTCCAGGAACGACGTCATCCTGAATGCCCCCGGACGCATGGACCGCCCCAGTAACCCGCGGTGGCGCTACAGCTCTGTTCCGAACCAGTCTGCATGGTGTCGTCATCGGTTTGAGCACAACCCCCAGGTAGCGGTGGTCGACTCGTCGGGAGCCAGGCGGATAAGTCCATCGCCGCTTTCAAACGCGTTAGGGGCGCAGGTCATTGGTTCTACGCCCAGCCCGGTGCGTCGGTGCGGCTCGGGTTGGGTGTGTGCGGTGTAGATCTCGATGAATGGATACGCCGCATCCGCCCACAGCGCGAGCTCGGCTCCGTCTGGTGCGGTCAGCCGCACCCAGGCTCGACCCTCGGCATCGCGGGCCAGGTCGGTAAACGTGTAGTCGATGTTCTGCGGGCCGATCTGCCGTCCGCCGCGAAAGTCGTATTCGGAGCCGGCGACCTCGGCGTGACCGGTGGGTAGGCCGCGTTCGTCTGTCGGCAGCCACTGCCCGGCGTCCAGGTGCAGCTGGCACGGGTCGATGAGGTCGGTGCCGACGCTCAGGTAGGGATGCTGGCCGGTGCCGTACGGGCAAGCTTGATCGCCAAGGTTGGTGGCTGTTGTTCGTACCGTCAGTCCGTCTTCTCCGAGGCGGTACTCGACCGACACGTCGAGCGTGAACGGGTATCCCATCTGCGGGTGCAATACGATGCCCATGAGCACGGAGTCGACCTCGCGGCGTAGGCACTTCCAGTTCCGCCAACGCAGGAATCCATGGATCGCGTTGTGTTGCTCCGGCTCGGTGAGTGGTACTTGGTAGTCGACACCGTCGAAGGTGTACGAGCCGTCCCGGATCCGGTTGGGCCACGGAATCAACGGCAAACCGCGCGCGCCGGTGCACCGATCAGAGCGCTGGTAGCCGTCGAGCAGATCCCACCCTCCGACGCGGTAACGGCGCAGTCCGCCGCCGACTTCGACGATCGTGGCGTGCTGTTCGCCGTGGCTGATCGTGAATTGTTTGCCCGACGGCGTAAGGGGAGAACGCTCAGTCTGGTTGTCGGGCGTGGCGCGCGTCATATTTTGTCTCCGGTCACCGGTGGCTGGTGTTGTCGATGTGTAGGGCGCCTTGTTCGGCGTCGCGCTCGCTGTCGGGTACGGCGGCAGGGAGCTCGGTGGCCGTGACCGGCGACGCACCGACAGGGCCGTCAGCGACCAACTGGCCCGCCTCTTCGTCGGCGTCAAGTATTGAGGGCAGGTCCGAGCACTGCTCTGGTTCCTCTTCGGCCAGCCGCTGGTCCAGCGATTCGCCCTCGCGCTCTTCTGCAGGAGTGTTTCCCCACCCTTCGGCGACCGTGCCGTGATCGGGTGGGTCGATGCCTGCGTCGAGTCGATCTCGGGTCATGTCATCGCTAGCCAAGGTGTCGGAGTCGTCAAGGACGCCATCATCCCCGGGCTGGTCCCAACCGGTGGAATCGGGATTGTTCATTTCTGCTCCTTCTCGTGATTGGTCGCATTGTTCATGCCAATGATCTGCAGGGAGGGATCGGGTTCTGACGTCGTTGAGCGGTTCGACCGCGAGTAGTTCGATCCGATATCGCTGTCCGGCAGGGGGTGAGGATTACTCGTTCGGGCCGGGTTCGGCTGCCGAGCAAAAAGGCCCACCGGGTGAGCACGGCGACACGGTTGCCCCATCCGACGAGGAACGCGATGTGAACGGTGGCCCAAGCGACCGTGCCAAGCCGGCCGTGCAGTTTGAGGCCGAAGATGTTCGCGACCGCGTCTTTGTGCGAAATGGTGGCCATCGTGCCCAGGTTGCGATAGTGGAACGCCCGCGGCGGAAGCGTTCCCGCCGTACGGTGACGCAGCACTTTGGCGACATAGCGACCCTCTTGTATGGCAGGTTCGGACAACCCCGGCAGATCGTGCAGGTTGGCCATGTCGCCGATGACGAACACCTCGGCGTGCGCGATCAGGCTGCAATCCGCTCGCACCGGCACGCGTCCTTTGTGGTCCACGTCGACTCCTGCGGCTCCGGCGAGGGTAGCGGCGAGTGGGCTGGGACGCACTCCTGCGGCCCAGATCACAGTGTGAGCGTCGATGCATTCCGTCTGGCCACCTTTAGTTTTAACGGTGATACCGGTGGCATCGACGGCATCCGCCTTCGCCTCGAGTCGAACCTCGACGCCCATCGCGGTTAGCTGCCGCTCGGTGTGTGCTCGCAGGCTCTTCGGGAACGTGCTGAGCACGTCGCTGAGCCCGTCGATCAGGACAATACTCGACGACATGTCGTTCGTGTTGTGGAACTCTTGCCGCAGTTCCCGAGCCAACCAGGCGAGTTGCCCGGCGAGCTCGACACCCGTTGGTCCGGCACCGACTATCGCGAATGTCATCCACCGGGCCCGCTCTGCTGGGTCGTCGCATTCGGCAGCCCGCTCGTACGCGCAAAGGATCCGATTGCGGAGCGCGGTGGCCTCAGCGAGGGTCTTCATTGGGTACAAGTGCTCGGCCCACTCATCGTGGCCGAAGTAGCTGTCCTGTGAGCCAGCGGCGACCACAAGGTAGTCGTAGCCGATCTGTCCCGCTCTGCCGTCCGCCTCGAGCACGTGGACGCTTCGGCCGTCCAAGTCGATGTCGGTGGCCTCGGCGAGCAACACAGTGGCGTTTTGTTGCCTACGCAGGACCTTGCGCAGGGCAGGGGCGATCTCGCCGGGCGAGAGCAGGCCCGTGGCGACCTGGTAGGCCAGTGGTTGGAACAGATGGTGGTTGGTTCGGTCGATCACCGTGACCTTGGCTGGCGCATCTCGTAGTCCGCGGGCGGCGGCAAGGCCGCCGAAGCCACCGCCCACGATCAGCACTCGAGGACATGGGGTAGCAGCTAACGGCGGTGCAAGGAGCGTCGACGTCGTGGGGCTCATCTCGGATCTGCGATTGTCATGTTGGAGTACACGAGCTGCGTAGTGAGCGAGACCAGGTTGTGCGCTTTTTTACTGAGCGGAGTCGTTGTGTTCATGTGGTGCCTCCCGGTGAGTTGCCCAATTACTGCGTTTGCGGGCTTGTCGGTTGCGGCGGATTAGTTCGTTGGTGGAAGCGTCGTGGTGCAGCGCAGATGGCTGTTCGGCGCTGAGTTCTTCGCTGATCGTCATTGCCGGGACCTTGCCCAGCTCCACACCCCATTGGTCGAATGAATCGACATCCCACACGATGAAGTCGCAGGGAATCAGCTCCGTACCCTGGTGCAGAAGTTGGTAGAAGGCGTGCTGGCCGTCGGTGCCAGGCTGGCCCCAGATGATCTGCCCAGTCTGGTAGTCGATGTGTTGCCCGGTTTGCGTGACGTGTTTGCCGTTGCTCTCCATCGGAGTGCTCCGGAAATGCTCGTCGGCGTCGTGCATGCCAGTGAGCATCGCCGTGAAGTTTTCCGGTCCGATCGCGATCATCAGCGACAGACCGACTGCCGCGTCGAAGGAATAACGTCCGCCGACCCAGTCCCAGAACGGGAACATGTTCGCCGGGTCGATACCGAACTCGCGGACGGCGTCGGCGTCAGTAGAAACAGCGACAAAATGCCGTGCGATCGCCGAGGTGTCACCGTCGAAGCCAGCCACTAGCCAGGTGCGCGGTGGCGGCGTTCGTCAGAGTCCCGCTGGTGTGCCAGCTCTTTGAGCTGATGTCGAATAGTGTCTGGGCTGGGTCGAGGCCAGTGGTGGCCTGACGAAACTCGGCGCCGTCAACGTTGGATACGAACTCCATGCGTAGGTTGTGCTCAGAGACGTTGATCTCGTCTATGGTCAGGTCCTTGATCCGATCCGGATCACCGTCAAACAGGTCGTGCAGTGTCACCTCTCGCATGGCGACGGCGTGCCGTTCGAGCGCTTGCCACGCGGGAAGATCTGGCCGATGCTGTGCGATCTGTTTGCTGCTGGGCGGCAGGGTCGCGGTCAATGTCATTCACCTCTCACTCGTCACGTACTAGGGGCCCCACTTCAGTTCCTTGTCACAGGCCCGGAAACGGCTCAACCAGCGAGCCGAGGACGTGGTCGGCATTCGCGTCGCGCAGCGCTTTAATGTCGTAGTGGCCCGTCGCGACGCCGATCCCAGTCGCGCCCGCGGCGTGCGCCGCCTCGATATCGCGGGGGGTGTCGCCCACCACGTACACCTGATCCGCCGTGAGTTTGCGCCCGTGTAACCGAGCGGCCTTGGCGATTCCCATTTCCGTCAGCTCGGATCGATCAGGAGAGTCTGAGCCGTAGGCGCCGAACGTGAAGTACCGGTTGAGCTTGCCCGGCTCCATCTTGGTGCGCGCCGCACCTTCCATGGCGCCGGAGATGACGCCGATAATCACTCCTGCCTCGCCTAGCCGAACCAATAGCGCATCGACACCCGCCAGCACCCGGTAGTCCGCCGAGGTCCAGATGTTCTCGGCCAGATGCCATAGGTACTTGGCGTAGAGCCGGGCCATCTCATCGAAGCTCGGTTCACGGCCCAAAATAGCCTGGAAAGTCTTGCGACCGACCTGCGGATCAGTCTCGCCGGCCGACGTATGTGCGCCGATATCGGCGGGAACACCATGCAGTTGGTCGAACGCCCACGCCCAGCTGCGGGCCCCGGCGCCACCGGTATGCACCAGCGTTTCGTCAATGTCGAACAGCACCGCGACCGGTCCAGTCATTCCAGTGTTCTCCTTTTTCGTGTCCAGGTAATCGGCACCTGCTCAGGCCGAGGGCTTCTCGTCGTGGCCACCGAACTGTTTGCGCATAGCGGATAGAGCCTTGTCGGCGAATTCATCGAGGTGCCGCGAGTCGAACCGTGAATACAGGGCGTTGGTGAGCACCGGGGCAGGGACGCCCTCCTCAATCGCTGCGATGGCCGTCCATCGGCCCTCGCCGGAGTCCGACACCCGGCCAGTGAAGGCGGCCAGGTCCGGTGACTGCTGCAGTGCCGCAGCGCTCAAATCAATCAACCAGGACCCGATGACGCTGCCGCGCCGCCACACCTCTGCGACTTCCGGCAGGTCCAGGTCATATCGATAAAACTCGGGATCAGCAAGCGGCGCGGTCTCGGCGTCCCCCTGCCCTTTCGCGCGGGTGCCGATGTCGGCGTTGTCCAGAATGTTGAGACCCTCGGCGATCGCGGCCATCATGCCGTACTCGATGCCGTTGTGGACCATCTTCACGAAGTGCCCGGCGCCGCTGGGCCCGCAATGCAGGTAGCCGTTCTCTGCGGTCGTCACCGCACCGTTTCGCCCGGGTGTGCGCTCCGCGGCCGCGACGCCGGGCGCAAGGACCTCGAAGATTGGTTCGACCTGCGTGACGGCGTCGGCGTCACCACCGATCATGAGGCTGTACCCGCGCTGCAAACCCCACACTCCGCCGCTGGTGCCGCAGTCCAGCAGCCGGATACCGTGCTTGGCTAACCTTTTTGCGTGCTCGATGTCGTCGCGATAGTAGGATTTGCCGCCGTCAATCACCGTGTCGCCGGGGTCCATGACCTCGGCCAATTCGGTGATGACTGAGTCGGTGACTTCGCCGGCAGGAACCATTACCCACACTGCTCGCGGCGGAGTCAGCTTTGCCACGAGATCGCGCGCCGAACTGGCTGCTGTGGCGCCCTCGCCGGCCAGGGTTTTTACCGCAGTGTCGTCGGCGTCATACACAACACACTCGTGGGCCCCGTCCCGCAGGAGGCGGCGCACCAGATTGGAACCCATTCGGCCTAGGCCGATCATGCCGAGTTGCATAATGAATCTCCTTGATCGATTCGAGTCGATGCCGGACGACACCGGTAGCGATGCGCAGCACCTTGCCGATATCGCTGGCGGCGATTTGGGCCTGGCCGACGTGGGTCGCCGATTTCAATAAAGCGGCCAGGTTCCGGTGGTAACGGTCCTGGTAGCCGACCGACTACTGGAGCGGCGACGGTCTAGTAATCGGATCAGCGACGTGCGCGCCCCGGTGCGGGCCATTCTGCGGGCCATTCAATGTCTCCGGCGCGGCGCGAAACGCGCCTCCGAGGTGCGGCTTGGTAGCGGCGATCCTCGTTCCGGAATGACTGCTTCTCAGTAATATCGACGCTACGCCGCACGGGCCTTATCGTCCACCGTCCGCGATTGCGCCATGGTGGGACCCAGCGGCAGGTCACCGATCGCGTCGGCGAGCGCACACTTGGCAGTCCAAGGCCGACGGTCCGGCCGAGCCAGTGCGGCGGTCGTACTCGACCGCTGCGGTGGCGACGCGGGGGCACGGACCATGGGCACGGACCAATAGCCAACTCGCACACGACGGAGCAATCGATGGAAAAGATGTCGCTCACGGCCCTGGCCCGCCGCCAGCTGGCCGTTGCACGGAACGCTTCGAGTGGGCGCGACGCCCAAACTGTGTACGGCGGGCACGAACATGCCCTGCGCCAGACGCTTATCGCCATCGCGGCCGGTCACACTCTTATCGAACATGACGGAATGCGAGAGGCCACCCTGTTTATCCTGCAAGGCCGTGTTCGACTCAGCGCTGACGGAACCGTTTGGCTTGGTGCGCCGGGTGATCTGCTAATCATGCCCAGCTGCGGCAACTCGCTAGACGCGCTCGAAGATTCGGCGGTGCTGCTCACCGTCGCCAAGTCGTGCTGACCTCGACGATGTGCGCCCGTTCGCTGCCAAACTGCCTGACTGTCGGTCGGCCGGAGGGGGACAATTGTTTAAAAACGACTAAAGAATGGAGGTGCAATGATGACCGCGTTCGCTGAAAACAAGCTCACCAGCATCGCGACTGGACCGCCGCAGCCTCCCACGCAGGTCGAGTCTGATTTCCAGGATCTACGATCCGGTCTGGCGAGCGTGTCCCGTTTGGTGGCTGACACCCTCGCGCTAAAGGATCTGCTGACACGAGTGGCGGAGTTCGCCGTTGGCGCGATTCCGAACGCGGACGGCGCGGGAGTGATGCTCATCGAGCTTGGCCAGCCGGACACCATAGTAGCGAGCGCACCGTTTGTGAGCGAAGTCGATGCGATCCAGTACGGGCTCGGGGAGGGTCCGTGCATCAGCGCCGCCACCGACGGTCGCACCTACCTGTCAGGTTCGTTGGGTGGTGAGTCGCTATGGCCCCACTTCGGTCCACGAGTCGGACGGCTCGGTGTGCACAGCGTGCTGTCGCTGCCGCTGCTGTTACCGGGCCTAGTGGTCGGAGCAATCAACGTCTACGCGCACGGCAAGTACGCGTTCGACGAACATGCCGTCGAACTTGGTGAGCTATTCGCGGCGCCGGCGGCTGTCGCCGTACACAACGCGCAGGTGTTGGCTCGGGCTCGGCGAGTGATTGAGCAGATGCAGACAGCGTTGGCCAGCCGTGCCGTTATCGATCAGGCGATCGGCATCCTGATCAGCCGAAGCGGCGGTACCACGGAAGAGTCTTTCGATGCGCTCCGCACGATCAGTCAACACGAGCAACGCAAGCTGTCCGACGTCGCACGTCGAGTCGTTGATGAAGCGGCGCGGCGCGCGCGGGCTCGACGCGGGCAACCCTGATCCAGTGTCGCCGCATCACTGGGCGACGGTTGGATCTGGTTGGTGGGTCTGCTGAAATGCTCTACTGTGCCACCTCTGGACCCCGTGTCGACCGGCCAGAAGTGCACTAGGATCCGCGCTCGAACCCGGTAAGTGAAGGTTCAGCTGTTCATGCAGAACGGTTGACCGGATTTGCGCAGGATATAGAGCATTAGTCAAACGAGATTGGCTACGCTCGGATTCACCTGCGGCGCTGCGACTCTCACATCGGGGATGCACCCGCCTGGATACCGTCATAAACGATTGCTACCCCCCTTTTTCGGGTACAGGTTGTTAACAGGTGCGGCTGATCAGGTGCGACTTATAAGACACACTGCGACCCCGTCGACGAGGCACCGCGAGCCGGGCTCACCGTTAGGAGCAGTTGGATGGATACGTTTGATGTTGCGGTCATCGGGATGGGGCCGGGTGG
>JBDTAR010000100.1:0-9215 GCA_039924545.1 Nakamurella sp. | reverse complement strand
TGATCCTGATCATGACGATTCCGACCGCGCTCGCGCTGACCGCTCTGCTGATCGTGGTCAGCATTCCGGTGGCGATCCGCGCAGCCCGGCCGCCAGCCGATCCGTCCTGATGGACGAAGGTCCGACTCGCGGCGCGCCCGCCACGGTTCGACCAATTCCGCGACGAAAGCCCCGGGCAGCAGGGGCGAGCCTACGATGGATTTATGGGTGATGACCATGTTCCATTGCCCGGCAGCGACCGGTCGGCCCCTGCCGGTACGCGATTAGTGGGCCCCGTCGGCGACGACGACCGCATCGAAGTGACGGTAGTGCTGCGCCGGCGCGTCGACCCCCAGTCCGGGAAGACCGCCGATGCAGCAGCAGTCTCGGACGCGGAGCCGCGAAATGGCTCGCCAGTCGGGACTATGTCTCGTTCTGCGCTGGCCGCCCGGTTCGGCGCTGATCCGGCTGATCTGCAGACCGTTCGGCGGATCGTGGCTAGCGCGTCCTGCAACGTACTTCGCGTGGATAGAGCATCACGCCGAGTACGGATCTGCGGCACTGCCGCCGCGCTCGGCAATCTGTTTGGTGTGACGCTGCAACAGTCAGCCCTTCCCGACGAGCAAGGCGGCGCTACGTTCCGGCACCACAGTGGCGAGATCAGCGTGCCCGTGGAACTCGATGGAATCGTCGTGGCGGTGCTCGGTTTGGATGCGCGGCCCCAGGCCAGACCACATTTCCGGCCTGCCCCACCCGTAGGAGCGCAGCCGCGTCAGCCGGCTGGACCTGTCAGTTTTACGCCTCCACAGCTCGGTGCAATCTATGAGTTCCCGGAGGGTACGGATGGCGCGGGGCACGTGCTTGCCATCATCGAACTGGGTGGCGGGTTTCGGCGCCGTGACCTGCGAACGTATTTTGACGGTATCGCAGTACCGCTGCCGACTGTGCAGGCCCACGGCGTTGACGGTGCAAAAAATAGCCCGAGCGACGATCCGACCGGACCAGACGGCGAAGTGATGCTCGATATCGAGGTAGCCGGCGCGCTCGCACCTGGGGCACTGCTCAAGGTGTACTTCGCGCCAAACACAGATGCTGGATTCTTGGACGCGGTAGCGGAAGCTAGCCGTGACCTGCCCACTCCGACGGCGATCAGCATTAGCTGGGGGCAGGCCGACGTGCAGTGGACCGGTCAAGCCCGCACCGCGATGGATGAGGCGTTCATCGACGCCGCTTTGCTGGGTATTACCGTGACGGTTGCGGCGGGCGATGACGGCTCGAATGATCGAGTCGGCGATGGTAATCCGCATGTGGACTTTCCCGCCTCCAGCCCACACGTGCTGGCCTGCGGCGGTACGTCGCTGGTGGCAGATCTGGCCGCCGGGGCTGCGCTCAGTGAAACCGTGTGGAACGACGGATCGACCGGCGGAGCCACCGGAGGCGGCGTCAGTCAGAATTTCGCCTTGCCGGCCTGGCAGGACTCGGTCGGCGTGCCGCAAGCACCTGGCGGCGGCACCGGTCGCGGAGTGCCGGATGTGTCCGCTGTCGCGGACCCACGGACGGGATACGCAGTGCTCGTGGATGGACAGCGCGCCGTTTACGGGGGGACCAGTGCCGTTGCGCCGTTATGGGCAGCGCTGGTCTGTCGCATATCCGAACGGCTCGGTAGACCGCTGGGATTGATGCAGCCGACGATGTATCGCGGGGTCACCGCGGGCACCGCGCCGACGGGATTCCGAGACGTCACCCAAGGCAATAACGGTGCCTATGCCGCCGGCCTGGGATGGGACGCCTGCACGGGGCTCGGCGTCCCGATCGGCCGCTTACTCCTGACGGTGGTTTCAGCGGGGCCGAGCGCGAGCTAGCCGAGCGTGCGGCGGAAGAACTCAACCTGGGCCAGCAGCAGGTTCTCGGCGATCACTTCGTCGGAGGCCATATGCGTAATCCCGGTCAGTGGCAATACCTCGTGCGCTTTCCCGGCCGCCAGAAGGGCGGCAGACAGGCGGAGTGTGTGCGCCACAACCACGTTGTCGTCTACCGTGCCGTGAATCAGCATCAGCGGCCGAGTAAGTTTCGCTGCGCGGCCGATCAGTGAATTTCGCTCGTACACGTCTGGTCGCTCCTGCGGGAGACCGAGATAACGCTCTGTGTAACAGGTGTCGTACAGCGTCCAGTCGGTGACCGGCGCGCCGGCAACCGCAGCATGGAACACGTCGGGCCGATCCAATACCGCGAGCGCCGACAGATATCCGCCGTACGACCAGCCCATAATGCCCACCCGACTCGTATCGAGATCGTCGGGATACTGGGCGACAACACCGGCTAGGGCATCGACCTGGTCAGCGAGAGTGACCGACGCGAGTTCGTACGCGATCTCGTGCTCCCATGCCGGGCTGCGCCCCGGTGTGCCGCGGCCATCCGCGACGACCACCGCGAAGCCCTGGTCCGCCAGCCACCCTGCCTGGAGAAACATCCGAGCGCTGGCCCGTACCAACTGCGCATGTGGTCCGCCGTAGGGCGCCATAATCACCGGAAGGCGGCGCGATCCAGGGACGTGATTGCGGGGCAGCAGCACCGCTACGTTGAGCGCGCGCTCGCCCACAGTGAGCATGGTGATCTTCGGTGTGAACGGGGCTTTTTCGGCCAGGTTCGCCAGGGTGCCTACCGGCTGACCGGCCGCGAATACCGTCATACTGGTCGCAACAGCGTCCAGGCTGGAGCGGGCAACGACGATGGTGTCGCCGCCCATTGCGCCCGAGTGCACGCCGGGCCCATCTGACACACGTCGGATAGATCCGTCGTAGCCAACGAAAAGCACCTGCTGTTCGGTAGGGTCAGCGGAAACCGTTGCAAGAACGCCGGTGTCGTGCACTGAGAGCACCCGTCGAAGTTGCACATCAGACGGGCTGATGGGCGCGCCATCCAAGGCGAGGCGAAGCCTGTCGGACGAATCCGTGCCATCGGCAGCGTCTACGGAATCTGTGAGCATGCGTCCGTCAGGAGTGAGCGCCGGCAACCCGCCAACCAGGTCGATCCATTGGTCTTCGGACCGGTCGAGCGCGAGATCTACTGCCACCGAATCGGTGTCGATGACGATCCGATACGTGTGAGTTTGTGATTGCAGCCGGTTTACTACCTGCATCAGGGCGCCCCCTGCTGTCCAAGACACCGTGGCGAGGTAGGGGAACTTTGCTGTATCCCAGGAGATTTCGTGCTTTGCGCCGTCTAGTGGCACGTGCCAGAGGCCCACTTCCGCGTTCGGACTGCCTGCCGACGGGTAGCGATGCGCGACCGGCTGCCGGTCTGGATACGCTGGGTCGGCAATGTACCAAGTCTGCATCGACGAATTGTCATAGCGTTCCGACAGCAGAGACAGTCCGTCAGGCGCCCACCAGAAGCCGCGGTACCGGTCCATCTCTTCCGCAGCAATGAATTCCGCTTGGCCCCAGACGATCTCGTCGCCGTCGGGCTCGGCAAGTGCACGATCGTCGGTGCCGGCTACCGTGACCACGCGCAGCGCACCACCAGATGCGTAGGCAATATGTCTGCCCGTCGGGTCGACGCGCGGGTCGATCACCGCGCCTGCCGTATGTATCGCGCGACACTCCGCCATCGCGATGTTGCAGATCCACAATTCGCCGGACAGTGCGAAAACCGCTGTGCATCCGGCAGTATCGACCGTGTAGGAGACGATGCCTGCGCCAGATTCGCGCGACCTCTCGCGTCGTGCGCGTTCGGCGGCTGGTAGATGTTCGTTGGATCCGCCCATGAGTTGCGCGGGATCGGCGAGGACGCGCTCAGTCGCGGTGGCGACGTCGAACGCCCACAGCGCCCCGGTGCGGTCGACACCCGAGGCGGTGCGTAAGAAAAGCACCGTAGACCCGTCCGGGGTCACCGTCACATTCCGCGGTTCGCCCAGGGTGAAGCGGGCGGTGCGGGCGTTCAGTCGGGGGAAAGACACATCATCGGCGGTGCTCGGCATAGAAGCCGCGGGGTTGCCGTGGCTGGTCGGATTGGTCATCGTTAGATCCTGTCACGAACGCGCCGAACTACCAGGTCGGGTCCGCGTGCCCAGGCAGGGGCGCCCGGAATGCACGTATCGACAGCGCCAACGCGTCGTAATAGCCGACGAGTATGACGAGATCCACGACACCGCGTGCACCGAGCCGCGCGGCCGCCTTCTCGTAGGTGTCTTGGGAGAGATCTCGGCCGGCTAACAGCTCCGAGACCGCGCGGTGCACGAGGGCATCGTCATACTCGAAAAAGCCGGTGTCTCCGCGAGCGATGGCCTCCAACATGTCGTCCGTGAGCCCGACTGCCGTCGCTTCACCAGCGTGCGCGAGCCACTCGAACTCACATCGTCGATGCGCGGCGACAGTGAGGATCGCAAGCTCACGGGTTCGGTCGGAAAGCGCGCTGCCGTAACGGATCCCGGCACCGAGACGCTGCAGAGCATCGCCCACAGGAGGCGAGGCATGCACCATGGCGTTGAACGGGCCCTGCAGGCGGCCATCGGAGTCTGCAACGGTCTCTGGAAGACCGCTCCTGGCGCGCGGACCGGTCGTGATCGCGTCGTATACCGCGCGAGTTTCGTCGTCGAGATCTTCCCGGGTCGGAGAGGGCAGTCGGCCGATGAGTGGAATGTGCCTCATGCGATTCAGTGTGCCGCACGGTGGGCTCGGCCGTGGAATACGTGATACCTCGAGGGCGTTGATTCGAAGAGATAGACCGACGATCGCAAGGAGACCGCAATGGCCACCGTGGAACTGACAAACGATAATTTCACCGACACCGTCAAAAAGGGCGGCACGGTATTGGTGGACTTTTGGGCGTCGTGGTGCCCGCCGTGCCGCATGTTTGCGCCGGTCTACGAGGCCTCCTCAGAGACGCACGAGGACCTCGTGTTCGGTTCGGTGAACACCGAGGAGCAGCAGGAACTCGCTGGTGGCTTCGGCATTAGCTCTATCCCGACGCTCATGGTGTTTCGGGACAACATCTTGGTTTTCCAGCAGGCTGGCGCAATGCCGGAGAAGTCGCTGGAGGACCTGATCGGCAAGGTGCGCGCGTTGGATATGGAGCACGTACGCGCCGAGGTCGCGAAGCAAGCGGCGAAGGCATAGTCGCCCGCGCCCAGAGTTCACCGGAACCGCAGTTCAGCACCGTCGCACTCGGTTGAGCGTCTTCCGACGCGGCGCGGCATGTGTGACGTACGTAACGTATTCGCGATGTACGAGCGTCAGCTCGGCCCTCCGCGGCGTCGGCCACGGCCACCTCACCCATTTCGGGTCTTTGGCCCTTATCTTCGGAGCCATAAACCCTCTACGGTGATCATGAAAGTGTCACTGTCGGGCTATGCCTGAGCCTCAGAGAGGGTGATCGACGCTGTCATCGAACAATGAGTCCGTGAGTCAGTCGACTACGCGCGTCGGCGTGCTCTTCGAGCGATCCGACGACGAGGCGCGAGTAGCGCTAGTACCAGAGGTTCTCGGCAAGGTCAGCGGTATGGGCACGCAAATCCTGGTTGAGCCAGGTGCTGGGGCCGCGGCGACATTCGACGATGCCGCATATGTCGCGGCGGGAGCGACACTCTCGGACCCAGCCAACATCTACGCGCGGGCCGACATCATTGTTCGAGTCGGGCCCCCTACTGCGGCCGAATCGCAATTACTGCGGTCCGGGCAGGTGCTGATTGGCCTTTTGCGGCCCTGGGAGCGCCTCGATGATGTGCGCGCCTGGGCCGAACGAGGCGTCACGACGATCGCGTTGGACTACTTGCCACGCACCTTGTCTCGGACCCAGGTGATGGACGTGCTGACTTCCCAGGCGTCGGTTGCCGGATATCGGGCCGCGATTCGCGCCGCCAATGTGTACGGCGGCTACTTCCCAATGTTGATGACGGCTGCGGGCACCGTGAAACCGGCCGAGGTGCTCGTGCTCGGCGCGGGAGTCGCTGGGCTGCAAGCGATTGCGACTGCCCGGCGGTTGGGTGCCTCCGTTTCCGGGTATGACGTCCGACCCGCCGCCCGCGAAGAGGTCGCATCGTTGGGTGCGAAGTTCGTCAACCTACCCGGCGTCGTGTCTACTTCCGGATCCGGCGGCTACGCCCGAGAACTCACTGCAGAGGAGCGTGCCGCGCAACTCGCCGCACTCGATAAGCACATCTCCCGAAGCGATATCGTCATCACTACTGCGCAGGTTCCAGGCCGCAAGCCGCCGTTACTGGTAACGGCGCAGGCAGTTGCAGCCATGAAACCCGGGTCGGTGGTGTTAGACATGGCGGCCAGCGCTTACGGCGGGAACGTCGAGGTCTCCAAGCCGGGCGTGACCGTGATTGTCGAGCCGGGCGTGACCGTGATCGGCGCGGGCTCACTTGCCTCAGATATGGCGCCGGCCGCATCTCGCGCGTACGCCCGCAATATCACCGCTCTGCTCAGCCTGCTCGTGAAAGACGGCGTGCTGACAGTCGATCCAGCTGACGAGGTCGTCGGCGCAATGCTCGTGACGCACCAGGGACGCGTCATACACGAGGCGATTACCAAGGCCTTGGCCGCGGACGAAGGCGGCACAACATGAGCGCCGAATTGCTGTTCGACCTCACCACGTTTGTTCTAGCGTTGTTGGTCGGCTTCGAGGTGATTTCCAAAGTACCGGCCACGTTGCATACGCCGCTGATGTCCGCATCGAATGCGATTCACGGGGTCGTCTTCATCGGTGCGCTGATGATCACGGCGACCGCGCGCGGGCCTTTCGGCTACATCGTCGCATTCTTCGCGATGGCGCTGGCGGGCATGAACGTAGTGGGCGGATACGCAGTCACCGATCGGATGTTGGATATGTTCAAGGCAAAGCCCGCGCCGCGCACTGCTCGAAGTGCGGACGGCACTGGCGGCTCGGACGTCGGCGGCGTTGCTGGCGAGGGCGTTGACAACACCGGAGGGCCGGCATGAGCACGACGGAAGCCATCGTGCGGCTAGTGTTTCTCGCCTCCGCATCCTGTTTCGTAATCGGGTTGCACCTGATGAACTCGCCGCGGACGGCGCGTCATGGAAGCGTCGTGTCGATGGTCGGCATGATTGCAGCCGGCATCGCCGCGGTGGTTCTTATCGCAACGCAGGGCGCGATCACGCCCACCGGGTGGATCGTCGGCGCGGCCGGGCTCGCGGTCGGTGGCGGCTTTGGGCTGTACATCGCGCGCACGGTGAAGATGACGGCCGTGCCGCAGCTGGTATCAATATTCAACGCGGTCGGTGGCGGAGCGGCGGCATTGCTTGCCGTTCACGACTTGTCGCTCGGTCTCGAGGTCGGTAACACAGTGGCCGTCGCTGGCGGGCTGGACATCATCATTGGCGGCGTCACGTTCAGCGGTTCGCTAGTGGCCGCCGGGAAACTTCAGGGCATCGTTTCTGGCTCCCCCGTGCGGATCCCCGCCGGACATGTCGTGAACGCGCTTCTGGCAGCAGCGTTTGTGGGCGGAGTCGCATGGCTGGTGGTGGACTCCACCAGCACTGGCGCACTGGTCCTCACCTGCGCCGCCGCATTGATCTTCGGCATCACGATGGTGCTGCCGATCGGCGGCGCCGACATGCCAGTGGTGATCTCGCTTCTCAACGCGTTCACCGGCCTAGCCGTGGCCATGGCCGGGTTTGTGCTCGGCTCGAGCGTGCTCATCATCGGCGGCGCCCTGGTCGGCGCCGCCGGCACGATCCTCACCGTGCTGATGGCCAACGCTATGAACCGGTCGATCCTATCGATCATCATCGGCGGTTTCGGCACAGGCGATTCCGGTGCTTCGACTGGTGGGCCAGGCGGCGATGCACCGGTGCGTAGGGTGTCGGCCGACGATGTCGCAATCCAGCTTGCCTACGCGCAGCGGGTGTTGATAGTCCCCGGATACGGGCTCGCTGCAGCGCAAGCGCAACACGCGCTCGCGGAGCTGGGCAAAACCCTGGGTGAACACGGTGTCGACGTCGGCTACGCGATCCACCCCGTGGCTGGCCGCATGCCAGGACACATGAATGTGCTGCTGGCTGAGGCGAACGTGCCGTACACGCAGCTCCTCGAGATGGACGAGGCGAACGCACTTTTCGCGCAGACTGATGTCGTGCTCGTGGTCGGTGCGAACGACGTCACCAATCCCGCCGCGAGGCGTCCGGGCAACCCGGTTTCTGGGATGCCGATCCTGGACGTGGACAAGGCAAAGTCGGTGGTAGTCATCAAACGATCCATGGGCAAGGGCTACGCGGGGCTCGACAACGAGCTATACACAAATCCGAAGACCGGCATGTTCTTCGCCGACGCCAAGGCCGGCATCGCCGAAATCGCTTCCGCCATCAAGGCTATGGTCGCGTAGTTTTCCGCGACTTCACACATCATTTGGGCACTTCACATGCGCTGCAGAGTGTGTGATGTGCCCAAAGGATGTGTGAAGTGCGAATCAATAGGCTCGGGTCCAGGGCAGCAGGGAATACTTACTGCCCCCGGATGTCACATGCTGCGCTTGAGCATCCCGTCATTAAGTGCATCGGTGGCTTCGCCGAGCCGTAGCGCCACGACGTCTAGTCGGCGCAGCAGCTCGCGGCTTTTCAGCACATCCATCGTGACGTCGGTCCCGCTAAACAAGTCTGCCAAGCGGGTTTGATAGACGATACGTACTTGGTTGCTGTGCTTGCGGACTTCCATGGAGAGCTCACTGACGCCATCTGGATTCTGCACCACGGCGGCGACGGCATCCTTGAGGCGGGTCAGTCCGGCTGCCACCATGCGCAGCGGCTCGGCCATCGGGGCCAGTGAGTCCGGTGAATACAGGTCGCTTTCGCGCACGAAATCACGCAAGTTGTCCAGCACGTCATCGACAGAGCGCGACAGCCGGTACAGGTCTTCGCGATCAATGGGCGTCGTCACGGATTCGCTCAGTGCGTGCACCAGCTTGGCGCGTTGATCGTCGCCACGATGCTCGATGGTGGAGATGTCGGCGCGGGCCTGCTCGGTGCTGACTTCCCCGCAGCACATTTGAATCGCCAGTTGTGTGCCTTCGATTGCGCAAGCAACTTGCGCGAGCAGATGAGCGATCACGACTCTTCTTGGCCGTCCACCAAGGTCACCGAGGACGCGCCGTGTCCGAGCTAGACGACGCGATGACGTTTTCACGGAATCACCCTTGCCACGCCGAATGCCAGCAGCCCGCTGGCTGGCAGCGTGATCAGCCACGCGCCCGCGATCTTTGTGACGGAATCCCATCG
>JBDTAR010000099.1:0-25769 GCA_039924545.1 Nakamurella sp. | reverse complement strand
TTGGCCTCGGCATACGAACAAGTTCGTCTGCGCTCGACCTTCGTTGGGGTGGATGACGGGACTTGAACCCGCGACCACCGGCACCACAAGCCGGTGCTCTACCAACTGAGCTACACCCACCATAAGCGTTCACGGCGACACAATATCTGTGCGCGTAACGCCCGAAATAAGAGTCTAGCCGATAGCCGGGAGTGCTGATGCAATCGCTCCCGCGGCGTCGGCACTCGGCCCTGGTTGCGGCACAAATACAGTTGCCCGGTAGTAGGCAAGCTCTCTGATCGACTCCTTGATGTCCGCTAGCGCGCGGTGCGCCATGCCCTTCTCCGGCTGCGACGAATACACCGGTGGGTACCAGCGGCGGGTGAGTTCCTTAATCGTGGACACGTCGATCATCCGGTAGTGCAGGAACGCGGCGAAGGTGGGCATATCGCGATCGATGAAACCACGATCCGTGCCGATGGTATTGCCTGCGAGTAGCGGGCGGCCATCGGCGGGGACATGCTCCTTCACATACGCGAGCACTGCCGCTTCGGCGTCGGCCATCGTGACGGTCGACGCACGAACCTCATCGGTGAGGCCGGACTTCGCGTGCATTTTCTGCACAATTTCCGGCATCGATTCGAGCGCGGCTTCATCGGCGTGGATCACTAGATCAATCCCGTCACCAAGAATGTTGAGGTTCTCATCGGTGATCAGTGCCGAGATCTCAATCAGTGCATCTTTGCCCAGGTCGAGGCCCGTCATCTCGCAGTCGACCCATACCAGTTTGTCTGTCGTCACGATTGATATCTTATGCGGCCCGTCCGACGCGTCTGGTATTGCGCTGTGGATCCGCCCTTTCTGCGGCGAGCTCCTCGCTATCACTCCTGGCGCTGTTATGTATGACGTTGCCCTCGGCGAAGCCGCAATCCGGCGTCGATCAGTCGGAAAAGGAGTTCCCTGCTCGGCACTTCCAGGGCGCCCGCTGCTACCAATCCGGCGTAGCGGGCGAGTGGCACGTCGTAATGATCACGATCGAAGGCCCGCTCCGGCAGGCCCGTCGATGCCGCAAACGTATGCAGTTCGACATAGCTAACGTCGCTCACCAGATGCGAAAACACGGTTCCGTGCGCCGGCCAGAGGGGCGGGTCGATCAGGATGGTCACTCGTTCAGCATGCCGGATCGCGCTGCGGCCTACGCGTCGTAGTCAACCGTGACGTGATCTGAGGTGCATACCGCCTGACACGTCAAGATGTAGCCAGCCTCGATCTCCTCGGGTTCCAGCGCGAAGTTGACTTCCATGTCCACTGTTCCGGAGACGAGGCGCGCGCGGCACGTGCCGCACACGCCGCCTGTGCAGGAGAATGGAGTGTCGGCGCGGACCTTCAACGCGGCATCCAGGATGCGTTCGTCCGGGCCGCATGTGAGTGTGGCAGTTTGGCCGGTCAGCGTCATAGTGACGGACGCTTCGCCCGCCGTCAAATCGGGTATGACGCCATTCGCGGCGGAGCCGGCCTGCGTCGCCGAACCAGTAGCCCCCTCGATTTCCGCCCCCGTGGGGAGCACATCGCGGCGCAGCGCCCCGGTGGTGAAGAGCTCCACGTGAATCTGGATCGGGCCCACTCCGTGGGAGGTCAGTTGTTGTCGAACTTCGGTCACCAGATCGACGGGTCCGCAGAGGAACCACTCGTCGATCGTGTCCGGCCGCACCAGCCGGTCGAAGAGCACGTCGAGGCGTTCGGGGCTGAGCCGGCCGGAGTGTAGCGGCGACAGACGCTGCTCCCGGGTGAGTACATGATGCACCGCCAGCCGCGCCGGGAATCGATCCTTCAGGTCGGCCAATTCATCGACAAACATCACCTGGTCTGCGGTTCGCGACGAATAGACCAGCGTGAACGTGGTGTTGGGCGCGCCAGTGAGCACCGCCGTGGCCAGCGCCATGATCGGCGTAATGCCGGAACCTGCCGCGATCGCCGCGACGTGCGCCTTCGATGCGTGGTCCGGACGCAGCGTGAAGCTGCCTTGCGGAGTCATCACCTCGACGAAGTCGCCGACGGCCAGCTCCGAGTTGGCGAACGTGGAGAAAATTCCGCCTGCCTCCACTTTGACTGCGATATGCAACTCGCCGTTTCCGGCCGGTGCGCACAACGAATACGAGCGGCGGATCTCCCTGCCGTCCCGCTGCAGGCGGACGGCCACGTGCTGGCCAGGTAGATAGTCGAACTCGCCGGCAAGTTCCGGTGGCACGGCGAAAACCACCTCGACGGCGTCTGCGGTGAGCCGGTTAATAGCCGCGACCGCTAGCGAATGGAACGCGAGTCGGCGGCGTGTGACGAGCGGCTTTGCGGGGCCCGAGTTCTCCGGGAGGGCTGTTGTCGTGGGAGACGTCATACCTGTTGCAATTCCTTAGGGAGACTGAGTGAGCCTTAGGGAGACTAGTGAGCCTTAGTGAGACTTAGCGAGCCTTAATGGATTTTGAAGTATTCGAACGGCTCGCGGCACGCGAGGCATCGGTACAGTGCCTTGCAACTGGTGGCTCCGAACGGTGACAGCTGCTCGGTGTTCTGTGCGCCGCATTGTGGGCAAAGGACGGGTACCGATCCCGCGTTCGGGTCGGTGGATCGGGCTGTCGGGGGAGCAATGCCGCTCTCGCGCAATGCTTGTCGGCCTGTGGTGGTCAGATCGTCGGATGACCAATCGCCGCCCAACACCTTGTGCACTGTCACGTCCGGGTGGCCCGCGTCGTGCAGTTTCGTCACAATGTCGTCCGCCATGGAGTTCATTGCCGGACAACCGGAGTACGTCGGCGTGATTGTGACCGTGATCGCGCCTGAAGCCTCGTTCACATCGACCGCGCGAAGTACTCCGAGATTCATGAGTGAGACCATCGGTAGCTCTGGATCGGGCACGCTGCCTGCGATCTCGGCGATGCTTTCTGCATTCGGCCCGGTGAACTGCACGGGCGGCTTGTTGCGGGCAATGGGCGAACGAAACGTCTGGGGACGTGATGCGGCTTGTGGCGCTCGTTGGGGCATGGCACTCACCACGACGCGCCGGGGTGTTGGCGGGCGAGCACCTGCATCTCGGCGAGCAGGTGGCCGAGGTATTCACTCGGCTTGCCGTGACGTCCACCGCCGGCTGATGGCGGGGCGGTCGGCACAGTGAGCGTCGCCTCGGTAAGAACAGGCGCGATCGCATCCATGAATGGCGCTTTAAGCGCGGCGGAGTCGACGGCAATACCCTTCGCGGACAGGCGCTGCTCCACATCGTCCGTACGGAACAGCTCATCGACGAGCGGCCACAGATCATCGAGCGCCTGTTGGATACGTCGATGCGACTCGTCCGTGCCGTCGCCCAGCCGCAGCGTCCACATTTCGGCATGCTGGAAGTGGTAGGCGACCTCTTTCACAGCCTTTGTCGCGATCGAGGCGAGTGTATCGTCGTTCGATTCGGCGAGCCGGGCGTACAGCTCCCACTGGTAGCCCGCGACGATCAACATGCGGGCGATGGCCACAGCGAAATCGCCACGCGGGGTTGCCATCAGGTGGGCGCAGCGAAACTCTGAATCGTCGCGGAAATACGCGAGTTCGTCCTCCGACTTGCCCAGGTAGGAGCCGGCGTACGTGAGCAGCGATCGCGCTTGGCCGAGGAGATCGAGGCCGATATTCGCCAGGGCTACGTCCTCTTCCAGCTCAGGCGCGTTCGAAACCCATTCGCCCATGCGCTGCGCCAAAATCAGAGCGTCGTCGCCGAGCCGCAGTGCGTATTCCGCTGTGTCTTCCGCTGAATCGGCGGTGTCCATGCTGGTAGAGGATGTTTCAATCGAAGCAGTCACAGCCCGGGCACCCCTTCGCTTGCGGTGAAGAACGTGGGGTAGCGGTAGATTTTGTCGCCGGCCGGATCGAACAGCGCGTCTTTCTCGTCCGGAGAAGAGGCTGTGAGATCCGCGGACCTCACCACCCAGATCGATACGCCTTCGGACCGTCGGGTGTACAGGTCGCGGGCGTTGGCGATGGCCATCCGCTCGTCTGCGGCATGCAGCGACCCCGCGTGGGTATGCGATAGCCCGCGGGCTGGCCGGATGAAGACCTCCCACAGGGGCCAGGCGCGCGCTGCGGCTAGTCCTTCGGTATCGGGGGTTGCGGCGCTCATGCTGCGGACTCCTTCGATGCTAGTTCCGCTGCCTGTTTGACTGTTTGTTTCGCTGCGTAGGAGGACGCCGCCGCACGTACCCATGCGCCATCTTCGTGGGCGCTGCGCCGATGCGCGAGCCGCTGCGCATTGCACTGGCCCTCGCCGCGCAGGACGGCCTTGAATTCCGCCCAGTCCAATTCGCCGTAGTCGTGGTGGCCGCGCTCCTCGTTCCACTTCAGGTCTTTGTCGGGCAGTGTCAGTCCGAGCGCCTTCGCCTGCGGGACCAGCATGTCGACGAATCGTTGCCGCAGATCGTCGTTGGAGAATCGTTTGATCTTCCACGCCATCGACTGCGTCGAGTGTGACGAATCTGCGTCGGGCGGGCCGAACATCATCAGCGAGGGGGCGTACCAGCGGTTTAAGGCGTCCTGCGCCATGGCGTGCTGTGCTTCGGTGCCCTTTGACAGGCTCATCAGGATTTCGAAACCCTGCCGCTGGTGGAACGATTCTTCCTTGCAGATCCGCACCATTGCCCGGGCGTATGGCCCGTAGCTGCAGCGGCACAGCGGCACCTGGTTGACGATTGCGGCGCCGTCCACTAGCCAACCGATCGCGCCCATATCCGCCCAGGTAGGGGTGGGGTAGTTGAAGATCGACGAGTAGCGGGCGGTCCCCGCCAGTAGTGCCACCGTCATCTCGTCGCGTGAGGTGCCCAGTGTTTCGGCCGCCGCGTACAGGTACAGCCCGTGCCCGGCCTCGTCCTGAACTTTCGACATCAGAATCGCCTTGCGCAGCAGCGACGGGGCGCGAGAAATCCAGTTTCCTTCCGGCTGCATCCCGATAATCTCCGAGTTTGCGTGCTGAGACATCTGACGCACCAGGGTTTGTCGGTACTTATCCGGCATGTGGTCGCGCGGCTCAATGCGGCCGTCGGCGGCGATCACCGACTCGAAGTCCGGGAAACTTGGGGCGTCTATCTGCGAACCATCCGACATCGGCTTACCCTCCTGGCAAAGGCTAATTTCACAATCTGACGAATAACCGACCCTTGAGTCGGTAATCTACTCGTGGAGGCGGATTATGGCTAGGAATAGCGTCGAGGTGTGTGTCCCATGACGCCGTTCACTACCCGCGCGCCCGCCGGACCGATCGGTGCCGCCGCCAGTACCGGAGCCCGCGCTATGTTCGCTGCCGATGTTGCCTCACATGCCGCCGGGATGGAACTTGTTGATGAAGGCCCTGGATTCGCCACGGTGCGAATGCGCGTCCGCCACGACATGGTCAACGGCCACGGCATCGCCCACGGCGGGTACATATTTCTCGTCGCGGATACGGCGTTTGCCTGCGCATGCAACGAAGAGGGTTCGGTGACGGTGGCCGCAGGCGCTGACGTCACATTTTTGGCGCCAGCCCGTGCTGGCGACGAGTTGACCGCGGTGGCGCAGGAGCGCTCCTCCCGGGGTCGGTCGGGCATTTACGACGTCACCGTGACTCGGATGGGCGCGGACGGCGCTGCAGGAACTGAAGTGATCGCCGAGTTTCGCGGGCGCTCGCGTCGGTTGCCTGCTCCGCAATAGAGAACTTGAGAGAGGAACTAACTATGACGACGTTCGGAAATCCGCCTGCGCCGGAACTGTTGGACGACGCGGAAAAGATGAGTAGAGACGAGCTCACCGCGCTGCAGACCGAGCGGTTGCAGTCGACCGTGGCACACGCGTATGCGCATGTGCCGCATTACCGGTTGGCGTTAGATGCAGCGGGCGTGGCGCCGGGGGATATCACTGGCCTGGACCAGATATCTGCGCTTCCGTTGACCGGCAAAGCCGAGATGCGCGCGAACTATCCGTTTGGGATGTTCGCCGTGCCGCGTAGCGAGGTTCGACGCATTCACGCCTCGTCAGGGACGACGGGTCGGCCCGTGATCGCCGGCTACACGGATGCGGACCTCGCGATGTGGGCTGGCGTGGTGGCTCGGTCCCTGCGAGCTGCCGGGGTACGGGCCGGCGATCTGCTGCACAACGCTTACGGCTACGGGCTTTTCACCGGTGGACTGGGTGCTCACGATGGCGCGGAGCGGTTGGGCTGCACCGTGATCCCGGTGTCCGGCGGGATGACTGCCCGCCAGGTTCAGCTGATCACTGACCTCGCGCCGGACGTCATCTGCTGCACACCCACCTACCTGCTCACCATCCTGGACGAGTTCGCCGCAGTCGGCATCGACCCGCGATCGACCAGCCTGAGGATTGCTGTGCTCGGTGCCGAACCGTGGACCGACGCGATGCGCGACGATCTAGAAGAACGAGCCGGATTGCATGCGCTGAACATCTACGGACTGACCGAAGTGATCGGGCCCGGCGTCGGATGCGAATGCATCGAAACGAAAGACGGCATCACCATCTGGGAGGACCATTTCTACCCGGAAATCATCGACCCGGTCACGGAAAAGCCGTTGCCGGACGGAGAAATGGGCGAGTTGGTGCTTACCTCGCTGACCAAGCAGGCGATGCCGGTCTTGCGATACCGCACCCGCGATCTCACCCGGCTAATGCCCGGCACAGCGCGGCCGATGCGCCGTATTGATCGCATCGCCGGCCGCACCGACGACATGCTCATCATTCGCGGTGTCAACGTATTCCCCACGCAGATCGAGGAGCTGGTGGTCGCTACCGCCGGATTATCCCCACACTTCGTTCTTGAGCTGACGCGCCCTCACCGCATGGACCAGCTCACCGTGAAGGTCGAGGCGGGCGAGGGGCTCGGCGACGCTGGAAACAGGAAGGCAATTGCGGATCGGCTCACGCGTACGATCAAGGATCGCATCGGTGTGACCGCCGTCGTCGACGTGGTGGATCCGGCGACGCTCGCGCGCTCCGCCGGAAAGCTGCGCCGCGTCTACGACATGCGAACCGAATGACGACGACCGGCAACGCGTCGGCGCGCCGGGGGAGACCCGGGCACGATGTGGGCGCCGTCGTCGACGCCGGCATCCGAATATTCACCGAGCGAGGCTACGACGGTGCCACCATGGACGACATCGCAGCCGCCCTGGGGATCGCGAAATCGTCGGTGTACCACCATGTTTCCGGCAAAGAAGAGATTTTGCGGCGCGCGCTTAATCGGGCACTGGGCGCGCTGGAGGCCGTATTTGATCACGCTACGGACGGCGCAGCATCGACGACAGGACAGCTCGAGTCGGTGGTGCGAGGATCCGTGGCGACTCTGGTGGCGGAACTGCCCAGCGTGACGCTACTGCTCCGAGTGCGGGGCAATAGCGACACTCAGCGGGCCGCGCTCGCTCGCCGCCGCACGCTGGACGTCCGGCTTGCGAACCTCGTCATACAGGCGCAAAGCGACGGTGTGATCCGCGCGGATCTCGACCCACACGTGGTGGCGCGGCTTGTTTTCGGTACCGTCAACTCGCTCACCGAGTGGTATCGGCCGCGTGCCGACGATCACGTCGGCGACCAGCCCGATCACCACATAGGCGATAAAGCCGCCCAGACCGCTGGAGCGCGCGATCTCGCCGACACGGTGTGCGCGGTGATTTTCGACGGGCTGCGTGTCCCAGCGCTTGGTGCTGTCGTGCCCAACGGTCCGGTGCCAAACGGTGCAGTGCCAAACGGTGCAGTGCCAAGTGTCGCGAGCTAACCGTTCTTCGCGACCATGGTGACGACCGTGTAGGTAGCGACGGTTTCTCCTCGCTGGTTGGTAATCGTTGTGGCCCAGCGAACGTCGCCGTAGTCGTCGGTTTCTCGCGGGGTGATCTGCGCGCACACGAGCGTGACGCTGATCGAGTCGCCCGGTTTGACAGGCGTAACGAAACGCAGGTCCTCCAACCCCGTGTTGGCAAGAACGGGCCCCGGATCCGGGTCGACAAATAGGCCGGCGGCCCAGGAAAGCAACATGTAGCCGTGCGCCACCCGGCCACCAAAAAGCGGATTCGCGGCCGCTGCTTCCTCGTTCATGTGGGCATAGAACATGTCGCCGGTCGAGTGTGCGAACGCCTCGATGTCATCAAGGGTGACGGCGCGAGGCCCCGCCGTGACCGCGTCGCCGATACGCAAGCGGGACAACGGCTTTCGGAATGGGTGCTCCCACACAGTGGTGTCCAGCACAGTGGTGTCCAGCACAGTGGTGTCCAGCACAGTGGCGTCCGGCACAGTGGCGTCCGGCTCAGCGGCAGCCCCAGTGGTAGCTAGCTCGGCGGCGCGCTGCTCGGTGCGGGCGATCGCCCCGGTGACGTACCGGCTGGTGACGGCCGCAACGAGATCCGGCGAACCCTGGATCGCGGTCCGCTGCATGTGGTGCATCACCCCGCGGATGCCGCCCATCTCCTCGCCGCCGCCGGCCCGGCCCGGCCCGCCGTGCACCAGGTTTGGCAGGGGTGACCCATGTCCGGTGGACTCTTTGGCATCGTCACGGTCCAGTAGCAGGATCCGGCCATGCCACGCCGCGAGCGCTCGAGTCAGCTCTCGGGCGATGGCTCCGTCGTGCGTCACGATCGACGCGACCAGCGAGCCGCGGCCGCGGGCGGCGAGTTCGGCCGCATGTCCCAGGTCCTGGTAGCCGATCACCGTGGCGACCGGTCCGAATGCTTCCACGCTGTGCGGGGCTTCGGCAGTCGCGTTGGACGAGATCAGCATCGGCGGCAGGAACGCGCCGATTTCGTGGTCAGCACCGACGACTGGGAACGTATCGATATTGCCGATCGCTAGCTCCCCGCCGTCCGCGAGTAGGCGGTGCACGTTGGCCAGGACTTCATCTCGCTGGCTCCGGGACACCAGGGCGCCCATCGTGACTCCTTCGGCGCGCGGGTCGCCGACGCGAACCTTCGCCTTGATCCGATCGGCGGTCGCATCGATGACTGCTTCGCGCAGCTGCTCCGGCACGAGAGCGCGCCGGATCGCCGTACATTTCTGGCCAGCCTTCGCGGTCATTTCTGCCACCAGGGCCTTGATGTACAGATCGAATTCGGGAGTGCCGACAATGGCATCTGGCGCGAGGATGGAGCAGTTCAGCGAATCCTGCTCGGCGGTGAAACGGGTCCCGCGCTCAATGACTGCGTCGTCGCGGCGGAGCAGCCTGGCTGTGGTAGCCGAGCCGGTGAACGCGACCAGATCCCGCTCGTCGAGCTGATTGAGGATGCCTCGGGCCGATCCGCTGAGTAGCTGCAACGTGCCCGGCGGCAAAATGCCCGAATCGATGATGGCGCGAACTGCGGCTTCCGCGACATAGGCACTGGCTGAGGCAGGTTTGACGATCGTCGGCACCCCAGCCAAGAACGCCGGAGCAAACTTCTCCAACATGCCCCATACCGGGAAGTTGAACGCATTGATCTGCACGGCCACGCCGGGAATGGACGTGTACACATGCTGGCCATAGAACGTGCCGCCCTTGCCGAGAGCCTCGGCGGGGCCATCCAAATAGACCGTGTCGTTGGGCATCTCGCGACGCCCCTTGGACCCGTAGGCAAACAGGACCCCGATACCGCCGTCGATATCGATCCAGGAATCCGCGCGGGTCGCCCCTGTGGCGAACGACAGCGGATAAAGCGCTTCCTTGACCGACATCAAGTGCCCGGCGAGGGCTTTGAGGATCAGCGCGCGCTGGTGGAACGTGAGCTTCGCGAGCTCCCGGTGTCCCACCGTGCGCGCATTGTTGACCATCGCGCCGATGTCGAGCGCGCCGTCGTACATCATGGCGACGGATTTGCCGGTAGACGCATCGAGTAGCGCCGTCGGTGATCCACTGGGCGTCACCCAGTGACCCGCCACGAAGCTTTCCAGTGCTGCAGTCATCGCACCTCCAGTGTTGTTCTGGTTTCGACGGTAGAACAGTTCGCCGCGGGATGTGGGAACGCATCTGCGGCACACTGCGGAGTGTGCGGTCGTGCTATTGCTTGGGCCAGTCGTAGAACCCGCGGCCGGTCTTACGGCCGAGATCGCCGCGCGCCACCATGTCGCGGAGCAGTTGCGGGGGAGCGAAGCGGTTGCCTAGTTGGCCGGTGAGGTAGTTGGCGATCGCGAGCCGTACGTCGAGCCCCACGAGATCGGTGAGCTTGAGTGGGCCGATGGGGTGCTGATAGCCGAGCGTCATGGCGGCGTCGATGTCTTCTGCAGTGGCGACGCCCTCCTCGACCATGCGGATCGCTTCGAGGCCGAGCAGTATCCCCAGCCGGGAAGAGGCGAACCCGGGGGAGTCGGTGACAGTAATCGCGACCTTGCCGAGGCTCGCCACGATCTCCTGCACTGCGCGCACGGTGGCTTCAGCGGTGCGGGTACCACAAACCACCTCGACGAGCTGCGATGCCGGCACCGGGTTGAAGAAGTGCATTCCGAGGAACCGCTCGGGCGCGTCCACATGCTGCGAGAGCTCGCTGATCGACAGTGATGAAGTATTGCTGGCGATCAGCTGGCTGTCACCGATCACGGCGGAGATCGCCTGCAGCACTTGCTGTTTCAGATCTGGAATTTCTGGCACTGCCTCGATGACAAGCTGCGCATCGGCTAGTGCGGCGATATCGGTGCCCACCGATATTCGCGCGACGATCGCCTCAGCCGACTCGGTAACGGCGCCGCGCCGCACGGACGCTTCAATGGAACGTATGACGCTTTCCCGGGCATTGCCAATCCGGTCAGCATCGGCCTCAATCAGCGTCACCTGCGAGCCTCGCACCAAAAATGCGTGCGCAATACCCGAGCCCATTCGGCCGCCGCCTACGACGCCGACCCGCTCCGGTGAGTGCGGTGCTTCAGGTTCGATCACGGTCTACCTCCGCTTCTCGTTCTAGTCTGCTTAAATTGTGGCCCCGCCGCACCCTTGCCGACTGGCGCCCATAAGGGCCTGTTAGGGCTTTTCGATGAGCATTGCGACGCCTTGACCCACTCCGACGCACAGGGTGGCAAGCCCACGATCGGTATTTTCCCGCTCCATCCGGCCGAGCAGTGTGATCAGGATCCGGGTGCCGGAGCAACCTAACGGATGGCCGAGTGCAATCGCACCGCCGTCGTTATTGACCACTCCGGCATCCATTCCGAGCCGACGCATACACGCCAGCGACTGGGTGGCGAATGCTTCGTTGAGCTCGATCGAGCCGATCTGGTTGAGTGACCAGCCGGATCGCTTCAGCACCTTTTCGGTCGCAGGCACCGGCCCCAGGCCCATCACGGAAGGGGCGACACCCGCAGCGGCGGAGGCGACAATGCGAGCCCGCGGCGTCAATCCCAGCCGCTTGACCGCATCCTCGGACGCAACGATGATGGCGGCAGCGCCGTCGTTGAGCGATGACGCGTTGCCGGCAGTGACCACGCCACCGGGCTTCACCACCGACGCCAGCGTCGCCAGCCTTTCCAGGCTGGTATCTCGACGGGGGCCCTCGTCGACATCGACCAGGTGCGTCTGCGCGTGGCTGCCGCGGCCGGTCGTCACCGACACCGGAACGATTTCCGACGCGAAATAGCCCGCGTCGATGGCAGCGATCGCCCGCTGATGGGAGCGCAGCGCAAACGCATCCGCGTCCTCGCGAGAAATGTGATCCATTTCGGCGACCTTTTCTGCGGTCTGCGGCATGGAGAACGTCGCTTCACCGCCGTCCACATCCGCAAATCGAGGGTTCTCGAAACGCCAACCGATCGACGTGTCGAACGTGGCGCCTGGCTTCGCGAATGCCTTTTCCGGCTTGGCCATCACCCATGGGGCCCGGGTCATCGATTCCACGCCGCCAGCCATCACCAGGTCGGCGTCACCGGCGCGCACCATGGACGCCGCCATTGCCACCGACGTCAGGCCGGAGGCGCACAGTCGGTTGACCGTGACCCCCGGTACCGAGACTGGGAATCCGGCCAGCAGCAGGCCCATGCGGGCGATATTGCGGTTGTCTTCGCCGGCCTGATTCGCGGACCCGAAGATCACTTCGTCGAGTTCGCCCGGGTCCGTGATGCCGGCGCGTTCGGCTGCCGCTCGCATCACTAGTGCGGCCATATCGTCCGGTCGCACCGACGCAAGCTCGCCGCCGTACCTGCCTATCGAGGTGCGTGCTCCACCTACGATGTATGCCTGCTTCACGGATTCCGTCATACCAGCCTCCCCGCTACAAACCTCCCACGCTGTCAAACCCCTCACACTGTACGGGGCAGCGCAGATAGCTCGTCCGGTCGGTGAGGTCAGTCGGCGAGGGCCTCGGCCGCGGTCTCGTCCTCCAATTCGACAGCTAGCTGCTCCAGCTCGTCGCCGCCGGCCATCAGCCGGGTGACCTCAGCGACCGTAATGTCACGCTTCTGGAACAAGCCCAGGCTGGTGCCGCGTTTCAGCAGTAGAAACGAGTTCCCTACCGGGTAGGCGTGCTGCGGATTGTGCGTAATAAATACCACGCCCAGGCCGCGATTGCGTGCCCGCGCGATGTACTTGAGCACCATCCCGGCCTGCTTCACGCCCAGCGCAGACGTCGGCTCGTCGAGAATGATGACCTTCGCACCGAAATACACGGCGCGAGAGATCGCGACCGACTGACGCTCGCCGCCGGACAGAGTACCGATCGGCTGCTCCACATCCCGCAAGTCGATCCCCATATCGGAAAGTTCCGCCTTGGTGATCTTCTTCATGAGCCTGACGTCGAGACGCTTGAATGGCCCCACGCCTTTGGTGATTTCCGAGCCCAGGAAGAAATTTCGCCACACCGGCATCAGCGGAACCACGGCAAGGTCCTGATACACCGTGGCTATCCCGGCGTCCAGCGCCTCACGCGGGTTCGCGAACTTTCGCGCTTCACCGTTGACGAACAGCTGCCCCGACGAGTGCTGATGGGCTCCGGCCAGTATTTTGATAAAGGTCGACTTCCCGGCCCCGTTGTCGCCGAGAACGCACAGCACCCGACCGCCATAAACCGCAGCGCTGATGCCTTTGAGTGCGATGATCGACCCGTAGGTCTTGCCGATATCGCGCACCTCGAGAATCGGGGGAGCGCCGGTAATCTCATCCAAGGTTTGTGTCGTCACCGTGCACCAGCCTGCTTTCGGACATACATGTTCACCAGTACGGCCAAGAGCAGCATTCCGCCCAGGAATGTCTTGAGCCAGTTGTTGTCCCATTGGGCGAAGACGATGCCCTGCAGTGTCATGCCGTAAATCAGGGCGCCGATCGCCGCGCCGATAGCCGAGCCGAACCCGCCCATCAACAGACACCCGCCAACTACTGCGCAGATGATGTAGATGAACTCCTGGCCGATGCCGGTGGTGGCTTGCACCGTGGATACATCGAACAGCTGCAGCATGCCGACGAGCCAACCGGCCCCGGCGGTCGTCATAAATAAACCGACCTTGACGCGCATCAGCGGCACGCCGACCTGCCGGGCGCTGGATGCCTGGCCGCCGACAGCGGTAATCCAGCTACCCGACCGGGTCCGCAACAAAATCCACGTCGCGACCCCGGTAAAGGCGATCCACCAGATGATCGCGGACTTGATCGTGAGTCCGCCAATCGCGAATGACGAGCCGAATATTTTCCGCACCTGGCCGAACCCTGGGACGTCGGACATTCCCTGAATGGACACCTGGCCGGTGATCAACTTGGTCACTGCCAGGTTGATGCCTTGCAAGATGAAGAAGGTGGCGAGTGTGACGATGAAGCTGGGCAGTCCAGTCTTGATAGTCACGTAGCCGTTCGCGGCGCCGATAGCCAACGCGATGGCCAGGGACAGCACCAGCGATAACCAGATATTCATGCCCCACTGGGTGGTGCACACCCCGACGATCAGGCCCGTCGTGCCCGTCATCACGCCGGCGGACAGGTCGAACTCGCCACCGATCATCAGCAGCGCGACAGCGACTGCCATGATTCCGAACAACGATGACGAGTACAGCCAGGTGGAGACCCCGGCGGGCGTTAAAAAGGCGCCCGTCGAAACGGAGAAGTAAATGAGAATCGCCAGTGCCGCGACTGCCGCGCCGATTTCCGGTCGGCGCAGCAGCCGCGCAGTGGTGCTCGAATTCTTCAGTCGCTCATCAACTGTTGCACTGGACGTAGCCATGGTTTAACGCGTGCCGTTTTTAGCGAACTGGGCGACCTCTGCCGCGTTCTCCTTCGTGACGTAGCCCGGACCGGAATAGACGGGCTGTCCGCCACCAACGACATCGCCGTTACGCACCTTCAGCGTCAGGAACACGACCGGCAGGTAACCCTGCAGGTAGGGCTGCTGGTCGACTGCGAATAGGATTTTGCCCTCCTCGATCAGCTTCGTGACGTCTGCGGACACATCGAAGGTGGCGAGCTTTGCGCTGCTCTTGGCCTCGTCGATGGCCTTGCTGGCGGCGACGGCGACACCGTTGTTCAGCGTGAGAACGCCGTCGATCGTCGGGTCGGCGAGCAGGCTAGCCTTGATCGTGTTCTGCGCGTCGGCGAGGTTTGCGACGTCGACCTGAATGTTGGTGACCTTGCCGCCCAATTTCTCCGCGACACCCTTGCAACGGTCCTCTAGACCGGTGTTGCCGGCCTCGTGGATCACGCAGATCACGTTCTTCAGTCCGGCCTTCGCCATTTGCTCCCCGGCACCCTCGCCGGCGATCAATTCGCTCTGACCGACGTGCGTTTCGGCGCCGAACTCCTTGGACTGTTCGAGTCCGGAGTTGATGGTGATGACCGGGATGCCAGCAGCTACCGCCGCTTCGACCGCAGCTTTGACGCCGTCAGGGTTGGCCATCGAGACGATGAGACCATCCACCTTCTGGGCCACCGCGTTGTTGATCAATGCGCTTTGCTGAACCGGGTCGGGGTTGGACTGGTAATCGACCTTAACGCCGAGATCTTTCGCGGCCTGCTCGGCGCCGGACTTGACGACATCCCAGAAGCTGTCGCCTGGTGAGCCGTGTGATACCAACGCGAACGTCGCGGTCTTCTGTGTCGGCGCCGAACCGGCGGCCGCCGAACTGTTCGCTGCCGTGCTGCTGCCGCTAGATGCTGCCGCAGCGCTGCCGCTGGAACTGCAGCCTGCGAGCACGAGCGGGCCCGCAATGAGGACCGCGGTAATTGCGGTTACTACGCGAGAAATTTTCATCATCTATCTCCGAGTCTGGTGAACAGGGTGGCTGGACGGGTGTTGATGGTGCGGCTTACATAGCGTGCGGGGTAGTAGTGTGCTGACAAAGAGCTGGCTGACAGTCAGGATTGGACTTCGGCGAGCCTTACGGGCCGACCTTCCCTACGGGAGAGATCGGCGGCTTCCGCGATGTAGAGCGCGGCAAGCGCATCGGCGGGGGTGCAGGGGCTGGGTATGGCGCCCTGAGCCACCTGGAGGAATGTCTCCAGCTCGGTGGCGTACGCCGTGTGGAACCTGGATTGAAAGTCGGGCCACGGCACTCCGGTGGGGAATGTGACTCCCGCTTCGGCGCTGGTGATCGGGGTGCGCTCGTCCAAGCCGACAGTGATCTGCCCGTCGGTTCCGGCGAGTTCCATGCGCACGTCGTAGCCGGCACCGTTATAGCGGGACGCTTGAGCGGTCACCAGGGTTCCGTCATCCATGACGAGAACTGCGGCTGCTTCATCGATGTCACCTGCTGCGCCGAAGAAGTCCGCGCCGCGATTGACACCGGCGGCGTAAACGTAGTCAACCTCACGACCCGTGACCCATCGCACGATATCGAAATCGTGGATGCTGCAGTCACGGAAGATGCCGCCCGAATTGGGGATGTAGCTGGCTGACGGTGGGGCCGGGTCGCAGGTCATCACATGCGCGCGGCGCAGGCCGCCGAGTTTGCCGCTGCTCAGCGCAGCTTTGGCGGTGACGTAGCCAGGATCGAAACGCCGCTGGAAGCCGATCTGCACCGGCACCGTGCTGGCCGCAGCTTTGGCAACCACATCACGCGTGGCTGCGATGCTCTCGGCGACCGGTTTCTCACAGAACGTGGGGATCCCAGCGTCGATTGCGCGCTTGATCAGCGGTGCATGCTCGGACGTTGGCGCGACGATCACTAGGCCGTCGGTGGGGCCAGCGAAGGCCTCGTCAATCGACAATGCGCGTGCGTTGACCTGCGCGGCGGCGCTGCGAGCCCGCTCCGGGTCGAGGTCTGCGATCGACAACTCGTCGATGCCAGGCAGCCCGGACAGTGTGGTGATGTGGGCCAGCCCCATGCGGCCAGCTCCGATGACGGTGATACGCACCTTGGTGCCCCGATCAGTGTGAGTTCGTACGGATTGTCTCTGCGACGATCTACGGAAATGTGTTATTCACAACATAGCCACGTATCGCTGCAAGACAAGAGGTTGTCTTAACATTTACAGAATTGTGATGGAATTTAGCTCAGATCCACGCGCGTAGCAATTCGCGATTGGCCCGCTGATCGGCCGCGCGCTCGCTCTGGAACGTGTCGATCGAAATATCTGGGCCGTTCAGCACGTCCTGCTCCACGACGATCCACCCGTTAAAGCCGTTATGTATGACGGCGTCCAGGACCGGGGCCAGGTCTAGATCGCCCTGGCCCAGCGCCGTGAACGCACCCGACGACCACACCTCTGGCATCCCACCGCCAGCGTCAATGGTGCGCTGCAATGTAGCGGTCGCGACGTCCTTGAGATGCAGATGATTGATGCGAGTGCCCCAACGCTGGACCAGTGCCAGCGGGTCGCCGCCGGCGATGGCTAGGTGCCCGACATCCAGCGTCAATCCGATGTCGGTTGCCGAGAGGAAACGGTCGATTTCCTCCGGTGACTCGACGTACGTGCCGGCATGGTGATGGAACGTCGGCTCGAAACCCGAGTCTCGAACGATGTCGGCGGCGCGGCTCGCATTGGCCACCAGGCGCTCGAATGCGGCCTCGGTGAGCGGATCGACGTGCTGGCCGCGCCCCGGGGCTGCGCTCCGTGCGCTCGAGCCACTGTCCGCGAGGGTCGGCAGCGGCATGCGGTGGGGCGCTGACGTGGTCGCATCTCTAAACACTGTGAGGGCACGGTGTAGTTCGGGCAGCGCGGCTTTGAAGGCATCATCGTCGGTCATCGGTAATTGCACCCAGCCGCCGGCCAGTTCCAAGCCGTGTCGCTGCAGTCGCTCGCGCAGTTGCGCGCCTTCACCGAAATAGCCGACTGGCCCGAGGTCTACTCCCTCGTAACCGATGTCGGAAAGAATCGACAGCATGTCGTCGGGGGCGACGGTCTCGGCGCCTTCCGGAGTCATCTCAAAGACGCCGAAACTTACTGGCGCTCCGGCCACGGAAATCGTCATGCTTGGCCTCCAAGTAGTGGGCGCTGCGCCGTGCGCTGCTCTTCATAGACGCTGCGGGCATCGCGAGTTGTCGTCATGGTTGAAACCTCCGCTATAGGGACATCCCACCAACCTTCGCCGTCGGGGGCATAGATCAGTGGATCGCTGGTGATGTGGATGACAGTGGTTTTTGGGGACTTCTTCGCCTCCGCGATAGCCGCCGCGAGATCCTCAATGGCGCCGGGGGTCTGGGCGATTTCGATGACGTCGAGGCCGTAGCTATGCGCATTCATGGCTAGATCGATCGGGAGTAGCTGGTCGCCCTGAAAGTTGTGTGCGACGGGGTCGTACATCCGGTATTTTGTGCCGAATCGCTCCGAGCCGACCGTTTCAGACAGGTGCCCGATGGAGGCATAGCCGTGGTTTTGCACGATGATCACGATCAGCTTGATGCCTTCGGCGGCGATCGTCGCCAATTCCGACGACAGCATCAGATACGAGCCATCACCCACCATGACGATCACATCGCGGTTATCACCGGCGGCGAGAAGCCCCCGCTTAAAGCCGAGACCACCGGCGATTTCGTAACCCATGCACGAGTACGCGTATTCCACGTGATAACCGAGCGGGTCGCGAACCCGCCACAGTTTATGCAGGTCGCCAGGCAAGGAACCGGCAGCCTGCACGATCACGTCCGCCGGGGCGCTGGCGCCCTGTATGGCGCCGATGATCTCTGCCTGCCCCGGTTTCGCCAGGCCCGACGGCACAAATGCGGCGTCAACCACGCCGTCCCACGCCGTCTTTTCCGTGCGGATCCGCGTGGCGTAATCCTCGGAGACCCGGAACCGCGATAGCTCGGCGGTGAGCTCGACCAGCGTCTCCCGCGCATCGGCGGTGACGGCGACCCGGCCGCCGTGTTTGTAGGCGTCGAACCCCGCGATGTTGATCGTGACGAACCGTACGTCGGGGTTTTGGAACGCGGTGCGCGAGCCGGTGGTGAAATCGCTATACCGGGTGCCAATACCGATGACGACATCCGCGTCGTGCGCCAGCCGATTGGCCGCAGTCGACCCGGTGGCGCCGACACCCCCAACATATTGCGGGTGATCCCACGGCATCGCGCCGCCGCCGGCCTGCGTCGTTGACACCGGAATTCCGGTTGCTTCCACGAACGCTCGCATCTGGTCTTCCGCATCCGAATACAGCACGCCGCCGCCCGCGACGATGAGCGGCTTGCTCGCTCCGGCAATAGCTGCGACGGCCCGCGCCAGGGCGCCCAAGTCCGGCCGTGGGCGGTGGATATGCCACTCGCGGTAGGTGAGGAACTCGGCAGGCACATCGAGAGCTTCGGCCTGAACATCCTCGGGCAGCGCGATGGTCACCGCTCCCGTCTCGGCCGGATCCATCAACACCCGCATAGCGGACAGGGCAATGGAGAACAGCTGCTCCGGCCGCTGCACCCGATCGAAGAACCGAGACAAGGGCCGAAACGCGTCATTCACGGTGATGCCGATGTCGTGTGGGACTTCGATTTGTTGCAGGACCGGGTCGGCGACGCGAGTGGCGAACGTGTCGGATGGCAGCAACAGGGCCGGAAGTCGATTAGCGGTGGCGAGCGCCGCGCCGGTGAGCATATTCGTGGACCCAGGGCCGACGGACGCCGTCGCGGCGAGGGTGGAGCGGCGCCGATTGGCCCGCGCGTAGCCGACGGCTTCGTGCACCATCGCTTGCTCGTTGCGCGCTTGGTAATACGGCAACAGCGTCGGGTCTTCCGCCGACAGCTGAGCGATGGCCTGGCCAAGGCCAGCGACGTTGCCATGCCCGAAGATGCCCACGATCCCGCCGATAGTGCGTTGCCGAGCGTCGCCATCGACCGTCCATTGGCGAGACAGGAATGTGACGAGCGCCTGCCCGACCGTCATTCGGGTGGACGTGAAATGTGTGGAAGCCGCCATGGCTGTTTCCTTCCTCTTACATTTCTGCGCGGTTGAGCGGCAGCCGTGGATCGATTGCTTCGTTGTCCCACAATCCGCGTACCCAGGTCTGCGCCGGGTCATCGGTGATCAGCCATTCCCGTTCGGGATCCGGGCCCGCCATGACGTTGAGGTAGTACATGTCGTATCCGGGCAGCGCCGCTGCCGGTCCGTGAAAGCCGAAAGGGACCAGCGCGATGTCGCCGGTGTGCACGATGGCGTTCGTCGCAATCTCGCCCGCGGGCGACGAATAGGTGGCGAACATGCCTGCCGCAGGGTTTGTTACGTCCGGGCCTGGATCGCGAGGACCGGCGAGCTCAAAGTAGTAGATCTCTTCGAGGCGGGACTCGTGGCCTGGAACATTTTCGTCGTGTTTGTGCGCGGGGTACGAGGAGAAATTGCCTCCCGGTGTGATTACCTCGCACACGATGATTCGAGCGGCATCCAATGCCTGCGGCGTGCCGAAATTATGGATCTGGCGGCTGCATTTTCCGGCGCCGCGCAATTCGATCGGTGTATCTGCGGCCGGGATGTACTGCACAGGCTTCATCACATCGGTGCGTGCGGACGCGACCGCGACGCGCCCCTGCCCGCTGATCGATAGCGTCTCGGACGCCGGCACGTACAACACATCCGTCGGACCATCGAATACCGATGTGCGCCCAGATAGTTGTATGACGTCATTCGCGGTGCCAGCTCCGGGTGTGCCGTTGCCGTGAGCGACCCGGAAACTCCCGGCGAGCGGAATAACTAGGCGCTCGACGCCGGTCTCGGCCAGGCTGATGCTCGCGCCGTCGGACAGGTCCGCCACTCGCAGCCCCGTGTGCTGCCAGCCAGGGATCGACGAGTCGACCACGGACTGCCAGCCATTGGCGGCCAATGTGCCCCGCCTGAAGAACCATTTGTTATCGATGATGTCGGCCATGTTCTGCTTCCTTCCCGTCCCGTTGGCGTGCCGTGACGCTCAGTCCGTTTGTGGGAAGCCGAGGTTGATACCGCCATGTTCGGCGGGATCAAGCCAGCGGGAGGTGATCGCCTTTTCCTGGGTGAAGAAGTCGAAACCTGCCGCGCCGTAGGCCTTCGAGCCGCCGAACAGGGAATCGCGCCATCCGCCGAACGAGTGGTAGGCGACGGGGACCGGGATAGGCACGTTGATGCCGATCATGCCGACCTGGACCTCCTTTTGGAAGCGCCTCGCGGCGCCGCCGTCGTTGGTGAAAATCGCGGTGCCGTTGCCAAACCGGCCGGAATTAATCAGATCCACGGCTTCATCGAACGTCTTTACGCGAACCACGGACAAAACCGGGCCGAAGATTTCTTCCTCGTACGCGCGGGAAGTAAGTGGCATTTTGTCGATGAGGGTCGGACCCAGCCAGAAGCCGTCCTCGGCCCCGTCGACGGTGAAACCGCGCCCGTCGACAACGATCTCGGCCCCGTCGGTCTCGGCTATATCGATATAGGAGCGGACGCGATCGCGGTGCGCAGCGGACACCAGCGGGCCCATATCGACGTCGCCGCGCCCGTCACCGACTCGGAGCTCTGCCATGCGGTCTTGAATCTTCGCGACGAGATCGTCTGCCGTAGAGTCGGTTCCATTGTCGATGACGAGCACAATTGATTGCGCCATGCATCGCTCGCCAGCCGAGCCGTAGCCGGAGTTGATCGCATTGTCGGCTACTAGATCCAGGTCTGCGTCCGGCAGCACCAGCATGTGATTGTTGGCTCCGCCCAGCGACTGCACTCGTTTTCCGTGCTTGGCGGCGTTTTCATAGACATACTGCGCAATGGGTGTGGAGCCGACGAATGATAGCGAGCGTACTTCCGGCGCCTCGATGAGGCCGTCGACGGCGAGCTTGTCGCCCTGCAAGACGTTGAATACCCCGTCGGGCAAGCCTGCCTCCTGCCACAGTTTCGCGATCCACACAGCGGCGGATGGATCCTTCTCACTCGGCTTCAAGATGACGGTGTTCCCGACGGCCACCGCGATGGGGAAAAACCACATCGGCACCATCGCCGGGAAGTTGAACGGGCTGATGATCCCCACCACGCCCAACGGCTGCTTGATTGTGTACACGTCAATGCCGGTGGAGGCGTTCTCGGAGAATCCGCCCTTGATCAGGTGCGGGAACCCACAGGCAAGGTCCACCACCTCCATGCCGCGCCGCACTTCCCCGGCAGCGTCGGAGAGGACCTTGCCGTGTTCACTAGTAATGATCTCGGCGAGTTCATCCACCCGAGTATTGAGTAGTTCCCGGAAGCGAAACACGATGCTTTGCCGCCGAGCGATCGACGTATCGCGCCAGGCCGGAAACGCCTTCGCCGCAGCGTCAATTGCTGCGCGAATTTCGGCGTCGTCGCCGAGCGCAAGCTCCTTAGTCTGCTGACCAGTCGCTGGGTTGTATACGGGCGTCGTCCGGTCAGATTTCGCGCCGTACGGCGCTCCGTTGATCCAGCTGCGAATGGTGGGAAGGGAAGCGGTAGTGGTCATGCTTGCTCCTTTGTGTCGGGCGCTATTCTCGGTTGCGATGCCGAGGGCGCACCGTGGACGAGGGACGCTGCGGTGTCGACTGCGAGCGCGACGTTTCCATCGGGTGGATAGATTAGTTGGCGTCCGACGACGAGTCCTCGAACACCGGGAAGGGTCAGCGCCGCAGCCCATTTCGCGTAAGTGTCGTCAGGATCCATGGACGGATCGCCACCCAATAGCAACGTGGGCAGCGTGGTAGCAGCCATGACGCGTTCCATGTCCGGCACCACCGGGAGCTTGAGCCACGTGTAGGCCGACGTGGTGCCGAGACCGGCCGCAATCGCCACCGAGGTGATGACGCCGTCGGCCGACAGGTCGTGCATGATCCGATGGTTACTCCACGAGGACATGAATGGCTCCACCATGATGGGCAGATGCGCGGCTGCTGCCTCCGAAACTGCGTGAGCCGTTGCGTCGAGAGTCAATGCGGTTGCGTCGTCGCCGCGATTCACCCGTAGCAAAACCTTCGCGAAGTCCAGCCCGTCTCGAATAATGGAAGCGACATCGTGGGCGGTAAAGCGGTCATCCATTTCGAATGATGCGCCGGCAAGACCTCCGCGATTCATCGAACCGGCGACGATTTTTCCATCCAGGGCGCCCAGGAGTGCCAGGTCATCAAGGATGTCGGGGGTAGCGAGAACTCCGTCAACGCCGGGGCGGCTCAGGGCGAGTACGAGCCGCTGAAGCAGGTCGTAGCGATTGGCCATCGCCATCGGGTCACCGTGCACGGAGAGCGCGCCGCGGGCCGGGTGGTCGGCAGCCACCAGTAGCAGGTGGCCGTCGGTGAGTAGGGAACGGCGGCAGCGCGCCGCATACGCCGTCGCAATGCGCTCGGGATGCCATGCGCGCGCTTCGCGGAGTGCGGTGAATTGCTCGGCGCTGATTGCCGTGATGCCGGACGCCGTCATATCAGTTCTTCCGTCATTTTAGGTGGCAACTGTTCTGCCATTCGATCCGTGACTTCGGTAGTGCTCGGCATCGCCGTCGAGCACTCCCGGCGGGAGGCGACGATGGCGCCGGCGACATTGGCAAATCGCATGATCTTCTCCAGCGGCCATTTCTGGAGTAGGCCGAATACCAGTGCGCCGCCGAAGCCGTCGCCAGCCCCGAGTCCGTTAACGACAGTGACAGGGTAGGGCGGCACCTCGGCGGTTTCGGTGGCCGTCTTGGCCAGCACGCCGCGCGGTCCTTGCTTGACGACGGCCAGGTGAACCCCGCGGTCTAACAGTGCGTCGGCGGCTCGCTGTGGGTCGCTTTCGCCGACAGCCACTTCACATTCTTCGAGGTTGCCGACAGCGACGGTGACGTGCTCCAGGGCGTGGCTCACTTGCGCACTGGCGTCGGCGCGTGATGACCAGAACATCGGGCGGTAATCGAGATCCAAAATGGTGTGCTCCTTGCGACCGCGGGCCCGCCAGGCGGTGAAGTGAGCAGCGCGGCTCGGCTCTTCAGATAACCCAGTCACGGTGGCCCAGAAAACCCGCGAACTGCGGATCGCGTCGAGGTCGAGGTCGCCGTCGGTGATGGTGAGATCAGGTGCCTTCGGCTCGCGACGGAAGTAGAGCGGGAAGTTGTCTGGAGGGAAAATTTCGCAAAACGCCAGGGGAGTGGGGTGCACTGGGTCGGTGATGACGAACCGATTGTCCACGCCGAGGCGGGTGAGCTCCATCTTGCAATAGCGGCCGAAAGGATCGTCACCGACGCCGGTGATGACGGCGCTGCGCAACCCATGGCGGGCAGCCGCTACCGCTACGTTGGTGGCGCTACCGCCCAGGTACTTCTGGAAGGTCTGCACCTCTTCGAGCGGGACGCCATCTTGTAGCGGATAGATATCTGCACTGATCCGCCCGAAGGTGATGACATCAAAAGGCGATGTGTCGGTGGTCAAGTCGTCACCTCTTCAGCTTCGTCCGAGTGATGCGAATACATCGTATTGTCCTAACAAATACAGTGTCAAGCGATCGTCGACGTTTCTGCAGCACGATTCTCCACGCCGTTCCCATGTGTCCTATCGTCAGGGTGCTAGGACGTAACATTGTCGCGACAATATGTCTACGCAGTGTGTTTTCGCACTACACGTACGCGGTGGAGGAGTTGTCGTGTCGTCACATTCGGAAGGTTGGCTGGAAGGCCTACTGATCGGCCTCGATCGCACCGGGCCGGTGCCGCTCTATTTTCAGATTGCTACGGGGATGGAAGCGGCCATTCATACCGGGGCTATTCCAGCGGGCTCGCGCCTGGAAAACGAGATCAGCATCGGACGGCAGCTAGGCCTGTCCAGACCGACGGTCCGCCGCGCGATCCAGGAATTGGTCGACAAGGGACTGTTGGTTCGGCGCCGAGGCATCGGCACGCAGGTGGTTCAGGGGACAGTGACGCGGCCGGTCGAGCTGACTAGTTTGTACGACGACCTCGACGCGGACAGCCACTCACCGACGACCCGTGTGCTGACTAGCGAGGTGATCGCGGCGCGCGAGGACGTGGCGGGGAAGCTCGGCGTGCCCGTCGGCAGCAACGTCCTTTTTCTACGTCGTCAGCGCGGTGCGGATGGCACGCCGGTCGCAGTGTTGGAGAACTACCTACCGGAAGACTTCCTGGATATCACCGCCGAGCAGCTACAGCGGCGTGGGCTCTACCAGGTGCTGCGTGCGCGGGGTGTCACCATCGCGATTGCCCGGCAAACCATCGGTGCCCGGCGTGCCCGTGCTGATGAGGCGGAACTCCTCGGCATTTCCGAGGGCGGCCCCGTGCTCACCATGACAAGGGTGGCGTTCGACAACGCTGGCCGGGCCGTTGAATACGGGTCGCACTGTTATCGGCCCGATCGCTACAGCTTCGAAACGACGCTGGTCCAGAAGTAGCCCTGGTCAATAGCGGATCAGTGGACCAGAACATTTCGGGTTCGGGCAGGTCAGTCCCCTGTGCGCCCGGCGGTGCGCCCGGCAGGATTCGAACCTGCGACCTGAGGATTCCCGCCAAGACGGTCTGTTTGTGCATTTCACAGGCCTGTTTACGCGTAGTGACAGCGGCTAAACCCTCACGTCGTGACCTGCGGATTCCTTGGTCTTCCAGGTAAAACGCGTCACCATGGCGCGTCACGGATTGAGCGCTGAAACTGGTTCGCAGGTTGAAATCCACGGCTGATTCGGCCGAGTGTGGGGCGTCGAGATCCACTGCAAGCCCGAAAGGTCGAGTCTCGATCTTGCCTATAGCTTCGTAGCTATATAGCATCAGAGATATGCCGGGACTGTATGTCGTCGAGATCGAACCTGAGGTACGGACCTGGCTCGAGGGTCTATCGGATCGGGATCTCGGTCGTGTCGACTTTTTGGTCGGGCTGCTTGCGCAGGAGGCGGAATCTCTCGGCGAGCCGTATTCGCGGCACCTCGGTGGAAAAGTGCGGGAGCTGCTGCTTTAGGTTGCTGAGGCAGCAGACGCGGGTCACGTATTGGCTCGCAGCTGATCGGCGCGTCGTCCTGCTGACGGTTTTTGCGAAGTCGCGACAGGTGGAGACGAGTGAAGTTGCTCGGGCTCACCGAGCGCAACTGATCTGCGAGGCGTCACATGGGGTCGCGCATCGCATTTTCGATCCGGCGGGAAGGAGTGAAACATGAGCACGACTCATAGTTCCTATGACGACCGTATTCGCGACCGTCGAGAGACCGCTGAGTTTCGAGCGGGGTATGACGAGGCGAAACGTGCGTGCTTAATTGGTAAGGCGGCACGCGAGCAGCGGCTGGCCCTGGGGTTAACTCAGGTCGAGTTGGCGTCACTCGCGGGGATGACACAGTCCGCGTTGTCACGACTCGAAGGTGGGGGCGCGATTCCGACCATTCCTCTGCTGGATCGCCTGGCCGCGGCCATGGGCAAGGAGCTGACGGTGGCCTTTTCGGCCGCTGCCGCATGACACGTGAGCGACCCGCGGTCCTACGTGAGCTTATGTTGGTGGAAAGTAGTTCCACCCGAGCA
>JBDTAR010000098.1:0-49454 GCA_039924545.1 Nakamurella sp. | reverse complement strand
AGCACTCTCAGAGCTACCGGAAGCAGAAAGACGCGTTCTCGTGTTGCGGTTTTTCACCGGACGAACCCAAACCGACATTGCAAAAATTGTTGGTACATCCCAAATGCAAGTGTCACGGCTCCTCACGCGAGCACTCGCACAACTTCGGACGAGGCTTGACACTGGCGCTCTCGATACGTAATTGCCCCTTGTGACGGGTGCCGACTGTATGGGCGACACCGCGGGTCCGTCTCGTAGCGGCCCGCGCTTTCTTAGCATGACAGAGAGCCGCTACTAGTGCTTGTCCTACTGGCCAATCGCAAATCAGGAAAATTTTCGGGGTGAGGATTCAATGAACTCAACGGCGGGCGAACGTAATGGCGGCGTGTCGCTGCGGTGGCGCCTGTTACTCGTGATGGTCGGCGGGATAGTTGCCGGCGTCGGCGTCAGCGCTGCCGTCGGTTGGCGCTATGGCCTGCTGAGCGGGTGGATGGTTGCCTCGGCGGGATTCCTGTCGTGGATGTGGGCCACAATCTGGCCGATGGATCAGCACCACACTGCGAGTCACGCGCGCCAAGAAGATGCGGGGCGTGCTGTCATCGACCTGATTGTGTTGAGCGCGTCGGTGGTAAGCCTGCTGGCCATCGGGCTCGTCTTGGCCGGTTCGGGAAATAGGATTACCCAGGCATTGCTGAGCGTCGTCAGCGTCGCACTGGCGTGGGGTGTCGTACACACAATGTTCGCCACTCGCTATGCGAGGCTGTATTACGCGGAGCCGCTCGGAGGCATCGGTTTCAACCAGGACGATCCTCCGCAGTACAGCGACTTCGCCTATTTCGCCTTCACCGTTGGCATGACGTTTCAGGTGTCCGACACCGAGATCACTACCAAAGAGATCCGGGCCGTCACGCTCCGGCATGCGCTCTTGTCATACCTTTTCGGTGCGGTCATTCTGGCCATCACGATCAACCTCGTGGCGGGGCTGGGAAAGTAGCAGCCAGTCCCCGGACCAGCTATACGGTGCACGGGGTCTGTCGGGGCTAACTGGCGGCTCGGGCACCAGCTCCGTCGTGAATATGGGCGCGTTGTCCATCCCGGTCGAAGATCATGATGAGTTCCGCTGGAGCATCGACAGCGGCAATGGCGTGGGGCGTCATGGTGGTGAACTCAGCGGCTTCGCCCGCCTCGACGGTAATTTCGCGGTCACCAAGAGACAATCGCACGCGTCCCTCGATGACGAAGAACCAATCGTGGCCAGGATGAACACGCTGCACAACCGGGGAACGAGTAGGTTCTAGGCGCACTTTCGAAGCGGGGGTTTTACTAGTGGGTCGACTCAGCATCCAGGTTGTGCGATCGCCACAGTGATCCGGCGCCGGACGGATCACCACGTTGTCGTCGCTGTGCACGTCCAAGAGCGCATCGAGGTCGATCTGCAGTGCCGTCGCCAGCGGAAGCAAGACATCGAGGCTGATCGTCCGTTTGCCAGTCTCGACCCTACTGATCGTGGAGGGGCTCAGGTTGCACCGGGTGGCGAGCTCATCGAGGGACAGACCCAAGGTCTGGCGCATGCTCCGCAATCGGGACCGGACCACCTTTTCAATCTCCCCCAGCTCCGCCACGATCACTCCTCTTCATCGATCTTGCGAATATTGCAAGATGGTATGCGCTTTTAGGATATCGGTTGTAGCGTCGCGGTCATGACACATGAAGCTCCCCACACCATCGAACGGCACGGTGTTGAACGGTATTGCGATGTCGCCGTCATCGGCGGATCGGCAGCCGGACTAGCCGGGGCACTACAGCTCGTCCGCCAGCGACGGTCCGTCATCGTCGTCGATGCAGGCGAACCCCGGAACGCTCCGGCAGCTCACATGCATGGCTACCTAGGCTACGAAGGCGCTGCGCCGTCGGACTTGATCACCGCCGGGCGGAGTGAGGTCCGCAGCTACGGCGGCGAGGTGCTGGCTGGCCGTGCTATCCGTGTCACCCGCGCGGACATAAACCACTTCCGCATTGACCTCGTCGGCGGTCACTCCATCGTCGCCCGACGAGTGCTTGCCGCGATCGGGCTGGTGGACGAACTTCCCGACATCGCCGGACTCGCCGGACACTGGGGTCGCGACGTTATCCACTGCCCGTTCTGTCACGGTTTCGAGGTACGTGATCAGCGCATCGTCCAGATCGTCACCCACCCCATGGGGCTGCACTCTGTCGCCCTCTTCCGCCGGCTCAGCAACCGGCTCACCGTAGTGCTGCACGGCGAATTTGACGTCGACGAAGCAGAACTCGACACGCTTCGAGCTGCCGCGGTAGTGATCGCGTCCGGACCCGTGAGCCGCATAATCGCCGATGACGAAGGGCGCGTGTCTGCAGTCGAACTGGTCGATCACACGCGGATCGACGTCGACGCAGTCGCGGTCGGCCCAAAGTTCTCGGTGCGCACCGAAATTTTTGAGCCGCTTGGCCTGCAATCAGCTGCGCACCCGAGCGGGCTAGGCGAAAGCCTGTCGGTCGACGCGACTGGGGCCACCGCGGTAGCTGGCCTCTACGCTGCCGGCAACGTGACCGATCCCAGTCAGCAAGTACTGCACGCCGCCGCCGATGGAAGCCGGGTCGGCGCCATGATCGCCTTCAGCCTTGCGCACGAAGATATCCAGGCCGCCGCCAGGCCGTCCGCTCACCAGGCGGACTGGGACCACCGCTACGGCGGAGAACAGATGTGGAGTGGCCAGCCGAACGGGACGCTCGTCAATGAACTTAGCGGGCTAACCCCGGGGCGCGCACTTGATGTCGGCGCCGGCGAAGGAGGCGATGCACTGTGGCTGGCCGAGTTGGGCTGGCACGTCACTGCCCTCGACATATCGCAGCGAGCACTGGATCGAATCGACGCCGAAGCCGCGAGGCGCAACGCCCAGATCACGTCCCGCCAGGCAGACGCCAATGCGCTCGATGCCATCGACGTGGCAGCATTCGATCTTGTCTCGGCCCAGTACGCATCGATCCCTCGAACTCCCGATGGCCGCGGGGTTTCGAACCTGCTGGGTGGGGTAGCGCCTGGGGGCACACTGCTAGTGGTGAGCCACGACCTTGGGCCGATGCGCGCAGCAATCAATACCGCCACTGACAGCCGAGTGTTCGACCCCGATGCGTACGTCCGCGTCGAGGATTTCGTTGCAGCCCTTGAACACTCAGCCGACTGGGCTATCGAGATCCACGAGAAACGACCGCGCCCACCCGGCGCCATCGCAGCGTCGCACCACGTTGACGATGTCGTACTGCGCGCCCGGCGCCTCGGGTAACAGCGCGACCACACACCTACCGAGCTTGGTGCCAGAGCCCGGCGTGCCTGTGTGATCTCACATCACTACTGGATGCTTCCTGCCGACGGCGAGTACAACTATGGAATGACTACGTCCCCCACTGCGCATCTCGCTGACAACCCGCGCCCCGTCGCGACGCTTGTGCCGAGGCTCCGGCGGTTCACCTCCACTATTTTTGCGGAGATGACGGCGCTCGCGAATTCGGCAGGTGCACTCAACCTGGGCCAGGGCTTCCCTGATGAAGACGGCCCGGTAGCAATGCTGGATGTCGCGCGCGACGCCATTGCTCGCGGCGTCAACCAATACCCACCGGGGCCGGGGACACCCGAACTTCGGGCCGCCATCTCGGCCGCGCGGTTCCGTGACTACCAGCAGGAGTTCGATCCTGCATCGGAAGTGCTGGTGACGGTCGGCGCCACCGAGGCGATCGCCGCAACGATTCTTGCGCTAGCCGATGTGGGTGACGAGGTCGTGATGCTCGAACCTTATTACGACTCGTATCAAGCAGTAGTCGCCATGGCCGGCGCGAAAGCCGTTGCGGTGCCGCTAACTCGGGACGACGCGGGTCGATTCGCGCTGGACGGCGACCGGCTTGCCGCAGCCATCACCGACCGCACGAAGCTGCTCTTGATCAATTCGCCGCACAACCCCACCGGCACTGTACTAACACAGAGCGAGTTGACATTCATCGCCGAGCTCGCCATCGCGCGGGGCCTGACAGTGGTGACCGACGAGGTGTACGAATACCTCACCTTCGACTCGGCCGCACACATTCCTATCGGCACGCTCCCAGGGATGGCCGAGCGAACCATTACTATTTCGTCGGCCGGAAAGTCATTCAATGTCACCGGCTGGAAGATCGGCTGGGTCTGCGGGCCAGCGGCGCTGATTGCGGCCGTTCGCGCAGCAAAGCAGTTCCTGACGTTCGTCGGCGGAGCGCCGTTCCAGCCTGCAGTGGCGTATGCCCTCGAACACGAGTCCGCTTGGGTCAAGGGATTGCGAAACTCATTGCAGACCAAGCGGAATGCGCTCTGCATCGGCCTTCAAGCCGCGGGACTGGATGTGTCGGTCCCGGGCGGCACCTACTTCGTGCAGGCCGATATTCGCTCGATCGGCGAGCACGATGGACTTGAGTTCTGCCGCGCGCTACCGGCCCGAGTCGGTGTGGTCGCGATTCCGACTCAGGTGTTTTATGACGATCCCGCGCACGGGGCCCACCTGGTGCGGTTCGCGTTCTGCAAGAAGGACAGCGTCATACAGGAGGCCGCCCAGCGGCTGGCACAGCTGTAACGGTGATGTCAGTTCCGGTGGTGTCACCCTGCTACTTCGACCCAGCGCTACGCACCGTGAGACGATAGAAACCATGACATTGGCACAGACTGACAAAATCAGCGAGATCCTCAGCGCTGCACCGATTTTCGATGGACATAACGACTTGGCGTGGGCGCTGCGCGATCTGTGCCACTACGATCTCGACGTCGTCGACATTTCGCAGGACCAACCGACGCTGCATACCGATATTTCTCGGTTGCGCGCGGGTGGAGTGGGCGCCCAGTTTTTCTCCGTATTTGTACCCAGCACATTGGGTGGAGCAGGCGCCGTTGTCGCCACGCTGGAGCAAGTCGACTGCGTCAGAAGGATCATCGCCCGCTATCCGGAGACATTCGTGGCGGCCCGCACAGCATCAGACGTGCGCCGCGCATGGTCATCCGGGCGTATCGCCGCGCTGATGGGAGCCGAAGGCGGGCACTCCATCGCGGGGTCCCTCGCTGTGCTGCGCACACTGCGAGCGTTGGGGGTCGCCTACATGACCCTCACCCATAATGAGAACAACCCGTGGGCCGACTCGGCAACGGACGTACCGGCCGCCGGCGGCCTCACCGATTTCGGCCGTGATGTGGTGCGCGAGATGAATCGGGTGGGCATGTTAGTCGACCTGTCGCATGTCGCCCCGTCCACCATGCACGATGCACTGGCGACCTCCACTGCCCCCGTGGTTTTTTCGCATTCATCATGCCGCGCATTGACCGACCATGTCCGCGACGTCCCGGACGATGTATTGGCGCAACTGCCCGGCAACGGCGGCGTCATCATGCTCACGTTCGTGCCAGCATTCGTGTCACAGCATTGCGCGGATCACTCCGCCAACGAGCTCACCGAGCGACAGCGCCTCAACCTTGGTGTCTACGCCTACGACAACGATGCCGGAAAGGATCCAGCAGCCGTCGCCGAACTATCCCGATGGCAGGCGGCGCACCCGGCCCCCACCGCGACGATCAGCGATGTCGCAGACCACATTGACCACGCACGTGAGGTAGCGGGAGTGAACCATATCGGCCTCGGCGGCGACTACGACGGCGTCCCTGCGTTACCGACTGGGCTAGAGGATGTATCCCGATACCCAGCGGTGCTCGTAGAACTCGCCGACCGCGGCTGGGCGGATACCGACATCGCCGCACTGACGAGCGGGAACATCATGCGAGTCTTGCAGAATGCTGAAGACGCGGCCGACCCCGGATTCGGCGCATAGGTCGCCGCTTCGCGGTTAAGAGGGCCCGCCGACCGAATCCGGGTCGGGCCCGATGCGGCCAGTCGCACGGTCCAGCGCCTCGATCGCAGCGAGGTCCGCTGCAGTCAGGGAGACATCGGCAGCCGCGAAGTTCTCCGCGATTCGGGAGGGAGTGACTGACTTCGGGATCACCACGTTTCCGATCGCTAGGTGCCAGGCGATGACGACCTGCGCGGGGCTCACATCGAGTCGCGCGGCGATTCCGACGATCACTGGGTCGGTCAGTACATCGCCGCCTTGACCGAGCGGCGACCACGCTTCCGTCGCAATACCGTGCTGGCTGTTGAAGGAGCGCATGTCGCGCTGCTGGAAATACGGGTGTAGCTCGATCTGGTCAATCACCGGCGCCACACCGGTATCGTCGATCAGCCGCTGTAGATGCTCGGCCGTAAAATTCGACACCCCAATGGATTTCGCGCGCCCGGAGCGTCGGATCTCGTTCAACGCCCGCCACGTCTCGACGTACCGGTCCGCCGCGGGAAGCGGCCAGTGGATCAGGAACAAATCAACGTAATCGGTGTGGAGCCGCTTCAGGCTCTCATCGAACGCGCGCTGCGCCTCGTCGTATCCGTGCGCATCGTTGTCCAGTTTCGTCGTCAAAAATACGTCGGCGCGATCCACGTCGGAGGCAGCCAGCGCCCGGCCCACCCCTGATTCGTTGCGGTACATCTGGGCCGTGTCGATCGATCGATAGCCCACCTTCAGGGCTTCGGCAACGACGGCTTCCGCCTCGTCGTCCGCTACCTGCCACACCCCGAAGCCGAGTTGTGGCATCGTGGCGCCCGTCGAAAATGTGATTGTCGGAATTCTTCCCATATTTTTACGCTACCGTGCGATCGTGGGAATACGCCTTCAGCGTCGCTTCTCGCCGACCGGGCGCGTCCCGCAGCCCGGGCCTGACGGGCTCCGCCCGCGAACATCGTCATACCTGGTCAGGCACCTCACCTGCCGCCGAAACTCCATAGGGGCAGAAGCAGCAGCCCGTAATCGTGCGCTGCCGTGTGGCGAAGTCGACACGGACCTCACCGAAGCGCCGAATCGTGCCGAGCGCCACATGGCCCTCGCTAACCCGATCGTGCCACAGTGATGATGTGACCGATTCTTCCTGGGACAGCTTCCGATATCGGGTGCGCGCAGCGAAGCTCGTCACGCCGGTGATCCGTGAACTATGGCTCGAGCCGGTGGGCGAACCGATGCGCTTTCGTGCTGGCCAATACATGCTGCTCGCCGACGCGAAGTACGCGATCCCGCAACGCTCGTACTCGGTCGCCAGCGCGCCCCGAGCCGACGGCCTGCTATCCGTGCTCGTCACGTTGGTGCCGAACGGGCCGACCAGCACGTGGGCGCACCGACTTGCGATGTATGACGAGGTGTCCGTCGAAGGTCCGTTCGGAACATTCGTGGCCGCACCGGACTGGGCGGCGCCGGTGTTGCTGCTCGGCGCCGGTTCCGGACTTGCCCCGCTACGGTCGCTTGCCGAGGCGCTACTCGGCGTCGGTGGCGGTGGTGCCGGCGGTGTCGGCGACGCCCGTCCCGGTGGCGGTGTCGGCCGTCCCGGCGACGGTGTCGGCGACGCCCGTCCCGGCGGCGGTGAGCCGAATCCGGCGATGCCCCCACCGGTGACGCTGTTCTTCTCCGGTCGCACCGCGGCCGACGCCATCGACCGGGCTCAGTTCGAAGCGTGGGCTGCGGAGTTCGCTCAGTTCGACTACCGGCTTACATGCACGCGCGAGGCGTACGAAGCGCGTCATTCACGTATTCCGGACTTGCTGGCGGCCGAGTTCACATCCCTTCGCGGTTACGCGGTTTTCACGTCCGGCCCTCCTGGATTCGTGACGGGGTGCCAAGCTGCGGCCGAGGCACTCGGCGCCGACCCCGTCAATATTCGGACGGAGGAATTCTTCACAGAACCCTCGCCATGGTCCAGCGAAATGCCGCCGATTCCCACCGCGTCGATAGATACGGACGCGAAATCCGCTTCGCCTAAGGAGTTCTGATGGCTACCAGCCGCATTTACACCAAACTCGGCGACGATGGCTCGACAGGGCTGCTGTTCGGCGGCCGCACATCGAAGGCATCACCGCTGATCGAAACGGTCGGCTGTATCGACGAAACGGTCGCAGCTCTGGGCATGGCTCGGGCCGCAGCTGCCGTGGATGCGACCCGCGCGTGCAATGCCGAGAATGCAGACCCGACCACCGAGGCCGATTCGATCAAGTGCTCAAGAGTAGGCAGTTCTCAGCCCGACAATTCCCTGGTCGCAGACATTCTCGCCGTTCAACGCGACCTGTTCGTGGTAGGCGCAGACCTAGTAGCAAACCCGCATGGACGCGACCAACTAGTACCGGGCGTGTCGCTAGTAACCCCCGATATGGTCGCGCGCTTGGAGCGACGAATCGATGAGTTGATGACGGCGAAACCCCTGCGTCCGGTGTTCGTATTGCCCGGCGCCAATGCGGTATCGGCCGCGCTCGACGTGGCTCGAACGCTGGTGCGGCGAGCAGAGCGTCGGTTGGTGGCCTACCAGGCGAACTGCTCGCCGGACGTCCCCATTAACGATCAGGTGGCCGTCTATGTGAACCGAGTTTCGGACTTGTTGTATGTGCTGGCGAGGCAGGCCGCGGGCGATGAGGAGGAGCCAGCCAGCCACGGTGGCATTGGATGATCTACAGGCGAAATAGCCAGGGCCCGCGTGCGCTGCCCCACGGCACGATCACTCCGCGTGGGGCGTGTCCGCAATCAGCTCGACGAGCGGAATCTCGCGCTTGGTCGATTGCTGATGCTGCACATACATAGGGATTTGCCCAATCACCGACGCCCACACTGCCGCGCGCTCGGGGTCTTTCGCGGGTCGGGCCGTGGCCGCGAAGTGCTCGTCGCCGATCTCGACGGTGACCGCCGGATCCGCGACGAGGTTTCGATACCAGTCCGGGTCGCGCGCCGCTCCGGAGTTCGACGCGACCACTACCAGCGTGCCGTTCACCCTCGTGAACATCATTGGCGCGGTGCGGGGTAACCCGGACCGTCGGCCCGTGGTGGTGAGCAAGAGCATGCGGTCGCGAGGCATCCCACCCATATCTGCGCCCGCACGAAATTTCTCGATAATCTGCTGGTTCATGGCGCGCAGGTCTCTCATGCCTTCCAGTATCCCCCGATGAGTTCTATTGGCGCGTAGGCCTGGTTGGCGCGGATAGGACTACATCGGCCGGGCGAATGGGAACGCCAGCGTGTCGCGGATGGACGCTCCGGTCAGCATCATCACCAGCCGGTCGACACCGATGCCCAGCCCACCGGTGGGCGGCATTGCGTATTCGAGCGCATCCAAGAAGGTCTCGTCCACGTGCATGGCCTCCGGGTCACCGAGCGCGCCCCGCTGTGCCTGCACCTCGAGCCGTGCCCGCTGGTCGATCGGATCGACTAATTCCGAATACGCGGTAGCGATTTCCATGCCGCCAGCTACCAGATCCCAACGCTCGGCCAATCGTGCGTCGTCGCGGTGCGGGCGGGTGAGCGGGCACACACTTAGCGGGAAGTCGACGTAAAACGTAGGTGCCGTCGTCTGCTTTTCGACCAGCGCCTCATACAACGTGACGAGAACATCTCCGGCATCCGCGCCGAGCGCGCACGTGACAGAGTGTTCCGCGCACAGCTCGCGGAGGCGACGCAGCGGTGTCCCGGGATCGACCGGTTCTCCGCACGCCCGGCTGACCGCTTCATGCACGTCGACCACCGCCCAGTCGCCAGCCAGTTCTGCTACGCCGAGAGCTTCGTGATGGCCGTCGATACCGCCGCGTCTGGGCGCAGCTGGCGGGGAGAACGCGCCCACTCTTTCAGCCGCCTCGCGGATTAACGCCTCGGTGAGCTCACGCATTCCGTGATAGTCGGACCATGCCTCGTACACCTCGACCACGGTGAATTCGGGGTTGTGTGTCGTGTCCACGCCTTCGTTGCGAAAGTTGCGCCCAAGCTCAAAAATCCGATCCATGCCTGCCACGCACAACTGCTTGAGTTGCAACTCTGGGGCAATGCGCAGGTACAGGTCGGCGTCATGCGCGCCGCTATGGGTGCGGAATGGTCGAGCCGTCGCGCCGCCCGCCGTCAACTGCAAGATCGGCGTCTCCACTTCGACAAAGCCTTTGGCCTTCAACGTGTCTCGTAGTGCGTCGACCACCACAGAATGCGTCCGTAACGTGCGCATGGCCGTTGGGTTGACTAGCAGGTCCACGTGTCGGCGTCGAGCCCGAACCTGCGAATCGACCAGACCAGCCCGGGCCCCTGGCAGCGGCCGTAGGCACTTCGCGGCCATCATCCAGTCAGTCACGACGATGGACAGCTCACCGGAATCCGACGTCGCAATCTCGCCGCTGACGCTGACTTGATCCCCCAGATCGACGGTCCGGCGCCACAGTTGCCGACAAGGCTGCGGCGTGTGATCCGCCGTGAGCATCAGTTGAATCGCGGCCCCACCACCCTGAAGTTCAGCAAAGGTGACACCGCCGAAATCACGTAGCGCCCGAACCCTGCCGGCGAGCGAAACGATCTCGCCGGTCTTCTGCCCAGCCAATAGCCCCTGGTGGCGAGCCTGCACCTCAGCGATCTGGCAACTGCGCGGCACGGTGACCGGGTAAGGGTCCATGCCGGCCGCCTGCAAAAGCTCAATCTTGGCGCGGCGGGCGCGTTGTTGCTGGCTGACCCGCCGACGGGGCCGGAGCGGTTTGGTCGTTTGCTCGCACGCATGCACGGCCTTGAGAAACGGCATCGTGGGACCATCGACTGTGCTGGTGCCGCCCACTGCGAGGATCAGTTCATCGGGATCGCGGGGCAACGGCCAGACCGACCCACCGGGCAGGAAACCTTCGGCCATGCCGGCGGCGACTGCGGCTCGGGCCAACGGCAGCGCCGGGTCGTAGCAGAGGTACCGCGGCACCCACGCCGGTAAGTATTTCGCGTTGGCTCGATACAACGATTCCACCTGCCAAAACCGGGACGCAACCGACAGCAGCGCGCCAGTGAGCCGGACGATCGGGCCCGCGCCCACCTGGTCGATTGCCCCGAACACCGAACGAAACATGGCGAAGTTCAGTGAAATACGGCGAACCCCGATGCCGGGACTGTCCGCAACCAGGCCAGCAACCATATATTCGATCAACCCGTTTTCCGCCTGAGAATCCCGGCGCATCAAATCCAGCGACAGTCCGTGCGCTCCCCACGGCACAAACGACAACAGGCCGCGGACAGCGCCGTCGGAGTCGTGGGAGGTGACCATCAGGCAGCGCTCGTCAGATGGGTCGCCGAGCCGGCCTAATGCCATCGAAAAACCGCGTTCGGTGGCGTCCCCACGCCATAGGTCGGCTAGGCGCTGTAGTTCGGTGAGCTCGACGGCCGGGATGTCACCGTGTCGGCGCATCTGCAGCCGATAGCCGGCCCGCCGAATGCGGGTGACTGCCTGGCGTACCGGCCGCATGGCGGGCCCGCGGAGCGTGAATTCGTCCACGTCGATGATCGCCTCGTCGCCCAAACTGAGCGCTTTCAATCCGGCCGCCACATAGGCTTCGGTGGCCCGCTCACCGGAGGCCAACACCGCCGCATACCACCCGTGCGAGTGCGCCTCCGTTAACCACACCGTGATCGCCGCAGGCCAGGCGGACACCGGCCCTATGGGGTCCGCGCTTGCGAGGCTCACTGACGCGACTACCCGGTAGCCGACCGCAGCGGCCCCGTTCGGCGCGAAGACAACCGACTTGTCGCGTCGAGTCGCGAAGTAGCCCAGCGAATCTCGATCGCCGTGGCTCTGCAAGAGTCGGCGCACGCCGATCTCGTCGGCGGCGCTGAGTAGTTGGCTAGCGCGAGCTGACCGGGTGAACACCCAGACCGCGCCCAGTACCGCCAATGCGGATAGAAGTCCACCGACCGTGGCCACCCAGTGCGTACCGATTGCGCCGCGGACGACGGGGACGCCTTCAAGATCGGTGATTGCCCCGAGCGCGATTCGCACCGACCACCAGATCCGTGAGCCTTCGGACAGGGCGCCCGGGTATGCCTCAGTGAGTACCAACGTGATCCCGGCCGATGCGAGGATCCCGGCGAGGAGCGCAATCAGCGCCGTCCACCATGCCCGGGCACGTAGTCGCGCCGGGAACGACGCCCGGCATGACCACACGACCACAACCACCAGCACGCCTGCTAGCCCGGACACTGCCAGATACACCAAGCGTCCTTGGCCGATATGCACGCCAGCCGCGCGCACAAGCTCATCGTTGGTCAGCCTGAGGATCGCTGCGGCGAGTTGTGCTAACGCGATCGCTACTTCGAATACGACCACCACCACCAGCGCGGCTCGCAGACGACGCCGCAACGCAGCAGCCATCAGGAACATCACCGCAGCGGTGAACAGGCTGGGTTCGGCCGGTACGTTGAGCACTCCGAACGCCATATCCACGGTCAGTGGCCAACTCCAGTGGTGCCCGCGCAGCGGGATGCTCACCGCAGACCAAATCGCCGCGGCCAACACCACGCGCCGCATCAATCGCGCTATCAATTCGCTAGGGAGTGTCATCGGCCCCGCACTGCCGCATCCTGACGCGACCGACGCCAGTTACGGCCATTCCTTCGCACGTGGACCTTCATGAACGCACAGTATGCCGACCCGAACGCGTGCGTGACGTACCGGGGGCGCGCGGTGACGACGCCTTGGTATCCGACGCCAGCGCTACGGTTCCGGCGACCACCGCCAACAGGCACAACAGATACCCGCCAAGTATGACGACGTTCGCGGGCATCGGTTCGTGCAGCAGGATGGCGCCCAGCAATACCGCGACGGCGGGCGCAGCGCACTCGTTGGCGGGGAAGCTTGCTGCCAACGGTCCGACCTGGAACGCAAGCTGAGTGAAAGTGATGGCGACCACGCCTACAACGACCACCATGACGAGGTTAAAATATCCATTGGGCTGGGTGAATCCTCGTGCTCCGTCGGTGGCCCACACGGTGGAAACTGCGCTGACTAGCACTTCCACTAGGCCGAATCCTGCGCCGGCAATCACCCCATATCCGAAGGCCCTGACCGTCGGGCCGCTTCGGTGCAGTGCAACGAACGTCACGCCAAAGGCGACGAGTGCGATTAAGCCGGCAGTCAGTCCGGCTCTGCCCGAAAGCGCCGTGCCCGGCGCCGGATTTCCCAGTAGGGCAAAGAATGTCGCCAGCCCCGCGATGATGAGAGCGCAGCCCCAGTAGTCTCGTCGCCGGGGGGCATGACCGCCGAGCAGCCAACCCGCGGGCAACGACACCGGCACCGCCAACACAAATAGCGGGGCGATCAGCACCACCGGCCCCGCGCTCAACGCGATAATTTGCAGTACCAGGCCGACCCCGTCGCCGAGCATCGATGCCAGCCATCGCGGATCGCGCACGAGCGCCAGCAACCCGCGTGGGTCTACGCGCCCGGTGCCGGTGTGCGCGACATGATGCTGAACGGCGGCGCTGACGCCGTATGCCACGGCGGCGCCAAGCGCGCACGGGATAGCCACCAGCAGGTTCATGTGTCAGTTGCCTCCCTGGCCGTTGGTGATTCGGCCCGCCGAGGGGGGATTCCTCATCGAGTCGTTCGCGCTGGATGGCACTGTCGTGATTACCGGCACGGCATGGGAACCGCTCGCTACCAGCGCAGTCCACGAGCTGAAAAAATCGAACTCGTCGTTAAGTGCCACGCCGAAGGCTAGTACGGCAGCGAGTTGAGAGCACAGTAGGAGTCCGATGCGCTGCGTCCATCGCAGCCGGGAGGGCCCCCGAACCCGGCACCAGCACAGTACGGCTAGCAGCGGCAGCCCGAGGGCAAGCATGAGCACCAGCAGCAGCAGTGGGACGCCCACCAGGCTCATCGCGGGCCCCCACGTGCCAGACCAGGCGGGACGAGCTTCGCCGATAGCCACGGCAACGCCGCAGGTAGCTCCGAGTTCCAGGTGCTCATGTCGTGGCCGCCATTTGGGACGGTCAACACGGCAACCGACATCCGGGCCGTGATCTGTCTGACGAAACGCATCGCCTCCTGATAGCCGTACGGACCCGTCTCGGACGGGGAAGTGCATACCAGTATCGACACCGGCGGCGCTGGCTGGTGCGTAAGGCGCCAGTGCAAGTCGTTGAGATCACGGATCACCGGCGAGCCGCCCCAAAGGTCTCCGGTCGAGTGGTCGCCCAGCGCGAAGTAGTACCCAGACATCGAGACTGCTGCCGCGAACCGGCCGGGATTGAGCATCGTCAGCTTCGTGGCGCAATAGCCGCCTGCGGAGTCCCCAATAGCCCCCCAGCTCGTCGCTTGCACCCGGTAATGGGCCTCGACTGCCGCGACAACATCTGCGCCGAAGAAGGTCGCGGCCTGCGGGCCGTCCGGTACATCGGTGCACTCGGTGTCTCGCGGGAAGGTGACCGACGGGCGCAGCATCACCAGCACCATCGGATTGGCCCGGTGGCTAGTAATCGCACGAAGTAGGACGTCTGGGTAGTTCATTCGGTATACGAAGCTGTCGATCGTTCCGGGGTAACCGGTGAAGACTTCGACGCCGGGAAAGTCCGTATGCAGGTAGCTCGGCTGGAAGTATTGCGGCGGTAGGTACACATACGCGTCCGCGGATAGTCCGGAAACAGCGCCGGTGATAGTTACGTGCTCCAGACGAACCTGGGCGGTCCACTGTGACTGAGATGAGAAACGCGGTTGGGGGCCAGTGACCTCGAGTCGCCCTGCAAAGTCGGGCGCGGCGACGGGCGCGGCAAGGGGCGCGGCAAGGGGCGCGGCAAGGGGCGCGGCGACGGGCGGTTTCGTGGCACGGAGCGGGTCAAGATTCGGCGCCGTCGGCGGATATGTGGAGTTGGCGCTGGTCAACGGCGCGCTGAGGCCAACGCCTGTCACCTGTGCCAGCAGCCCACCACTCACTTCGCTCCACGAGGCGAAAATAGGCCATAGTCGTTCAGCGCCACCCCGACCAGCGCCACCCCGACCAGCGTCACCGCGCACAGCTGGCACAGGGCGACCAACGCCCAGCGTTGCAGGCCGCGCGCCACGCGCGTCCCGCGTATCCGCGACCACAGCAACACGGTCAGCGACAACACGGCAACAGTGAGGGCGCCGAACAGGATCAGCAAGGGCGTTCCGGTCAAGCCCATCAAATCTCCTGCTCATTGTCGCAGTCCACCGATCCGCCAGCAGAACTGCTACCACCCACCTCACGGTCAAGTTCGATGGTGGTCCGCACCACTCCACGATAGGCGCCCGACCATGCGAAGAGGGTCAACCTCGTCGGCGACGGATGGGCGCTGACGGCTCGTTGCGTGGTAGTCCGGGATTCGACGCAGCAGCCTCATCGCGTTGCCGATGACTAGCAGCACCGACGCCTCGTGCACCAGCATTCCAATTGCCATCGTCATACCGCCAAAAATGACGCCCAGCAGGAGCGCCAGTACCGTCGCCACCGCAATGACGATATTTTGTCGCATCGTGCGAACGGTGCGACGCGCCAAGGAGATTGCCTCCGGTAAGCGGAGAAGATCATCGCCCATCAGCGCGATATCCGCGGTCTCCACGGCCACTGCCGAACCGGCCGCACCCATTGCCACGCCGATATCGGCGGTCGCCAAGGCAGGCGCGTCGTTCACTCCGTCGCCGACCATTGCGACGATGTATCCGCGGCGCTGGAATTCCGCTATCACCTCAAGCTTGTCCTGCGGGAGCAGTCCCGCGTGGACCTCGTCGATGCCGGTAGCTTCGGCTACCGCCTGGGCGACGGGAGAAACATCACCAGTAAGCATGACGACGCGGCGCACTCCGGCGCTGTGCAATCGTTTCACCATTTCAACGGCGTCGGGTCGGACTTCGTCTGCGACCGCGACCACGCCGACGGCGTAACCGTCGACAGCGACGATCATCGGGGTCCGGCCAGCAGCGGCGAGACGGGTGGCCGCCGCTGTCGCGGCGTCATCCGTGAGGCCATATCTGGTGAGCAGCTTAGCGTTGCCTACCAGCACCTGACGTCCACGAACGGTCGCCACTATGCCCTGTCCTGGTACCGGCTCGGTGTGCTCTGGCAGCCCGGTGATCGCGAGCCCTTCAGCCGCGGCGGCAGCAACGATAGGGCGGGCAAGCGGATGCTCCGAGCCAGCCTCGGCACGGGCGGCCCAGCTCAGTACCCGGGCGCGGTCCCAGCCAGATGCGGTGACAACCACGTCGGTCAGACGAGGCCGCCCGTACGTCAGGGTCCCGGTTTTGTCGACCGCGACGAGAGTGATCTTGGCTGAGGTCTCCAGAAACTCGCCTCCCTTGATAAGGATGCCGTCTTTGGCTGCGCGGCCAATGCCCGCGACAATGGACACGGGAATCGAGATCACTAGTGCGCCTGGGCATCCGATAACAAGCAGTGTCAAGGCAAGCACCACGTCGCCACTGATCAATCCGGCAGTGAGCGCCAATAGCATGATCGCCGGGGTGTACCAGGCAGAAAAACGGTCCATGAACTGAGCCGTATGCGCCTTGGCTTCTTGGGCCTCTTCGACTCGGTGGATGATCCGCGCCAGCGTGGTGTCGGCGCCAATCCCAACGGCACGGACTTGCAGGAATCCGCCTCGCGAGATTGTGCCGGCGAATACCTTGTCGCCGCGAGATTTCTCCACCGGAATCGATTCCCCGGTGATGGATGCCTCGTCCAACGCGCCGGCACCATCGATGACCACGCCGTCAACGGGAACCTTGGCGCCGTTTTTGACGAGAACCGTCTCGCCGGTGAGCACTTCGGACGCGCCTATCTCGAACTGGCTGCCGTCACGCATGACGATTGCGACGTCCGGAGCGACGGCAACCAACGCAACCAACGCAGATCGAGTGCGATTTAAGGTCGCAGTTTCCAGTGCGTGCCCGATAGCGAACAGGAAGGTGACTGCGGCCGCCTCCCAGTACTCGCCGATGATTACCGCACCGACCGCGGCGACGCTTACCAATAAGTCGATGCCGACCGTGCGAGCCATGAGAGCCCGCACCGCATTTCGAGCGATCCGGCCACCGGCGACGGCGGCAGCAGCCACCATCAGCAAGTCTCTGAGCCCGAAGCCGCCGGTGCCATTAGAAAGTTGGCCGACGATAAGAGCGGCGATGATCAGCACTCCGGAGACTCCGGGGACTGTCCACCGGCCCGCCACCCATCGCCCTACGGCGTGTTGCCCGATGTGCCGCCCGAGCTCGCGCACAATATTCATTGAAACCACGTCCTCACGGGTGTGCTCGGGCCGGTCAGAAAGAGGCGGGACGGGCGACGTAGCCGGCCTTGCCGATAGCTACGACGATGTCGGCAACCGTTACTAGGTTCGGGTCGTGGTCCACAACGATGCGCGAAGTCGCGAAGTGCACCTTCACAGTTGTTATGCCGTTGAGGCGGCCAACCTGCTTTTCAATCTTTGCGACGCAGGATGGACACGAGAAGCCTTCGGCGCGAAGGACTGTGTGCGATGTCTCAGGTAGTTCCGTACCGGCAGTCTCTGACATTGAAGTGAGATCGCCACTGGTAGTAGTCATTTCACAGGCTCCTTGTCGAATTCACCAGTTCAATCTGAACTGCTAACACCGACTTTAGGAAGCGCACATCCTCATCACCATGACGCAGATCAATTAACCGCACTATCGCTGGGATTGGTAACAACGCGGCCGCAATACACGATTAGATCGGCTCAGAAATCGCCCTTGGCCGCATCTACTAGACGCTCACGATCGACGATTGACGACCATCGGCGCCCGGAGTCGATCACGCCGTCGCGACGAAGCTGGCTCATCACCCGGGATACCGACTCCGCTGTAGAACCGGTGATCCCCGCGAGATCTGCCCGGCTCAAGGGAACTTGCAACAGTGCCCCGTCATCGCCGTCGCTAGGCACGCCAAATTTGTCGGCCAACCGAAGCAATGCGGTTGCGACCCTTTGGCGTACTGTCCCAGCCGAATGCTGATTGACGTCCTCCCGAGTGCTGGCCAATCTCTGGGCGACATCGTCGAGGACCTTCAGCGCGACTTCCGGTTGTGCGACAAGGATCTCGCGAAATGCATTCGGGTCGATTCGCAGCGCACATACCGTCGTGAGTGCCCACGCAGATTCAGCGTGTACGGGCTGGCCCAGGGAGCTCAATGCCCCAAAAAGATCGCCTGGACCGACCAGGTCGACCACTATTTCTTGGCCGGAAAGTGTCGGCTGCGCGAGCTTGACGCGCCCCTCGGCCAGCACGAAGAGATGCGTCGAAGCATCACCGCACAGATAAAGTGCGTCCCCTTGCGCCCACGACAGCGACACCATCCGACGGTCGATTCGGGCCAGCTGTTCCTGCGACAGGCCGGAAAAGAACGGCACCCGGGACAGCACCCGCATCCGCAGCGCCGTATCACAAGCGTGGGGAACCCCACACGATTCCGACAGCAACGACCGGCGCCTATCGGGTCGCTGCACGGAGTTGGCGGTGGTGGGCATGTGGACTCCAAGCCAAAGAGAAATGGTGCCTACTCGATGATACCGGCGCTCGAAGATCCGATGGATTCCGAAAAGTGGCTTCCAGATTCCGCTGAAAATTGCTTTACCTGCGCAAATAGGAATTTCAGCGCCGACTAGCAGTCACTTTCCGGAACGCAGCATTTCCATAGTCTGCAGCGTCGTTGGGATGAACACGTCCGGGACCGCGTGCAGCATCTTCCACGTGAAATGCAGTACGTATCGCCCAGCCAGTAGTAACGCGTTGCCTCGATAACGATCGGACTCAAAAATGTCCGGGCGCAAATGGATCTTCCCATCGACCTCAATCACCAACGGACAATCGTCCATGACGATGTCCTGGTAGAACTTTTGTCCATGGCACACGATCGGCACATTCGCGTGCCATCTCACTAGCCCGGCCGCGCGCAATTTCCGATGGGCGAACCGCTCTGCCTCGGACCACGGCTTACCCCGAGAATCGAGCAGCATCCTGCGACGGTCTCCGTTATCGATACGCCCAGTCGTGAGTTCCAGCGCCTTGTGCATAGCGGCCAAGGTCGTCATTCTGCTGCGCAGCGCTCGATCAATAGAGTCCCCGCCATGCGTCGGCACAAGATCAATCGCGGTCAATGCGGGATCGGCAACAGCCACTGTGGCAAGTGTTGCTACCAGTGAATCTGGTACCCGACGCTGAGATACTTCGATCCCCGGCCTACGGAACCGCGCGCGGCGCCCAGCGACCTCAACCTTTCGCGGCACCAACTCGGGCCAGTATGTGAGGGCCGCAGCAGCCTCGCCGACGATCACAGCGGACTTGTCCCAGATACTCACAGCGTGCACTAGCGCACGCCAATCCTTAGCGACATCGGGATGCGCGTAAACACCGGGCAGCACCGAGACGAGTTCGCGTCTTTTTGCGGCGTCGTCCAAGAGGCCAGCGAGTTCTGGATAATCTCGGCGGCCGATCACGCCGCCACTCGAACCCACCAATTCCGCGATGACACGTTTCATGGGCATACCTTCTCGCCAATGACGCGATCAGCTGTGCCGTGGAAAGCAATTGTGGAGAAAAGTCGGACAGGTGCACAGCTTGTGCCCGGGCGAATACACGGAAAGTGCCTTCCAGATCACGCCCAGCACCGCATTAGCCCAGGCTGGGGTTCGGGCGACCCAATCTGGCAGTCACTTTTCGGGGACACAGTAGCCGCAGAGCGGCATCACGCGCTGGCGAGCGCAGTCGCGAGCAGCACGATCACTACGGACCCGATCAGCGAGGCGAGCGCCAACGACCGAGCCGCCTGCTTCCGCCCCTTCCCTTGCAGGAAGCCGTGAATACCGGAGATCACGAGAACCAGTGCGAATACGCCGAGTTTGGCGGCAAGAGTCCTGCCATAGCCGGGCTCGAGCAAGCTTGCCCAGGTGACGCCAGCGTGCATCGCGAGCATGATGCCGGTTGCCACCTGCGCCGGTAGGAAAAGCGCGAGCGTGTAGATCCCGAAGTTTTTGCCGAATGACGACCGCATGGACGCCGCGAGATCGGCCGGGAGTGTGCGCTGCATCAGCGGGATCATCAGCACGGTGAGCGTCACCTGCCCGCCGACCCACAGCACCGCAAAAATCACATGAGTGAAGCGCACCAGCGCCCATGCGTCGATCACCTGGTCACCACACGGGCTCGTCCTTCGTACACGACGGTCACAGTACAAAATATGACGACATTTCCCCTAGGGCCGACCTCACACCGTCGCCCGCGTCATACTCGGCAGCCGGGATTGACGGGCAGGATCCAGCGTCGAATAATATGAACAACCGTCATCATCTTGTGAGTGAGGGCTCACTCAGTTACGATTATCGTCATGACTGCCCCACCGCTCGACCCGACGACAACGGTCCGCGAACCACCGGACGTTTCGACTATGTCGGCGAAGCGCGCGCCGGCGATGCCGCCTGACGAACGCCGCGCAGCGATCATCGCCGCTGCGACTCCGCTGCTTCGGCAGTCCGGCCGGCAGGTCACCACCCGCGAAATCGCCGACGCCGCAGGCATCGCCGAAGGAACCATCTTCCGGGTATTCGACACCAAGGACGACGTGATCCGCGCCGTCGTCGAGCACGCTATGGACGTCACCGAAACCGTCGAAGCTATCCGCGCAATAGACGACGCATTGCCGCTAAATTCGCGCGTGCAGGCGTGCGTCGCCATTCTCAGCACGCGGCTCACGTCGGTGTTCGAGATTATGATGGCGCTGCACCCACGCAACCCTGGCGGGTCGGGTCACGAGGAACGGTCGGAACGTCGAGCGGGAGGCACCGAAGACCGACACGATCGCGGCTCACACCACTCGCACGGATTCAACGACCCCCGCCAGGTGGAACTACTTGAGGCTGTCGCTGCGGTATTTGACCCGGACGCCGCCACGCTCACTTATCCCCCGATACGCGCTGCCCAGTTGCTGCGCATCCTGGCTTTTTCCGGTGCCCATCCCCTGATCGCGGGCAGCGACCAACTCACCACCGGCGAGATCGCCGATGTTCTCTTGCACGGCATTACCCGAACCGAAAGCTGAAGGACCTCATGCTTATTCGACTCCTGCGCCAGTACCTGCGGCCCTACACCGGAGCGATCGTCGCTATCGTCACGCTGCAACTCATTGGCACGATGGCATCTCTCTACCTGCCGAGCCTGAACGCAGACATCATCGACAACGGCGTCGCTAAGGGCAATACCGGTTACATCGTCAGCCTCGGCGCCGTGATGCTGGGCGTCACTCTGGTGCAGATCGCGTGCTCGGTCACCGCCGTGTTCTTCGCAGCACGGACCGCGATGCGTCTGGGCCGCGACATCCGCGCCGACTTGTTCAGCCGAGTGGGCACGTTCTCCGATCGGGAGGTGCAGAAGTTCGGTACCCCGTCATTGATCACCAGAAACACGAATGACGTCACCCAGGTTCAGACCATGGTCGTGATGGCGGGGACGATGCTCGTCGTCGCTCCCATCATGTGCATCGGCGGCATCATTATGGCCATGAAACAGGACCTGGGCCTGTCCTGGCTGATCGTGGTGGTCGTACCGCTGCTAGTAGGCGCGGTGGGCCCGATCGTGTTGAAAATGGTGCCGCAGTTCCGATTGATGCAGGTCAAGCTGGATGCGGTGAACCGGGTGCTGCGCGAGCAGATCACCGGGGTGCGCGTGGTTCGGGCCTTCGTCCGCGAGCGGCACGAGACCAAACGATTTGCGGTCGCCAACGACGAATTAACCGACACCGCGCTTCGAGTCGGAAAACTGATGGCGCTGATGTTCCCCACCGTCATGCTGCTGATGAATGTGTCGTCCGTAGCCGTGATGTGGTTCGGCGGCGAACGAATCGCCGACGGGTCCATGCAGGTCGGCTCGCTCACCGCGTTCCTCACGTACCTGATTCAGATTCTGATGGCCGTCATGATGGCGACATTCATGCTGGTAATGGTGCCGCGCGCGGCGGTATGTGCAGACCGAATCAGCGAGGTTCTGGATACGAGAACCTCCGTCACTCCGCCGGTTTCGCCGATCTCACCGACGTCCGGTACGGGCATTGTCGCGCTTCATGACGTGACGTTTGCCTACCCCGGCGCGGACGACCCCGTACTGCGCGGACTCACGTTCACAGCACGCCCCGGCCAGACAACCGCAATCATCGGTTCAACCGGTTCGGGAAAAACGACCATGCTGTCGCTTATCCCGCGGCTGATGGACGCAACCGGCGGGGCTGTGACCGTCGACGGCGCCGATGTGCGCTCGCTGGCCCCCGAAGATCTGTGGTCGAGAATGTCGCTAGTGCCGCAACGGACCTACCTGTTCTCCGGAACCGTGGCGTCAAACCTGCGATACGGACGGCCCGATGCGACCGACGAAGAGCTCTGGTTTGCACTGGACATCGCGCAGGCGAGTGATTTCGTGCGCGCCATGCCGGGCGGGTTGGACGCCGCCATCGCGCAAGGTGGCACCAATGTATCCGGCGGGCAGCGGCAACGTTTGGCCATTGCGCGGGCATTGGTGCGCAAGCCGGAGATATATCTTTTCGACGAAGCGTTCTCGGCCCTGGACGTAGCGACCGACGCGCGGCTGCGCATGGCGCTGCGCCCGCATACTCGCGAGTCCAGCGTCATTATTGTGGCGCAACGAGTCTCGACGATTCGTGACGCGGACCAGATCGTGGTGTTGGAGGACGGTGCGATCGTCGGGCTCGGCACCCATGACGAGCTCGTCGAGTCGTGCGAGACGTATGCCGAGATCGTCGAATCCCAACTTTCGGTGGAGGCCGCGGCATGAGCAGGCACAAGGATTCAGCAGCGCGCACAGCCGCGAATGACGTCATACCTGGCGGTAGCACGGTCGCCGCGGCGGACGACAAATCTGCTGATGCCACGACAGCCCCCGGCAGCCCAGCATCGGATGCGGAGCTGATCCGTCAGCAGGCGCGCACCGGCAAACGCGGGCACGGCCCGATGGGCGGCAACTCGGGGCCGACAGAAAAGGCCATGAAGTTCGGGCCGTCGGCCAAACGCCTGATTCGGAGGCTCGCTCCACAGCGCGGCAAAGTGGTGGCGGTATTCCTGCTCTCGATCGCGTCGATCGCGCTGTCCGTGGTCGGGCCGAAAATCCTGGGCCGCGCCACCAACATCATCTTCAACGGCTTCATCGGGAAACAACTTGGAAATATTCCCAACCTGCCGCCGAACGCAACCCGCGATCAGGTCATCGCAATGTTGCGCGCATCGGGGAATAACAATAAGGCGGACTTACTCTCCGGGATGAACGCAATTCCGGGCGTGGGCATCGACTTCCACGCATTGGCCATGGTTCTCATCTTGGTGGTGTCGATCTATGTCGTCTCGTCGATGTTGCTATGGGCGCAGGGCTACATTTTGAACTTCATTGTTCAGGGAGCAGTCCTGCAGCTACGCGCCGATGTCGAAACAAAACTCAATCGACTGCCGCTCAAGTTCTTCGACAAGCAACCCCGCGGCGAGGTTCTTTCGCGGGTCACCAACGATATCGACAACGTGTCACAGTCGTTGCAGCAGACTATGTCTCAACTGCTTAACTCACTTCTCACAGTGATCGGTGTGCTAGCGATGATGATCATCATCTCGCCGCTACTGGCGCTGATCGCGCTCATCACTGTGCCGCTATCGGCGGTCACTGCAGCCCAGATCGCTAAGCGCAGCCAGAAGAAGTTCATCGCCCAGTGGCGATACACCGGTGAGGTCAACTCACAGGTCGAGGAGGCATTCTCCGGGCACTCACTGGTAAACGTGTTCGGCCACCGTGCCGCGATCGAGCGTGAGTTCGCCGCGAAGAACGATGAGCTCTACCAGGCGAGCTTCAAAGCGCAGTTCATCTCCGGGATCATCATGCCGGCGATGATGTTCATTGGGAATCTCAACTATGTGCTGATCGCGGTAGTAGGCGGGCTGCGCGTTGCCACCGGTTCAATGTCGCTGGGCGATGTCCAGGCCTTCATTCAGTACTCCCGCCAGTTCACCCAACCGTTGTCGCAGCTTGCTTCTATGGCGAATGTCTTGCAGTCCGGAGTTGCGTCGGCCGAGCGTGTCTTCGAGCTACTCGATGAGCCTGAGCAGTCGGTGGACGCCGATGGAGCCGCGCAGCCGACCGGCACCCGTGGTCGCGTCGAGTTCGAACACGTCGCTTTCTCCTATGATCCGCAATCTCCGCTGATCGAAGACCTGTCGCTCATCGCAGAGCCAGGACACACGATTGCGATTGTCGGTCCGACCGGCGCGGGGAAGACCACGTTGGTCAACCTGATAATGCGGTTCTACGAGATTGACAGCGGGCGCATCACAGTCGACGGCATCGATATCACTGCCATGACGCGCGACGCCCTACGTTCGAAGGTCGGCATGGTGCTGCAGGATACGTGGCTCTTCGGCGGCACGATCCGCGACAACATCGCGTACGGACGGATCGGCGCAAGCGAGGACGACGTTCTGGCCGCGGCCCGTGCCACCTATGTGGACCGATTCGTGCGGTCACTGCCGGCCGGCTACGACACCGTCATTGACGAGGAGGCCAGCAACTTGTCCGCCGGCCAGAAGCAGCTCGTCACCATCGCGCGAGCGTTCTTGGCCGACCCGGCTCTGCTGATCCTTGACGAGGCAACCAGCTCGGTGGACACCCGAACGGAGGTCCTCGTGCAGCAAGCGATGGCCGCGTTGCGCGGCGGACGAACAAGTTTCGTGATTGCGCATCGGCTCTCGACGATCCGCGACGCCGACACGATTCTCGTGATGGAGTCTGGACACATTGTCGAACAGGGCAACCACGCCGAGCTACTCGAGCGCCGCGGCGCGTATTTCGATCTGTACAACTCGCAGTTCACCGCACCGATCGCCGACGCCGAGGATGTCGCCGATGAGCTCAGCGGTGGGGAGCCGGTCGCGGCCGGGTAGCTTCGCGCCAGGTAGTCGCTCGGCCTGGCGCCTCGTTACTGAGCGAAGAATGCTTCTACGTCAGAAGGTAAGACGTCGCCCAGATCCATCGGGTCCCAGTGAGGATTACGGTCCTTGTCGATGATCTGGGCGCGGATGCCCTCCAGGAAGTCGTGGTGCGCAGCGAATCTCACCGACAGCATGAGGTCTTGAGCCAAGACCTCGGCGAGTGTCATTGCCCTGGCGTCACGTAGCGCGCGCAACGTGACGGCCACCGCGGTCGGGGACATGACTGCAAGGACATCACCGGCGGCTCGGGCATTGGCATTCTGGTGAGATCGAAGGCGGCGCAGAATCTCTTGCGCGTCGTCGCCCGCGTAGCATTCGTCGATCCACTGCTGGTTCGCGTGCCAGAACTCAGACGGCGGCGGGGTTGTTGCGGCCGCGAGTACCGCCTGGGCGACATCGCCGGCGGATTTAATCGCCGCCAAAGTGCGGGTTAGCCCTGCCAACGCGTCCAGTGGAACGAAGTAGTCGGCGAGCTCGGCAGTGATCGCGTCACCCGGCCCGAGCCGGGCGCCGGTGAGCGCGGCGTGCGTGCCGAGTTCGCCGGGGGCCCTGGCCAGTAGGTAGAGCCCGCCGACATCGGGGGAAAGGCCGATTGCTGTTTCCGGCATGGCCAACAGTGAATTGTCGGTCACCACGCGGACCGACGCATGTCCGGAGATTCCAATACCGCCGCCGAGCGTAATGCCGTGCATCAGTGCGACGACCGGCTTCGGATAGTCGGCAATGTTCAGATTCATGCGGTACTCATCGGCCCAAAAGTCTTGCGGCGCGGGTGATCCCCCGCGGATTCCGTCATACACAGCAGCGATGTCACCGCCGGCGCACAGGCCACGCTCCCCCGCTCCGTCGATGAGGACGGCGACAACCTGCGGGTCCTTGCGCCACCCGGCGAGCGCGGCGCGGACGGCAGCGATCATGTCAAGGTTCAACGCGTTGATCTTGGCAGGGCGATCCAGCCGAATGTGGCCGAGTCTGCCACGCACATTTGAGGAAACCAACCCGTGGGGGCCCGGCCGCGCGGGTTCAGGCGGAGTGGACGGGAGCGGCTGGGAGTTCATTGAGTAACCGTATCGCTGGCTGGCCGCGATGGCCCGGCATCCGGGTCGGATCTGTGGCGCGCACCGGCCGTCGGCCAGCGCACCTCATAGAGCGAATCAGGAGTAAACGCGAGATGATGAGCATGACCTTGATGCCCAACCGCAGATCTAGCGCCACCAGGAGCCTCGCATGCAGAAGTTCAGCCTCGAAGCGATTGCTCGTGAACAACTGGCTAAGGCGCTCACAGTGCCGGCCGGACGAGCAGCGGCAACTGTGTATGGCGGCAGCGAATGCGCGCTGCGGCAGACCGTGGTGGCGCTGAAGGAAGGCACCGAGCTAGCAGAGCACGACAACCCAGGTGAAGCGACCGTGCAAGTGCTTGGCGGCCGGGTTCGGCTCAATTCGCCGGAGACCACCTGGGAGCTGCGGCAGGGCGACCTGTTGATCGTGCCCAACGCGCGGCATTCAGTCACCGCGATAACGGACGCGACGATCGTGCTCACCGTGGTCAAGGCTCGCTCGTAGACGCCTCTCGTAGCGCTCATCGGCCAAGGACCAGCTACCCAGTGGCAACTCCGCAGTGTTGCATCTCCGGATTCACCCTGCACAATTGCCAGTCAACAGTTAGTTGGCGCGCGCCGCGTTGACGACGTTCCGTTGGCGCGCGCTTAGCTGCGCGGCTTACTTAGGGCTGGCCGGCGAGGGCCGGTTCACGGTGGGTGCGCTCGGAATGTGGGATATCCGGCCCAGACGGCAGGTTGAGCCAGTCCTCAAATTCGCGGGGGTTAGGTAGCGGGCTCCGCGGCGGGTGTTTGCCCGCTGGGCCACCACCGAAGGCCACACGCAGCGCGAGATCATCGCCGCTATCGGCTTTCTGGCCCGCGCGCGGCGCCTGTTCGATCACCACGCCGCCCGTGCCGTTAACCGGCTGTCCGTCCGGACCGACGGCGCGCGGCGTCAGGCCAGCCGCCCGCGCGATATTGCGAGCTTCTTCCCACCCGAACCCGACCAGGTCCGGCACCTTGATCCGAGCCATAGTCCGATGGTAAGGCAGGCGCGCATAGCGTGCGTGCCCGTTACCGTGCATCTGACTCCGATTGCTCGGTGTGGAAGCCCAGCCATGCGAACACTGCCGTGCCCAGTGCCACTCCGGCGAGCAGTCCCAGCCCCAGGGAGTAGTGGCCGGTCTGGCCATAGACGATGCCCATCACCAGCGGTGGCAAGAACCCGCCGAGGCCGCCGGCCGCGCCGACGATGCCGGTGACCGCGCCGACCCGGGCTGGCTCTACCAGTTCGGATACCAGCGCGAACACCGCGCCGGAGGCCGCGCCCAGCGCCGCCGCTAGGCCCAGGAACATGACGGTTCCCTGCGGCATGAGATGCATACCAAGGGCCGCACCGAATGCGCACACGGCGGTTAGCGCGAAGCAGGTGGTGAGCACCTTGAGCGCGCCAAGGCGATCGGAGAGGTAGCCGCCGATCGGGCGCATGACGACCGCGAGCACCACGAAGCCGGCTGTGCGCAATGCTGCGTCTCCGCGCGCCATGCCGTACACGTTCACCAGGTAAGTGGGCAGGTACACGGAGAATGCGACGAACCCGCCGAATGCGAGCGCATACAGCCAGCTGAGCTTGAGAGTCGCTGGGTGCTTCAGTGTCGTCAGGGCGCGCGCCCAGATCGAGCCGGTAGCGCTGGTCGCCGGACGGTTCGGTGGGTCGACGAGCATCCGCCGGGCCACCAGGGCATACACCGCAAGGAGCACTGCAACGAGGAGGAACGGAGCCGGACGGCCAAAGGAATCGGAGAGCTGCACCGTTGTGAACGACGCGATCGCGGTACCAATAGTGCCTGCGCCGAAGATGCCCAGCATGGTGCCACGCTTGTTGGCCGGGAACCACGCGTTGACCAGCGGAACGCCGATGGCGAACGAGGTACCGCCCAGGCCCAGGAAGAATCCGCCGATCAGCACCAGCGGGAAAGACACCCCGGCCAGCCCGACGAACAGCACCGGGATCACTGTCAGCGCCGCGATCGCCGGGAACATCGCCTTGGCTCCGAGCCGGTCGGTCAGCGCGCCGACCGGAATGCGCCCGAGCGAGCCAATTACCACAGGCAGGGCCACCAGTAATGACTGCTCAAACGGAGAGAGCCCGAACTCTGCGCCGAACGCTGAACCGAGCGGGCTAATGAGCGCCCACGCCCAGAAGCACAACGCGAATCCGGTAGTGGCCAGTGCCAGCATGGTGACGGCCGTGCGACCGCCGAGGGCCAGATCAGGCGTCGCGCCAGTGCGGCTACTAGTCTGCTTCGTTGTGGGCTCGGCCTTCGCCATAAGAGCTCCCTTGATTCCGTGTGATCGCGTGCGTGTGGTCGACAGGCGCCTGTGCCCGCTTGTCATTTCTATCGGTATGACGCCCATTCCCAATAGGGACCTCAGTCCCTATCCGGACAGACCGAAGTCCCGACCTATCCCGGGCTCAGGGTCAACGCCACATCAAATATGACGGACTTCACGTGCCGGGTCGGTATAGGTCAGCTCACCGCACTGCGCGGCGGGCCCAACGGCATCGAGGCGTAGCCCAGCATCGGCCGACAGCCTGGGTATCGTGGAATCGTGAGTTCTTCCCGTATCGCCACCCGCATCCACGCTGCTCCGTTGACCGGTCGAGGGTGGCTAGGCACCGGCGGGCGCGAGCTGTCACTCGGGGAATTACGCGGCAAGTTTGTGCTGCTCGACTTTTGGACGTTTTGCTGTGTCAACTGCCTGCACGTCCTCGACGAATTGCGCGAATTAGAAGAGCGCTATCACGATGTGCTGGTGATAGTGGGCGTACATTCGCCCAAGTTCGCTCACGAGGCTGACCGAGACGCCCTGGTAGCAGCAGTCTCTCGCTACGGAGTGACACATCCGGTGTTGGACGATCCGACGCTATCAACGTGGAATGCGTATGCGGCTCGGGCCTGGCCGACGCTGGTGCTGGTCGACCCGGACGGCTATATCGCCGCGCAAATGTCCGGCGAGGGGCACGCCGCCGGGCTAGATCGGCTACTCCAAGAGCTGGTGCCCGAGCACGAAGCCGCGGGCACGCTGCACCGAGGCGACGGGCCCTATGTACCGCCTGCGCCGGCGCCCGGGGCGCTCCAGTTCCCCGGCAAATTGATCGCTCTCCCTTCCGGCGGCGTACTAGTCTCGGATACCGCCCACCACCAGATCGTTGAACTAGACACCGATCTCGCGGGCGAACGCCGCCGATTCGGTAGCGGGGTGCGCGGGCTCGTTGACGGACCGGCCGCGGAGTGCGCGTTCAACGAACCGCAGGGTCTGGCAATCCTGCCCACCGACGTGGCTCAGAAAGTCGGGTATGACGTCATCCTCGCCGACAGCGTGAACCATGCACTGCGCGGCCTATGTCTGGCGGACGGCACAGTGCGCACGGTGGCGGGCACCGGGGAACAGCTGCGGGAACGAAGTGGCGCGGGGCCCGCCCTATTGCAAGCACTCTCGTCTCCCTGGGACGTCGCATGGTTCGACGGCGCCCTCTTCGTCGCCATGGCCGGAATCCACCAGATATGGCGATTCGATCCCGTCGCAGAGACAATCATGGTGGCCGCCGGCACCAGCGCAGAAGGTCTACTCGACGGTGATGGCGTTACTGCTCACTTTGCGCAGCCGTCCGGTGTGGCTGCCTCGGCCGATGGGGCGACGTTGTGGATTGCCGATTCCGAGACGTCGGCTCTGCGGCATATCCGCGTGCCTGATGATGCTTCTAACAATGCTGCTAATGGCGCGTCGAACAAAGGGCCGCGCCGCTACCGGGTCGACACAGACACGGGCCAAGGCCTTTTCACCTTCGGCCATGTAGACGGCCCGGCCGCAACAGCACTGATGCAACACCCGCTCGGAGTCACCGAACTGCCGGACGGGTCGGTCGCCGTGTGCGATACCTACAACGGCTCGATCCGCCGGTTCGACCCGGAGACACGCGAGATGTCGACGCTGTCCGATGGGCTGGACGAGCCCAGCGATTGCATCGTCGACACTGCCGGGGACGAACCGAACCTCATAGTCGTCGAGTCCGCCGCACATCGCCTCACACGAGTCGCAATTCCGCGCACTGCGCAGCAGGTTCACGGCGAAACAGTCACCCTCACCCGAGAGCCAACGCCTATCAATAACCGAGAGACGCTGCTACACATAGAATTTGAGCCACCGACAGGCCAAAAGTTGGACGGCCGGTTCGGCGACCCGACCCGGCTCACGGTGACCTCATCGCCACCGGAACTGCTGGCAAGCGGCTCGGGCAATGCCGAGGGTCTCACGCGCGCATTGCGGTTCGCGCCGGATATCGACGGCGGCATACTGCATATCAGCGTGCAGGCTGCGGCGTGCGACGGCGACCCCGTGACCGGCGAGGTTCCGGAATTCGCGGCCTGCCACCTGTACCAGCAGGATTGGGGCATACCCGTAGAGCTGACCTCGAATGGCCCCACGGAGCTCATACTTCCGCTGCGGAGCGTATAGCGCACGAAGACCAGTCCCGCAGCGTACTTCGACCTGACTTAGCAGAGTTTCTTCTTGCTGAGCAGACCCTATCCGCGCATGGCGTAACTGCTCGTCTAGCCGATGTGGTACGGAACCTTTGAGAAGGCGAGAAGACGCTGCGCTAGGACGATCTCGGATGCTTGCAACGGACCGGCGGTCGGTCCGAACTGCACGTAATACATATAGTTGTTGCCGAGAAGGTAGGCGCCGGCGTCCGCACCGCGCTCGACTCCGTTGATCGCGGTATCACTCGTCGACACATAGCCAGGAACATAGCCCGCGTTCTCGGCACGGCACTGCAGCGCATGTATGTACTCGTGACGGAAAATGTCAAGTAGCTGATCATCCGGCAGTGTGTTGTCTATCCAGACGTTGCAGCTCGAAAACTCGGTCAAACCCGCAGCGTCCCACCCGGGGAGCATGTAGGGGTAGAGCTGACCGATGGCAGAACCGTTGTTCGGCAGGTACGACCGCGCAAGCGTCAGCTTCGCGGCGAAAGTCGGCAGACCAACCACGGCCGCCTCGAATTTCGCATCCATGTTGTTTGCTGCCGCAACTATACCGTCGCTGCCCGCCAAGATATTGATTCCGATGGCGGACTTTGCCGCGATCACCGGGACATGGCCGACGGTTGCCATCGTGCCCAGCGCCGTAATCGACGACAACGTCTGCTTGGCAGAGGCAAGGAAGGCCAGTGTGGTTGCGTCGACTAAATCCGCGCTGACCGTGAGCAGCGGGTCACCTAGTTTCGCTGCTAGCGGACCGACCGCAAGCGCATCCGGAAAGCCGCTCACCCCATTGGCGATGAATGCCCGCACACCGCGGGAATAGTGCGCACCGTCCGGGCCCACAAAGGTGGTGCGGGCGAGCTGATAGAACGCAGCAGCCGTGGCGAAGCGGTTAGCGCCGGCGATGCGCTGGATGCGGCCGGCGCCGGCGGACTGTGCCTGCGCCACCACTGCGGCCGAAATCCTGTCTGTCCCGCCGAGCACGATGAGTTGCTTCACGCCCATATTCGTGATGGCTTTGGCGATCTCGGCCGGCAGCGTCATAGCAGACGTGAGCAGAACCGGCACACCCCACGCATTCGACAACGGCCCCGCCGCGAGCGCATCGGCATTCGAGGTGCCGGATGCGAGGATCGCCGTCGGCAAGGCGGCTTTCTGACCGAGCCCGACGGCTCCCGGAGCGGTCCCACCGGCGGCCGTGGTCGCCTGAGCGGAGGTGTCGTACCGGCTGTCGCCAGCGACACGGTGCACATAGTCGCCCGCCACCCCACCTGCGGCGGCGGTGGCAAGTGCGTTCAGCGCGGCTGCAGTTGCCGCGGAGACGGAGTCTTCCTTGCCCATGACGTAGATCGCGGGCTGGGTCGATCCGGACAGGATCGCCTTAACCGCGGCGGCCGTCTCCGGCTCGAGCGTCACGCCACCGGTCAAAAGGATCGGAGCCGCTAACTGCCCCGCCAGGTAGTTAGCGGAGAGGGCATCGAAGCCGCCCTTCGCATCCGACCCATTGGCCACGATCACGACGTTGGCATTGCCAAACTGGCGCGCGATCTCGGCTGCGGTAGCGTACCGACTCGCCCCGCCGATCCGCTCCGGAACTCCGTCGGTGACCGGCGCCTGAGTCTGGAACAGCGTCGCGTACCGCTCTGGGCTAATCGGGGGTTTGGGGTTAACCCGGGGCGTGGACAAATACCTAGGCGCCGCCAGGGCGGTAGAAGAACCTGTGTCTGGCGCCACGGCCGCTAATGCGGTGACAGCTGGCGCTGCCATGGCGGGTGGTGCTGCTACTGCGGTGACAGCTGGCGCTGCCATAGCAGGTGGCGCCGTGAGAACCGAACCTCCGACGACGACCACTACAGCGGCCCATCGGCCAGCGGCTGGGAAGCGCATTCGTACCCCTCTTTTTGAACGTTTATCGGACCTTACGCGATGCGGACGCCTACGGCACATACCGCGCAAGGCCGTCTCCATTCAGGGTGAAGTACAGGTTGCCGAAAGAGTCGGTGGTGAGCCCGGAAACGGCCCCGCGATACAGCACAACCGGGGCCTTGTCGTGCGCATCGAGCCGGAAGAAGTACCGCCCGTGCAAGGTCCCGTAGACCTTCCCGTCCGCGCCTGTCGTGAGGAAAGCGTCATACGCGCTGGTGCGGCTGGTAGCGCCGAAGGGCGCCGTTGGGTATCTCAGATCTTTGAAGAGTTGCGTTTTGAAGACGAACTTTCCGGACTCCGGCGAATAGATGAGCAGCCAGTTCTGCGCCATCATCCAAATGTTGCCGTTAGATGCGACCGTGAGGCCCTCCAGCGAGCCGGCAGCGACCGGCACCGGTACAGACGTCGCCGTGCCAGTGGCCGTGTTGAAGACGAGCAGGCTAGCGCGGGATTGCTTTGGGCTTGCGCCCAGTCCACCCCACACCAACGAGCCGCCATAGACGATGCCGTTGGAATAGGCGAGGCTCACGATGCTCTGGTCGCGGATGAGATCCTTGTGTACCTCGCACGTTCCGGTCACTGGGTCGTAGACAGTGAGCGCTCCCTTGAGGTTCCCGTAGCCAGCCATAGTCCCGATGTAGAGCTTGCCCGCGCCTTCGACCATCGCGTACGGCCGATCCTGCCCCTGCGGGGCCATTTCGCAGACCTTGGCCGGGTTCTTTCCGGTGGCAGCAGGTTGGCCCGGCGTGTAGGACTGGATCAGCGATTTCGGATACACGCCGAGGTAGAGCTTGTCCCCAAGGGTCGCCATGCTCTCGGTCTGGCCAACCCCCGCGATCGACGCCGTCAGATCAGAACGCATGGGCGCGTACGCCGCCAGACCACCGGTGAGATACCCACCGGTATAAATGTTCTGGTCCGGTCCGCGGTGAATGTACTCGAGATTGACTGTTGCGCCGATGAGGCCGGTGATGCGCTGTGTCACGGTAGTGCCGCTCGCAATGGAGTAGGTGGTGATGTCCACTCCGCCCGGTACCGTGCCAGCCGCGAGGAGCGACCGCCCGGGGAACTTCACTTGGTCTACCAGTATGGCGCTGCCCCAGCCGCGCGTATCTGGGAATGTGGCCGCAGCGACCGTGTCAGTTCCGGCTGCGAGTTGGTAAGCATGCAGTGCACCGCCAGCACCTCGGTAGTAGACAGTGCCGTCAACTGCTGCGGACGCACCCGGATACGACACCTTCGGGAAAGTGGCCGAGACAGTTGCGCCATACGTACTGTCGGAACGCTTCGTGACGTCGAGGACGGCTAGTTCATTACCCGGACTCATGTAGACGAACACTTTGCCGGGGGCAGCGGACAGCTGGTACGCGAACTGTTGCGCCCGAAGCGCTGTCGGCAAAATGTTGGTGCACTTCGCGGTGGCCGCGTCGCAGGCGAGCACTGCCGCGCGCGCCCCCACGCCCACGTAGACCGTGCTCGTGGTCGGGTCGACGGCGAGGCTTCGGACGTAGTTCTGCCCGGTGAGCGTCTTGGCGCTGACGAACTTTTTGACGCCCTTACCGGACACATAGTGGTAGACAATGCCGTCCGGGTAGCCGCCGAAGTAAACGCCGCCGCTAGTGTCCGCGGCGAGCGCGAATGGGACCTGAGTGCCGCGCATGGCCGCAACCTTGATCATGGACGTGGCGCCGGGGTGGTAGGCCCACAGGATGCCCGGCTGAAAGCTCGCGATGTAGACGGTGCCGGTGCTGCCCAGGGTGATCGCCCAGGAGCCAGATGGCGCGCCACTGTTCAATGCGAGCGACCTGACGAGCTGTCCACGCTCCACGTCGATAACGTTCAGATGCGCAGGGGTGGACCTCCCGCCGTCGGTGACGACATAGGCCGTGGAGCGGCCGACGCGGTCGGCACCGAATGTTGCGGCGCGAACATAGCCGTCCTGGAACAACCTCGGGCCGACGTTGGTGAATTGGCGGCTGATGCGAACATCATCGGCATAGATACTGCCGCCGGACGCCGCCCCGATAACCACTGAGACGTAGCGCGCGGTGGCCGGGGCAGTCGCAGTGGGCTTGAGTGTGGTCCAGCCCGCTGCCCTGGTCTGCACTAGTGGCCCGCGGCTGAGCAATTGTTTCGCAGAGTTGTAGAACACAAGATTCGCCGTGGCTGAGCCGGATACCGCGCGGACCTGAACGAAGGCGGTGTGCTTTTCGCTGTGAGTGGTGGTGACGAGCGCGCTGGACACGGTCGGGGCGACGCAGGATCCGGAACTGGTCAGGCGCAGAGCCTTTGCACCCGCAACATGCTGTTCGGTGGTGATGCTGGCGGCAGCATCGCAGGACGACGTCCAGCCCACGAGATCGTCCTCGAAGCTGTAGTTTTGGATCAGTAGATCCCCGCGTGGAAGGGCGCCGGAGCGAGTGGCGGGGGCCACGGCGTCTGCGGCGAACGCCGTCGTCGTTGTCATGGTGACGAATAGGGTCCACGCCACTGCGACGATGGCGACAAGTCCGACGCTCTTCACGCCTTTTTTCACGCCCTCGGTAACCATGTGCTCCCTTATCCGGCGCCACGGCCAAAGCCGGTGCGGCTGTGACGCGAGTGACGCATGGTGTCGTCAGGGTACCGCGCCGCGCGTCGCTGTGGACGTGTGAAGCGCGGTCGTTGCACGTGATCGCAGGAGGGAATCGTCCCAGGTAAACGGCATTGTCGGACATGTCCGGCATACTTCCATGCGGTAACCCGGAATAGGTCCACTATGTATGACGTAATACTGACGTGTCACTGATTTGAAATTCTTAGCTCCGCCCGCATTGCTCCATGCACGTCCAGGAAGGCCCACGCCTGTGACCACAACCAGCCGCTCATCGGACTCGAACCCGTACGCTGCGGCGCCTACCCATTTCCCAACGGAAGGGCAGGGCAATCCCTGGGCGGCGCTGTGGGCGCTGTGTCTGGGCTTTTTCATGATCCTGGTCGATTCGACGATCGTCTCGGTGGCGATTCCATCGATGATGGAGGGCCTGAACGCCGGCATCAACGAGGTGCTCTGGGTGACCAGCGCCTACCTTCTGGCCTACGCAGTGCCGCTGCTGATCACGGGTCGACTCGGTGACCGATTCGGCCCGAAGTCGCTGTACCAAATCGGGCTAGTGGTGTTCACGGTTTCGTCCCTGTGGTGCGGCTTCTCCGGAACGATCGGCATGTTGATCACGGCGCGGGTGATGCAGGGTCTCGGCGCGTCACTGATGACGCCGCAGACGATGGCAGTGATCACCCGAATTTTCCCGGCGAATCGACGCGGTGCCGCGATGGGCATGTGGGGCGCGGTTGCCGGGGTCGCCACTCTGGTGGGGCCCATCCTCGGCGGAGTGCTGATCGATTCTCTCGGCTGGGAGTGGATCTTCTTCATCAACGTGCCGGTCGGCATTATCGGTTTCTTTTTGGCCGTGAAGCTAGTGCCGCGCCTCCCGATCCACTCGCACAAATTCGACATCGTCGGCGTGCTGCTTTCGGCCGTGGGTTTACTCCTGGTGGTGTTCGGTATCCAGGAGGGCGAGACCTACCACTGGGGCACCATTGTTGGTCCCATCTCAGTATGGTCGCTGATTATTGCCGGAATCGTCGTCCTGGCCGCGTTTGTCGTGTGGCAGCGGGTTAATCGCTCCGAGCCGTTGGTGCCGCTCAGCCTATTCAAGGACCGAAACTTTTACCTCGCGAATGTGGGCATGTTCACCATCGGGTTCGGAATCACCGCGATGGCATTCCCCGTCATGCTCTACGCACAGAAGGTACTTGGCCTGTCCCCTACTAAGGCAGCCCTGTTGTTGATCCCTATGGCGGTGCTCTCCGGTGGACTCGCCAAGCCAGTCGGCAACCTGGTGGACCGAATGCACCCTCGCTACCTGGGCGGCTTCGGGCTCGTCTGCATGATCACGTCGCTGGTGTGGATGTGGTTGGTGCTCACCCCGGGCCGCGCGATCTGGGAGTTGGAGCTACCGTTCGCCCTGATGGGTATCGCGAATGGGTTCATGTGGTCGCCGCTATCTGCAACCGCTACCCGCAACTTGCCCATGCGCTCTGCGGGCGCTGGATCCGGCGTCTACAACACCACGCGACAGATGGGGGCCGTGTTGGGTAGCGCCGGGATCGCTGTCTTCATGCAAGCCCGACTGCAAGACATACTCGGCTCTGTCGGCGGCGGCGGGTCCAGCTCCTACGGCCAGTCCGGCCCAATGCCACCGTTCATCCAGTTGGGATTCGCACACGCCATGGGGCAGTCGCTGCTGCTGCCTGCGGGAGTGCTGGTGTTCGGCCTGATTGCTGTGCTCGCCTTCGCCCGCCCGGACGGAATGCTCACGACTGGGCACAAGAAGCACTCGGGCGGGACGGATGCGGCGCACGCGGTGAACACCGCAGCGCACTCGGCAGCCGTCCCCGACTAGTGGTCAGCGCGCTCTGAGCGGGCAGCGGGCACGGTCCCGCCCTCGTGCCTGCTCCCGCACTCGCCCTCGCCCTCGCCCTCGCCCTCGCCGACCGGAGGTCTACCCCGCGTTCTTTCGCCCAGATCACTGGCTAACCTCCAGTCGGCGCACTGGAATCCGTGGCTGTCAGATCGCTGCGATCGTCCAGCAGAAAAGTGAGGGTACGGAATTAGCGCATGGAGACGGAAGAAATACGTCGAATACCCGTCACATCGCTGCCCTCACTGGCCGTCTCCTCGCAGGCGAGATCACTCGCAGAGAGCCCCACCCGTGCTACACATCGACCGCTAAAATCAATCGTAAAATGTCGCGCCTACGCTCAGCCTGAACACTGGGGGGCACATGTTCCGCAACAAGAAAGGCACGCGTGATGAGGGTCGGCGAGAGGTACGGCTGCCGCCCGCACGCATCTATTAACGCACTATCGACGTCACCGCTTCAGCGGGTAACCACGTAACTATGGCAAGCGCACTCTTCTTAACCCTCGACCTCGCCGGAACCTTCGCCTTCGCGTTAAACGGGGCGCTCACCGCGATCCGGTCTGCCCGCCTCGACATCGTCGGAGTCGTCACGCTTGGCATGATCACGGCGCTGGGAGGCGGGATCCTCCGCGACATTCTCATCGGCTCGTTACCACCTGCCACATTCGGCGACTGGCGTTACCTCGTGGTCGCCGCCGCAGGGAGCCTGCTCGCCTTCATGTTCGGCGGTACATTGCGCCGAATCTCAAAGCTCATCATCGTATTCGACGCGGCGGGCCTGAGTTTCTTCGCCGTGACCGGAGCCGCGAAAGCATTGGCGCTTGGACTCGGACCGGCGCAGGCAATCATCCTCGGCGCAATCACCGCTGTAGGCGGTGGAACCATGCGCGACCTCCTTATCCGCCGCATCCCCACTGTCTTGCAAAGTGGCCTCTACGCGATTCCAGCGTTAGTAGGCGCCGGAATCACCGTATTCTTCAGCGAAGTCGTGACCTACAACACCGTCGTCGCAGTGAGTGCTGCGGTTACCTGCTTCGTGATTCGTATGATCGGTGTGTGGCTCAGACTCAATGCGCCACGACCCCGCGGACAAATCCACAGGACGTAACCGTCGATTTCAGTGGCCGCGAGACAGGCACGTAGCTGGTGTTACTTACGGACGGCATCACCCTGCGCGACGCCGACACCAGGGTCCGCAACGATCCCGGTGACAACGAATCGCACAGTGCGCGAGGAGCGAATAGGCCCGCGCCGCGGGCGACCTCAACCGAGCTGCGATAGCCTCCACGCCTCAGCCTCCCCGTCTGCGAGAGTCCGCCCGGCTAGGTCCACCCCCGACTGCTAGCCGTGACGATCCGCTCTCACCGAGGACATCGTCATACTTGATATTTTAAGGGCCCGGCTACTCGGGAGAGCGCCATTGGAGGCTTCGACACCCGGTGCAGAGCAACCGATGCCGATCGAACGCGGCTAGCTAAGCGCGAGAGCCAACGTCACCTGTTGGATCGTGGTCCGGTCCATCTCGGCCTGCGTCTTGAATTTCTGGGCTGCCTTCTTCAGCGAGCTCATACCCGGTGACCAGGCCACCAGCAAGGCCGAAGACGATGCCGATCACGGTGAACACGACGATGAGTGTGAGGTCGTTGCCGACGGTCGGCACCGAGTGCAGGTAATGACTCATCACCCAGCCGATGAGAACCGTTGGCAGGATGAATATCCGGAAGGTAATCCTCTTCTCTTTGAATTGCCGAAAAACGATCAATAGAAGTGCGATGTCGATGAACCAGTCAGTGAATGTCATGCCAACCACTCTCGGCGGCAGGCCACCGAAAGTATTCAGCCCTCAGGTGGAACCCGGGTTGCACTCTCGACATGGAGCACCAGAGTTTCGGGAAGGTCGCGGTGAATCGCCTTGGGCTGCGGGTCTGCCGGTCTCCGGGTCTGCGGTGATGTGGGTCTGCGGTGATGTGATCTGCGGGTCTGCCGGTCTGCGGTGATGTGGTCGGTGCGCGGGTGCGCCCGGGAGGTGCGATGGGCCGAGACGGACGTTTTCATACACAAGTCTCGGCCAAGGGACCGCACCGCCGTATGCCATCTCCACCCAGCGGACCTTCGACTGTCCCGCCACGCGCGAGGATCTGTTGGTCGGATGCCGAGTGTGTCGCTCAGCGCGTGGCTTTGCCTTTGGTTTCGAACCAATTCTTCGACGCCGTGTTCATCATGAGCGCGATGATCCCTATTGGCACGATGACGCCGACGATGCCGAATGCTATGGAGCCGGTATTGATCATCCAGAAAATTTGGATGATGATCTGGATGCCGCTGGTGATGACCAGCACCTTGGCGTTTGTGCCGTTCAGCGCTACTGTACCGCCCCAGATCATTAGTGCTGCTGCCGCGATGAGTGCGATGCCGATGACGATCAGCATGCTTCCCGAGTCGGCAGCGAACGCGCAAAGCCCGGATTGGTCGTTCTTGGCGCAGGCGCTACCGGCGCCAGCGAGGAGACTTCCGGCGGTCATGCTGATCAGTGACGAGACGATGGTCAGCCCACCCCAGATGAAGGCCAGGATCGCGGCCGCCTTGACCATTCCGGGTCGACTGGGGGTCGCGGGCCCGTATTCGGCGGGGGCGCTGGGGTAGGCCGGTGGCTGTGCGCCGCTTGGTGAGGTCGTCATGAATGGTCTCTTTCGTTTGGTGATCGGGCGCCCGATTCGTCATCGGGCGCCCGGTCAAATACATCGTTGAGTGCGAAAGGCCGGGCGTCAGTGCGCACCTCGGGTCCGTCGGAGAATCTCGAGCGCAAGCATGGCGAGCGCGGCTGCGCCCGTCACCGCGACTAGGCGTTCGAACAGGCCGCTGTAGCCCGCCTTCTGCGTTAGCACGGTGGCCACAGCGAAAATAGTGATCAAGACTGCCGTCCAGCGCGTCGGCCTTGCCCAGCTCGCCCAGCCTTGCGTGCGCCGCATCGCGACGGCCAGTAGGAACATCGCGATAATCAGTACCAGGAGTCCGATCGAGCTGATGATGTTGTCGAGCTGCCCGCCCACGTTAGACAGTTGCAGCGCGGCGGTGCATCCCGGGTCGGCTATCCGGCAGGCCAGCCTCTCGAATGGGGAGAGCAGGTTGCCGAACCCGACAATGGACACGGCGAGTAAGCCGGAACCCACCGCTGCCCACCGACGACCGGCGCGAAACATGGGCCAAACGGAACGCAGCGCGAAGCCAATCGTGGATGCGCCGCACAACGACAGGATCACAACCAGGATTGCTCCACCTGGCGCCGTCACCGCATACAAGTCACTAATAGAGTGGGCTACCGGGCTGTAGCGAGGCCCTTGCCAGGACGCAGCGACGAGCCAGGTCGCGACGAATACCGCCTGGGCGGCTAGCGCGAGCCATGCCCACCGCCGTGCAGCTGCCCACCCCCCGGATGAAGCGGCCGCCAGGCTGGCGTTTGCTCTATCGAGATTTGGCGCAGAAAGATCGCGCATCGATGACACTCCTTCGGTGGCCATGGCAACATGCCCAGGCATACCTCAGAGACGCTACGTAGTTGCGCAACTCCGATCATCACCCTGCGGTGGACACTTTTGGGTAGCTCTCACGGGTGACAGAAGGTCTGTACCTGTCAGTCGTCGGTGTTCACTAGGCCCACGCGATATGCGAGGACCACAGCCTGCACCCGGTCACGCAATTGGAGCTTCGCGAGGATGCGCGAGACGTAAGTCTTCACCGTCTCCGGGCTGATGACGAGGGTGCCAGCGATCTCGGAGTTCGAAAGTCCGACAGCGATGAGCCTCAGCACCTGGCGCTCGCGATCCGTGAGCACTGCGAGCGGGTGATCCGCACCTGGTTGCGTAGGATCGTCCTTCCGGACACGGACTGCGAAACGGCCGACCAGGTGACGCGTCACCGCCGGGTCCAGCAACGCCTCTCCCGCTGCGACCGTGCGCACCCCGTCGACCAGCACCTCGGGACGGGAGTCTTTGAGCAGGAACCCGCTGGCACCGGCTCGCAACGCCTCGTACACGTACTCGTCGATGTTGAACGTCGTGACAACAAGCACCTTCACTGGATTAGCTGCGTTCGGACCGGCGAGCCGTCGGGTTGCCTCGATGCCGTTAAGCACCGGCATCTGGATGTCCATCACGACGACGTCCGGGCGAAGCCGCTCGGCGCTCTCCACGGCCCGCAGACCATCGCTAGCCTCACCGACCACTTCCAGGCCGGGCTGCGCGGAAAAGATTGTCACATATCCCGTGCGCACTAGCGCCTGGTCATCGCACACCAAGACGCGAATGAGCTCGGACCCGGTCACACGCTGGCCCCTGAAGGGATCCGAGCGTGCACTCGGAAACCGCCGCCCGGTATGTTCCCGGCAGTCAACTCACCGCCGCTGGCGCGTACGCGCTCACTTAGGCCGGTCAGTCCTCGCCCCGCTTTGAACGCCCCGGTACCGACGCTCGAACCTTCCGTCGTCACATCGACGCATATCTCCCCGCCGTACTCGACCCGTACCTCGGTAGGACGGGATGATGCATGCTTCACGGCGTTGGTGAGCGCCTCCTGCACCACGCGGTACGTCACGAGCGCCGACCCGTCAGATATTGCGTTCCGGTCGCCGTCCTCGAATAGTGCAACTGGTTGTCCCACCAGCCTGGTTCGCTCCACTAATTCGCGGAGCCGTCGGACCGTTGGGCTCCTTTTCGCTTCGAACGCGCCATCGGTATCCAGGTCATCGACCCTGGCCGCAGGACCATCCAGCACACCGAGCAAGTACCGCAACTCCTCAAGCGCGCCCCGCCCAGTTCCGCTGATCGCCCTCAGGCTTTCCTTGACCCGCTCCGGCGCTGAGTCGACCAGGTACTGCGCGGCGTCAGACTGAACGACAATGGCCGTGACGTGGTGCGTCACCACGTCGTGCAGCTCTCGGGCAATGCGCGCACGGTCCTGCGCAATGGCCAGGCGCGCCGCCTCACGGCGCCGCTCTGCCTCACCGGCTCGCCAAGCGCGCATCTTCGCACCCGCCGCCCAGCACGCCAACAGCACGACATAGAACGCTACAAAATCCAGCGGGCTTTCCGGTGAATCTAAGCCATGCAGAGTGACCGCCAGCACTACATAAGCGGCGGTGGCCGCAGATGCGGACACACGCCGGAAACGTTGCGCGTAAGCCCCGGCACTATACAGCGCAACGAAAAGACCCACACCGGCAATATTAGGTTTAAAGCCCATGGACTGATAGGCCGCAAACGAGCAGGCCACGAGCGTCAAGCAAACAACGGGCCATCTACGGCGCAGGGCGAGTGGAAGGCATTGTCCAAGAATCAGGATGATGGCCCACGCGTCGACCGAGCGTTCCGGGAGCTGACCCAACTGTATGCCGTTACCACCGAGTTGAGGCACGAGGGACACAGCGGCGAGCGCGACAGTAAGCCCGAAATCCCAGGCCATAGCCCCGCGTGGTCCAGGCACGCGTCCGGCTGCACGAAGGCGTTCCGCAAGAGTTACAGCTGCAATCGGCATCTCTTAACACCGCCCATACCTATTGAATCTAATACGCAACCTGCCCCCGAGGAAGAACCCTCATCCCCGGAAATCGAGGCCCGAGCTGGTTCCTTGTTGAATCCGTTTGACCAATAACGCAGCGTGTCCATCATGCCCCGTGCCGCGAACATGAACGACGCGAATTCCGCCACCGCGTTGACTCATCAGAAATCCGGGCGCAAGGCTGGTCGTTGCCTCATCTGGCAATGCGCGCGTGCGGAGCGCCTACCTCGCGGGTGGTGTTTAGTCCGGTACGTCCTGATGATCAGGCTGACTTTGCGCCAGCAGCATACTGCAACGAAGACGATCTCGGTGCGCTACAAGCGATCTGGTAAAGCAGAGAATGGCTTGATTCTCGACAAGTTGTGCGCGACGACGGGGTAATCAGCCTCGCGTCCGCTCGGCGAACAGGGGTTTCAGGCTATGTCGGCGGTGAGGGTACGGGCGCAGATGCCATGTCCGTTCAGCCTGTCGCGGCGTGTGCGCCGATGATCTCCTCCGCCACCCATTGCGCAACGCCGTTGGCATACGGCGGCGACAGGCCCAGGACGATGTGTCCAAAGCCGGCTTCGAGCGCTTCGGTGATCGCGGCGCCGGTCGTATGAGGGCGGTCGTAGGAGACCGGCAAGAACATCGAGTGGGTGATCGCCGCGGGATCACGGCCGATGTCGGTGCAGAACCGGTTGAGCGCCGCAGCGCGTTCAGTCGCGTCTTCGATGTCGCCACCTGGGATGTTCCAGACGTCGGCGTGCTTGGCAGCCACCCGCAGCGTCGCGTCCGACCGGCCGCCGATGACGATCGGCGGGCCAGGCCGTTGAATGGGTTTGGGGTTGCCGAACGCGCCTTGGAGGTGGTGGTAGGTGCCGTCGAAGTCGAACGGCGCGCCCTCGGTCCACAACCGCCGGATGATCGTGCATGCCTCGGCGAGACTGCCGACCGCGTGGGCTGAATCGTGGTACGGCAGCCCGTGTGCCACGTACTCGCGACGCGCGATCGGGACGCCGGGCCGCGATCCCGCGCCGATGCCGAACTGCAGGCGCCCGCCGGACACGACGTCGACGGTGGTAGCAATCTTGGCCAGAACCGCAGGCGGTCGGAACCGGTTGCTCGTGACCATCAGGCCGAGCCGGAGCCGTCGGGTCTGCGCGGCGAGCGCGGCCAGCAGCGTCCAGCCTTCGAAGATCGGGCCGTCCAGGTCGCCGCCAATGGGCATCAAATGATCGAACAGCCAGGCGTGCTGAATCGAGGGGATGTCGTCGGCCTCGCGCCAAACGCGGGCGATGTCGCCGTAGCCGACGTTCATCGGCGGGGTCATGATCCCGAAGCTCGAGCCCGCGGTAGTGGGCATCAGCGTCGCCGCAGTGAGGCGTCGGTGATGGCAGGTCGGGTGTCGATCTTGTCCTCAGGTGCGAGATCGACGCCAGGGGCAACGACCTTGTCGAGCGCGTCTAGGACGTCCGCAGACAGTACGGTGTCGGCGGCCGTGAGCTGGGACTCGAGGTGCTCCATCGTGCGCGGGCCGATGATCGCGCTCGTCACGCCCGAGTGCGCGGTCACAAACCCCAGCGCGAGCTGAATCATCGTCAACCCAGCCTCGGCTGCGACCTTCGCGACCTGTTCGACGATGTCGAGTTTCGCGCGAATCGCCGGAACGTCGAGGTCGAAACGCTGTGGCATCATGTTGGACCGGTGGGTGGCGATCTCCCTGCGGGCGCGTACCGCACCCGAGAGCCACCCTGAAGACAGCGGGCTCCACACCAAAACGCCTAGGCCGTACTGCTCGGTCACTGGGAGCACGTCGGTTTCTGCACCGCGGTTGAGGATCGAGTAGTTTAACTGTTCGGTGACGTACCTGCTCAGGTCATGTTGCCGCGCGGCCCACTGACCTTCGACGATCCGGTACGCCGGGAAGGTCGAGGACCCGAAGTAGCGGACCTTGCCGGCCCGTTGCAGATCCGTCAGCGCGGACAGCGTCTCTTCGTCGCTGGTGGTCGGGTCCCAGCGGTGGACCTGGTAGAGGTCGATGTGGTCGACGCCGAGTCGGAGCAGGCTGCTGTCTAGCTCACTGACCAGCCAGCGTCGGGACGCACCGCGGTGGTTGCGCTCCTCACCCATGGGCAACGAGGCCTTGGTCGCAAGGACGACGTCGTCGCGCCGGCCTGCGATGGCCCGACCGACCATCTCTTCCGATTCGCCCTGGCTGTAGAAATCTGCGGTGTCGATGAGGTTCACGCCGGCGTCGAGCGCGGCATCGACAAGCGCGGTGGCGTTCTCCTGCGTCGTTTGGCCGATTGCGCCGAAGTTCATCGCACCGAGGGACAGCGTGCTGACCTGGACACCGGTCCGGCCAAGCGTGCGGTACTGCATGGTATCTCCTTATGTCATGATGGAAGCGGAACATTGCTCCACTCACTATACGGAGCAATGTTCCGCTTACGCAACTTTGAGGAAAGGAATTCGATGTGCCGGAGGTAGACGGAGCAGAAACGCCGCCGGCGCCGCACAAGCGGGCGGACGCCCGTCGCAATAGACAGGTGCTGCTCGACGCCGCTGCGGCAGTCTTCGTCAATCGCGGGGTCGACGCCCCGGTCCGCGATATCGCCGCGCAGGCCGGAGTAGGCATGGGCACGATCTACCGCCATTTCCCGACCCGGGCCGACCTCGTCGTCGCCGTCTACCGCCACCAAGTCGAGGCGCTCGCTGACGCCGCTCCCGGCCTCCTCGACAACCTTGGGATGCCCATCGCCGCACTGGCACAGTGGATGGACCGGTTCGTGGATTTCCTCGTCACTAAACATGGGCTGGCCGGCGCGCTGCGGTCCGACGACTCCGGATTTGAGGCTTTGCACGCCTACTTCCTCGACCGACTCATCCCGGCGTGCGCCTCGCTACTCGACGCGGCGGTCGATGCCGGCGAGATCCGGCGCGAAATCGACGCTCTCACCCTCATGCACGCAGCAGGCAACCTCTGCATCGGCGTCGAGGCCGGAGGCGACACCGGCTACGACGCCCACCGCATGGTCGGCCTACTCATCTCAGGATTACGGCAGTCACCATCGACCCAAGAGAGCGCGTGCGCCGACTTTTCCGGCGGTAGTAGTGAGGATCATCGGGCCTCCCCCGCAGCGAGCAGCGAGAGAGCTGTCTGAACCTCGCCCAGGTCGTGCAGCCCGATGGAGGCGCTCGGCGCGGCGCTGGCCGAGATCGCGGCCGCGACCGTTCCGACGGCTTTGGCGTCGACGGAACCTTCGGCGTGACGGGTGGTGACAGGTCCGAGCACCAAGGAGAACACCCGACGCGAAGAATCAGCCTCGGCGGCGGCGACACGCTGCATCATCAGCAGCGCGGCCTGCTCCATACTCACCAGGCCGCTGCCCGGGACGGGCCACGCCGAGGAGTCGCCGACGACCACCGTATATGCGCCAGCATCGGTCAGATACGGCAGCGCTGCACGCATCACCGCCATGTGCGTGGTCGCAAGACCGGTGAACGCAGATTCCCAGTCCTGCTCCGTGATCTCGGCGAGAGTGCGGCCCTGCCACCAGCCGCCGATCGATGCGACCACGGAGTCCAGCCCACCACGGAACTGCACGATCTGTTCGACAAGATCCTGCGCGCCGGCGAAGCTGGTGTAGTCATGCACCACCAAGTGCAGGTGCTCGTCCGCCGCTTCGCCTAGCATTGCTCGGAACTCTGCTGAGCGCTCTTCGGACCGGGTCGGGACGATCACCTCTGCGCCCGACTGAAGGAACGCCCGTACAACGCCCTCCCCGACGGCGCCGGTCCCACCCGGCACCATGACCCGGTGACCCGTCAGATCCGGGGCTATCCATGTTGTGTCATTCATCAGGTCTCCCAATCGCGATTTTATTCGTTGTGATAACCAACGTTGCGAGTGCCAACGATAACACCTATTCGTTGGCGTGAACAACGGTTATGATCGGAGTGTGACGGAAAATGAACTGACAGCGCCACCAGCCCGGCTGCGAGCGCTGCTCAGCTGGCAGGCGAATCGAGTGAACGTCCTCGGCTCCCGGCTCACCGGGACGAGATTGCCCGCGACCGGACGTGCCGACTTCGCAGTCCTCGCCACCGTAGAAGAGTACGGCCCTCTCAGTCAGGCCGACCTCGGCCGACATCTCGGACTGGACCGCAACACCATCAACGGGATCGCGTCCAGGCTCGACGACGGCAGCCACATCCTTCGCGCAACCGACACCACCGACCGACGCCGCAACACCGTCGCCATCACCCCGCTCGGCCAGCGATACCTCGACCAACTGCAGACCGCCACCGACACGGTCCAAGTTGAACTCGCAGCGCCTTTGTCGGCAACGGAAGCCGCGCAGCTGCAAACACTCCTGGGAAAAATACTCGACGCCCACCCCGGCCTGCCGGGATAGGTCCCTTACCGGGCTTACCTCCCGGTCCCAACTCAGCCCCGATCGCGGGGTCGCGGTGGCGGCGGCATCTACTGGCGTGCGCCTTCACCGCGCGGGGTGCGCAGGATTCCCCAACCGACGAGCGCCGCGGCCAGGATCGTGAGAGCAATGCCCGCAGCCGTCATTCCCGTTTGGAATTGGGCAGTTTGATGTGCGCTCCAGTTCGATGTGGCAATGCTTCCGGTAAAGAGTGCCGCGAGGATGGTTCCGGCGACGGCAAGTCCGACGCCGTTGGCAACTTGAGTTGCGGTGTCCACGAGCGCAGCACCGATCGTCGTTCGATCGGACGGCAACCCGCTGAGAACATTGGTTGCGGCGACAACCCCTATGACGCGCAGCCCAGCCGCGACGAGTGCGAGTGCGATCGCGACCCAGATGTATCCAAGACTATTTAGCAGGCCATATACCGCCAGGCCGGCCACGACTGCTAGCGCGCTGATCCACGCCGCGGCTGCGACGCCGACGCGCTGCACGAAGGGATTGACGAACGCACTGCCCGCGATGAGTACGACAACCTGTGGCAGCATTCCGACTGCGGCGAGCGCAGGTGGCCATCCCCATTGCAGCTGTAGTTGCAGCGTCACCAAGTAACCCATTCCGGCTGTTGCGAGCCCGGCAGCGGCCTTGAATGCCAGGCCGCTCGACACCAGCGGGCGAGCAAGAAGGCTCAAGTCGAGAAGCGGGAAACGCGCCGTGCGCTCCCGCCAGACGAAGGCAATCACACCGGCGACCGCTGCCACCGCTGTCAGCCACGGAGCCCAGGAACTGGCCCCTTGACTCACGAACTGTGTGGGTGCAAGGAGCGTGATCACAATCGTGGCTGTCGCGAGGAGCGCCCCCGGGACGTCTATTGGGTCACGATGGAGGTCAGCAGCGTGGTCGGCTTCAATGCCGGTTCGTATGCCGATGATCGCGAGCGCCGCTACGGGCACGTTGAGCAGCAGCAGGAACTGCCATGGTGCGACCGCGAGGATGAGGCGGGCGGCAGTGGGCCCGATCGCGAGCCCGATTAATCCCGCAGTTGAGATGAGGGTGAGTGCGCGAACACGGAGACTCTCGTCGCGAAACAGCCGGAATGCCAAGGCCATTGATCCCGGTGCCGTCATCGCGGCCGCGACTCCCATCACCGCCCGGAGAGCGATGAGCTGGTCCGCCGTGGTGACGAATACGGTCGCCAGGCTTGCCACGCCCAGCAGGGCCAACCCGATGAGCATGATTCGCCGCCGGCCACACCGGTCGGCTATTGCCCCGAAAGCGAGCATCAAACTGCCGAACATGACTGCATATGCGCCCGTCACCCACTGCAGAGCGGCCGTCGATGCGTGCAGATCATGCCCGATCGTGGGCAGCGCGACATTCAAGATCGAGTTGTCCAACATTTCACTCAGGAACACCGCAGACAGGCCGGCCAGTGCCACCCATGCCTCTCGTAGCGATTGGGGGGAGACGATCTCTGCATCGTCTTGCTGGTGGCTTTGGGCGCTCATGCGCCCTCCTTCGGTAGTGGTGTGTGGCTCGCTGATACCAGCCGTATGAAGTCATAACGAACACTGTTCGTATTACGAATACTGTTTTATATACAAACGCTGTTCGTGTCAAGTGATACGATGAATTCATGGCCGCCAGAAACTCCTCGCACGGCACCGTTTCGCGGGATCAGTGGGCTACGCGAATCGCCGCACTGGATGAGAGCCCGAGTGCGCCTCGGCCTCGAAAAGCCCCTATCACCGTCGAACGAATTGTGGAGGTCGCACTCCGACTTGTTGAAGTCGATGGGTTCGAGGCCCTCACGATGCGCCGAATCGCCACCACGCTGCAGACTGGCCCGGCGTCGCTGTATGCGCACGTGCGGAACAAGGCGGACCTGGACGACCTGCTGATCGGAGAGTTGTGCGCACGGGTAGCGCTGCCGACACCTGATCCGGACCATTGGCAGACGCAGGTCATCGACGTCTATGGGCAGCTACGTGACCAATTCCTTCGATACCACGGAATCTCGCACGCCGCGTTAGCAGCCAGCCCAAATAATCTGGATACATTTCGGATCAACGAAGGCGTGTTCGCGATTCTGCTAGCCGGAGGCGTACCAGCGCAGCCGGCCGCGTGGGCGATCGACGCCGCATATCTCTACGTCAGCGCCTACAGCCTCGAAGTATCGCTGAGACAAAAGCCCGGCGAAGACGTCGATGGGCGAACGTTAGACCGGGACGAAGCAATCGAACGATTACAGATGCTGCCCGCAAGGCGATTCCCTAATATGACGAGCCATGCGCGCGAGCTCACCGCAGGAGAAGGGCACGAACGTTTCGACTTCACCCTGGGACTACTTTTCCAAGGCATCACACCGACCACGTCATAGCAACACTGATAGCGGTATGCCTATCCAGCCAGGCCTAGGCGGCCTGTTCGCACGCCGACCGGCAGCAGAGACACAAAAGCCGCGCTCGGAGCGCGGCGGGAATACTTCTCGGGACGACTACAGGGATGAATCTCGGTGGCCAGGGCCGGGATCGAACCGGCGACCTTTCACTTTTCAGGCGAACGCTCGTACCGACTGAGCTACCTGGCCAAAAACGAAGCCGGATCCCCGGTAAACCAGGTATCCGGCCGCGTTCTGCGA
>JBDTAR010000097.1:0-10887 GCA_039924545.1 Nakamurella sp. | reverse complement strand
GCACAGCCAGCCACACTCGAAGCTGTGTAGGCGAGGCGCGCGTTCCCCGACCGATACGTATTGGAGTCTTCACTGGGCCTCGTACGGGTTACAGCGACCAGGCGAGCGGGCAATGGGCGCGGTGTTCGACCTCTAATGGCGATGGCCGGGTCGAACCCGAGGGATGCGATGAGCGCTACCGGCTGAGCCGGTGCGAGATCCGAATTATTGGGCCGCCAGGCGACGATGGAAATGGTGAGCCTCTCCGCCATTGCGCCGCAGCGAGCACCGGCGCCATAATCGACAAAACGACGTGACGATAAGCGCCCCGACGTAGTGAAACACTCCGAACCATGCCGCGAGTATCTGCCAAAACCCCCGGCACAGCTATACGCCGAAACAGATAGTGATCGGTCGGTGCGGAAACAGTGCCGTTACCGTTGCGGAGCGATCGCAGTGTCGACCTCGGATTCACCACGACGCACGGCAAAGCTTGCCGCAACATGCCACGCCGCCCTCAAGGAGCTAACCCGGCTCACCGTAACGCGATCGACAAACGGCAAAAGGTCTGAGGACCCCACAGCTGCCCGCCGGCGGCTTGTTGGACATACCCTGGTGGGAAAATATGGAGGCACTTAGTCGGCGTTAATCATGGGCGAGGGCCACTGTCCAGGCTAACTTCCCCGTTGATCAGAGCTCGAGAACCAGCCGAAGCGCCGCTTCCACCCTCCGTAGTTCATCGAACGCGAGGTGACCGACGCTGCCACCAAGTCGTGTTGGGTCAACTGCTGCGGTTTGCTCAGCGAGCACCCGAGTGGGGTGTCCGCCGATCTCGACCTCAGGCCTGAAACTCGCAGCGCGTGCGGAAGTCGACGTTGGCGCCACGAGCCATGTAGATAGTGGGAATAGGTCGGACTGAACAACTACCGCATACCGGCGGCCCAGCTGCTCGCGTCCCCGAGCGTCGCGTGGGGCGCGCAGCCGGTATACCTCACCACGCACGCAGACTCTCCATATCCCGAAGTACCTGAGCCGCTTCGGCTCGATCCTGCTCGTCAGCAACGAGCGCTTCCGCTTCGGCGCGAAGCGACTTGCGTGCCCGCTGACGCGCTGCGTCGATCAAGGCCGCTCGAACCGCTGTCGAGACCGACGTGCCATCGCGAGTCAGTGTCGCCAGGGCCCGCGCTGCATCTTCATCGGGGCGGAAAGTAATCGTGTCGGCCATGACGTCAACGTAACACGATATGTAAGACACTCGCAGGACCGCAATGGGATCGGTCTACCGGTTCGCGTTCTTCGTTTGGGTGGTGTCGGCGCGTTCGGGCGTGTCTCGGTCAGGATCCTGTCGGATTTTGTGCTGTGGGGCGGTGTCAGTCGGTGACAATGAGGTTGTCGATCATGCCTTCCTGGGCGTAGCCGGGTGCGGGACAGAGATAGTGTTGGGCCTGACAGGCAGGGGACGCACCTCAAGACAACTGCAGATCACAGCGCCAAACCGGCGACTATTCCGGAGCCCTACCCGAGGGCCCAGAAGCGGGCACGAACTCGAGGCACTTTGCCATGACTTCGAGATCGAGGTTTCCGATGCGGAACAGCCGCACGGAACTGTCGTCCATCTCAATTTGTACTTCTGCCTTCCGAAACCCGTGACGAGAACACCGCACCACGCGAGCGTGAGCGCCATGCAGAATCGTTCCCATGATGCTCTTGTCAATGGAGCTGGCTTTCCGCAGTTCACATCGTTCCGCGGAAAGTCGCCCATAGAGCAGGCGGGGGGTGGCGCCACTGTTGTCCTCGATTCCACCGAGCGCCTCGTCCCCTTCCCACCGTGCCCGCCACACCTTGGATCGCACAGGTACGTCGGTCGGCGGGGGCGTAGTCGCTGCATAGACGTAGAGCAACACTCGCCCAAGCACTGCGATCACAGACGGCTTGCAATACACGCGATCTGTGCACCGGCTACTCATTTGTGACCCCTATTTCCAGGCGCGCTTACGGATTGCCGATAGTCGCGATCCGCGATGAGCAGCCGGTCGTTGTCGCAATCGGGCTCGGGTATCACGCCAAAATTTAGCAGGGGCGGTAGGCAACTACTCTCCAAACTCGCGACAGAACGCCGACCATCACCAAATGTCGAGCGTGAACCGGTGACGTTTTAACCCTCGGCCCGCGCTGACGGCCAAGACCATCGCGGCACCGTCACGGGATGGTGATCCCTATGGGGGTGCGCTTCCGCCCCTGTAGGGGCTCCCGCGTTTGGGATTGGAAATGGTCAAGTATCCGCGTGCACTGCGTCCTTGCGCGATGCGATCATTGCGAGGAAAAGTAATGCAACTAGCTGTCTGCGCGGGAATTTACCTGGGAAAGTGGAGGAGATAGCCGCTATTGGGGAAGGCCCGCTATGGGTGGTCCGGAAACCGGTTTTGCTGCTAGAAGTGAGCGAAGAACTCGTCGAAGGCGTCGAGGTCGTGGATATGGAACCAGCGCTCCGTCTGCAGTCCACCGCTGAAGTGAATGACTGAACTGGCGTCGAAGAACTGTTCCTTGCCGTCGATCGTTGCGCCGAAGCGCTGGGCGTCGGGGTGGTCGGTGCTGATGATCGGCGCGTCTGTAGATATGCGCCAATCATGCGCCCGCCGAGGTGCTCCGTACCCGCGCCGATCGATTTTTCTGTCTCAACCCTCGTAGGAGTATCACGGCACCGGCCCCAACCCACCCCAGGCGCGTATCGCGTGCACCCACGCGTCCCACGAGGAGTATCGATATAGCGAAATGTATGCGGTACGTGCGATTGGTGTCTTCAGTGGCAGAACGGAACCGTCGAAAACCGACCCTCTTATGACACGCGGCCCCGCCAGGTAACTCCCTCAGAACACCGCCAATTACTATTGCTAACCCACACGCAAGGCGCGGCACGGCGCGATTGGTTCCGGCGCTGCACAGGAAGGCGGGCGACTTCCCCGCACCATGGCAGTCGATCTGCCGCGCGCGTAGCCTCAAGCACTATGCCGCTCACCGAATCACTGCTCCGACACTCACAGACGCCCATCGTTATCGGCCATCGCGGCGCGTCAAAGCTCGCGCCGGAAAATACGATGCCTGCATTCATTGCGGCGTTTTCCGCTGGCGCGCTCTGGATCGAAACCGACGTTCAGCCCACCGCGGATAACGTGTTGGTTCTCATTCACGACGACGAAGTAGATCGCACCACCAACGGAACCGGGGACATTCGTTCGCTCAGCGCCGACGCTGCTCTCAACCTGGACGCCGGCAGTTGGTTCACCAGCGAGCATGAAAGTGACAATGAGTTCGCTGGAACACGGATTCCACTGCTCACCGACTTGCTCGCGCTCGTCACCGGCGACCGCCGCATTCTCCTAGAGATCAAAGGCGATCACACCTCCGAGCAGCTAACCATCATGCTCCAGCAGATACACGGCGCTGGGTGCGACGAGCGAGTATTTCTGCAATCGTTCGAGGTACCAGTATTGGAGCGGCTGCGCGTCCTGGTCCCGCAGGACCCGATCGGTCTCCTAGTCGAGACGATCCACAACGACCCGGTCGCCGAATGCCGACGGCTTGGCGCAACTGTCTACAACCCACACTTCGCCGAGTTGCTCCGCAGACCGGGTCTGGTGGCCGAGCTGCATTCCGCAGGAATCGCGACGACTCCCTGGACGTCGGACTCCCCCGACGACTGGGCCACGCTCACCAATCTGGGCGTCGACGGGATCATCACGAACCGCCCCGACGAGCTAGTCGCATGGCAGGCCGATTCGCAGGCCGCGCGAGCCGACGGATAGCGCCATACGCCCCGCGAAAGCCCCCCAAAAATAGACAGCAAAACCTACAGTAAGACAGCTACGACACCGACCGGAACACCGCCACACACTCAACATGCTGAGTCTGCGGAAACGCGTCGAACGCCCGCAGCGCCGTGAGCTCATACCCGGCCTCGCCGAACGTCGCAGCGTCGCGCGCCAGGGCCGACGGGTCACAGGCCACATAGATCACAATCTGCGGGTGCCGCGCGGCAATCGCCCGAGTCACCACCTTGCCTGCGCCGGACCGCGGCGGGTCGAGCACGACAGCGTCAACAGCCTCGGCTGCGCTGGTCAGGAAATGATCCACCCGCGCGGCCACCGCGCGCGCCTGCGGTAGGTCGGCCAGGTTTCGATTGGCGAGCCGAGAGGCGGCACGGTCGGATTCGACTGATATGACGGCGCCGCGCTCGCCGACGTGCTCCGCCAGCACAGTGGTGAATAGACCCACCCCGCCGTACAGGTCCCACGCCGATCCGCCCTGCAGTTTCACCCCATCCAATGCTTTCGCCACTGCCCCAGCTAGTACCTCAGCCGCATGTTCATGCGCCTGCCAGAAGCCAGCCGTCGCCACCCGGAAGGAGCGACCGTTCGCGAATTCGCGAACCTCGCCGGATTCGGCATCAGTTCCCGACGCTGATCGAACAACCCGGTTGCGAGACAGGAATACGGCCGCAGGACGTTGTTCGGCCCGCCGCACCAGCACAACCTCGTCGCTGCGAAGTGGCGGAACCCTGGACTCGGCGGCTTCGCTCAGACCGTCTGCCGCAATCAAGCAAGGCTTCGCGGTCGAGATCGGGACGACATCGTGGGACCGGTATCGGCGTGGCCCGAGGACAGCGTCATACTCGGCGCTTCCGCTACTGCGATCAATGCCCCACCGGACGCGGGTACGCCACCCGAAACCCTCGGAGTCACCACTGGGTAGTGGTTCAACGACCACCGAAATGTCGATGCCCGCCATCCGCTGCAACTGCTCGGCGACGACGGAGGCTTTGAGTTCTCGCTGCAAATCGGCCGAGGCATGCTGCCAATCGCAGCCGCCGCACCCACCCGGGCCGAAATGCGCACACGGCGCAGTAACCCGGCGGGAGTCGGCCCGCAGGATTTCGATGGCCTCACCACGACAGAACGAGCCGCGCTTCGCCTCGGTAATACGCACCGACGCACGTTCCCCCGGGAGAGCGTAACGGACAAAGACTACTCGATTATCGGCACGGGCCACGCACAAGCCGCCGTGCGCCACGGCACCAATCTCGAGCTGCACCACATCGCCAACAGCAAGCATTTCACCTGTTGCGTCCTCGCGGGGCGCTTCCATGTCGTCCATTAGTCGGTCGTCCATTAGTCGCGTCGCTTCCTGTCGCCGTGCTTGCGCTCCGAGCCGCCGCCGTCATCAGAACCACGAGAGCCGCCAGAACGCTCGGAACCACCGGGTGCATCGCCGAGCCGCGAGTTCCGGGGATCCACGGGTTGGCCGAACCATCCTGTTCGCTCGCTAGCGTTCGTGAGCGCGCCGGGTCGCGCGTCGCGCTCTCCGGCGACGGGAGGGCCATCGTAATTGTCGTGGTGCGTAGTGCTGGATAGCTGCCAGGGCACGCTCGTCACCATCACCCCGGGAGTAAAAAGCAGCCTGCCCTTGAGCCGCAGTGCCGACTGGTTGTGCAGGATTTGTTCCCACCAGTGGCCGACGACGTATTCCGGGATGAAAACGGTGACGACATCGCGGGGCGAGGCACTGCGCACCCGCCGTACATAATCCATCACCGGGCGGGTAATTTCGCGGAACGGCGAATCAATGATCTTCAACGGCACCGGAATTTCGCGGTCCTCCCATTCGCGCGCCAACGCTGTCGTTTCCGCGGGATCGACGTTCACCGTCACAGCCTCAAGTACATCCGGCCTGGTGGCGCGCGCGTAGGCGAGCGCGCGCAGCGCCGGCAGATGCAACTTGGACACCAGTACGATGCCGTGAATCCGGCTAGGCAGCACGAGGTCCTGCTCGGAGCCGGCCAATTCCTTGGCTACCCGCGCATAGTGCTTGTGAATGCCCTTCATGGTGAAGAAGATGATGATCATCGCCAGAATGGCGATCCACGCGCCAGCAAGGAATTTCGTGATCAGCACGATGACCAGAACTGTTGCAGTACAGCAGAATCCGACCAGGTTGATAGCCTGCGACCGTCGCATCCGCCGACGCGCGGCCACGTCTTTCTCGCTTCGCAGCAGCCGCGCCCAATGCCGCAACATGCCCGCCTGAGAAGCGGTGAACGAGACGAACACACCGACGATGTACAGCTGGATCAGGCTCGAGACGTTCGCGTCAAACGCGGCGACGAGTACCACCGCGATCCCGGCGAGGAAGACGATCCCATTGGAATAAGCCAATCGATCACCGCGGGTGTGCAACTGCCGCGGCAGGTACTGATCCTGAGCAAGAATCGATCCCAGGACGGGAAATCCGTTAAACGCGGTATTGCACGCCAGCATCAGGATAATCCCAGTGACGAACGAAACGACGTAGTAGCCGATCGGGAAGCCCGAGAACACAGCGCGCGCAATTTGCACGACCAGCGTGTTTTGGTAGTAGTCGGCGGGCGCTCCGCCCAGCTTTACACCTGGCCCGGCCAGATGCACCTTGGTGATCATCGCGAGGACAACGAGCCCGATCAACATACTGACGGACAGCAGGCCCATCAGGGCCAGCGTCGACGCGGCGTTCTTCGACTTTGGCTTTTTGAACGCGGGCACGCCGTTAGAGATCGCTTCGACGCCGGTGAGCGCCGCCGAGCCGGACGAAAAAGCCCGCAATACGAGGAACATCATCGCCAAGCTGCCGAGCGTGCCGGTGGTCTCCAGAGTGAAGTCCGCGCTCGGCGCGCGCTGCGGCACACCCGCCCCATACTTGATCAATCCCGTAATAATCATGAGGACAATCGCGACGATGAACGCGTACACGGGGATAGCAAACGCTTTGCCGGATTCACGAATGCCCCGCAAGTTGAGCGCTGTCACCACCACGATGATTGCGACGGAAAACAGGACGGGGTGATTGCCCACGACGCTTACAGCAGAGCCGATATTCGCCACGCCTGACGCAGTCGATACGGCCACCGTCAGGATATAGTCGACCAAAAGCGCGGACGACACTATCAGCCCAAAGTTAGGTCCGAGGTTCTTGCTCGCCACCTCGTAGTCGCCGCCGCCTGACGGGTACGCGTGCACGTTCTGGCGATAAGACAGCACCACCACGACCATGACGAGTCCCACTACGCCGGCCACCCACGGTGCGTAGGTGAATGCCGCCAGCCCCGCGATAGACAACGTCGCGAAAATTTCTTCCGGCGCGTAGGCGACCGACGAGAGCGCATCGGACGCAAATACCGGCAGCGCGATGCGTTTGGGCAGCAGCGTATGCGCCAGCCGATCGTTTCTGTACGGTTGTCCCACCAGAAGCCGTTTAACGGCTCTGCTCAGCTTCGGCCCAGTCGGATGCGACACAACGACGTAGCTTACGTCTCTCACGGCATGTTCGGATACCGGACGTCGTCGGCGACCTATTCGGTCGGGTTTTCCCACAGCGGTCTTCGACCGGTAGGTTTCGTAGGTAGCGCGCGGCGTCCGGTGCAACAAGGCCGGGTGCCACAATCAGTGCCGGTATGACGCTGTTCGTGACTACGGCAATAAAGGCCGGCGGCACTGAACGACTCCACGTGACCGGCTAGACACAGCCGCGAGGCAAAGGAAGGGTCCGGCGCGATGCACATCGTGATCATGGGCTGCGGACGAGTAGGTTCGCTGCTCGCCCGCCAACTATGCGATACCGGTCATTCGGTAGCCGTCATTGACCGCGAGGTCGAAGCGTTTCGACGGCTCGGGCCTGAGTTCCGGGGCGCACAAATCCAGGGGTTGGGCTTTGACCGGGACACGCTGATCAAGGCGCGCATTGCGGAGGCGCACGCGTTTGCAGCCGTCTCCTCAGGTGATAACTCCAACATCATCGCGGCCAGGGTGGCCCGCGAACAGTTCGGCGTTGGAATTGTCGTCGCCCGCATCTACGATCCGAAACGAGCGGCGGTATACGAGCGACTGGGTATTCCAACCGTCGCGACCGTGCCGTGGACTGCGGACCGGCTACTTCGCGAGATCATTCCGGAAGGCCTGATCAGCGAATGGCGCGATCCCACCGGCAAGGCGGCGATCGCAGCTGTGCCTTACCACCGCGGCTGGATCGGCCGACCGCTGGCGGAGCTGGAGCAGGAGTGCCAGGTGAGAATTGCGTTCGTCGTTCGTTTCGGTGAAGCTCTGCTTCCGACTGACACCACGGTCGTGCAAGATGGTGACGTCGTGTACGCAGCGGTCCTGTCGACCCATTTGATGGAGCTGCCGGATCGTGCGAGCACCGCTCCGGCTGAGGAGGCGTAAGTGCGAATCGCAATTGCAGGCGCCGGGTCAGTAGGTCGATCGATCGCGACCGAGCTGATAGACAACGGCCACCAGGTGATGCTGATCGATCGCAGCGCCGCAGCTATCACCCCCGAACTCATCGAAGCGGCAGAATGGGTACAGGCCGATGCCTGCGAGCTCGCATCGCTGGAAGACGCCGGGTTACACACCTGCGACGTAGTCATTGCCTGCACCGGCGACGACAAGGCAAATCTAGTGCTGGCGCTGCTGGCCAAAACGGAATTTGCGGTCGACCGAGTGGTTGGCCGGGTCAACGACCCTCGCAACGAGTGGTTGTTCAACGAATCCTGGGGTGTCGACGTCGCCGTGTCGACGCCACGAATTCTCGCCGCGCTCGTCGAAGAGGCCGTGACGGTCGGTGATCTGGTGCGCCTGTTCACGTTGCGTCAGGGTCAGGCCAACCTGGTCGAAATGACGCTGGGGGCCGACTCGACGATAACCGGCCGGCCCGTCCGCGACCTCAAGCTTCCGGTGGATGCCGCGCTCGTCACGATTTTGCGCGGAGGTCGAGTCATCGTTCCGCAGCCAGACGAGTCACTCGAAGTGGGCGACGAATTGCTATTCGTAGCTTCACCGGAGGTCGAGGACGACATCCGTCGAGCACTGGGCTAACCGTCAGAAGCGCCTCGTCAGCAACATTTACGCAGCAACGTTTACTTAGGAACGTTTACGCAGTAGGTCTCGCAGCCGCACGCCGGTAGACGTTCCGACGATTGCGACGGTCGCAAGGATCGCGAGGATGAAGAGCGGGTATCCCATGATCAGGCGCGCCGCCGCGAGCCAGCCGACCTTGTCGGCACCGTAGAGCCACTGCTGAACGACGTAGCGCACCGCAAAAACACCCACCCACAGGAGGCTGGCGGCGTCGTAGCGATGGCGCAAGGATCGATTGGAGCGCCAGGCGGTACCGCGACCGTTCAGGCCTTCCCACAAGACGCCGATAAGCGGCCAGCGCACCACCACGGACAGCGCCAGAACGCCGCCGTACAACAAGTAGGTCCAGATACCGAGCAGGAAGTATCCCCGCGCCGACCCCATCCGATGCGCGATATAGGCGGCAACTCCGACGGCGAAAAGCCCGCCAATTGCTTGCGATACGGGCTTGTGCCGCACGAGCCGGACGACAGCAATCACCACTCCGGCAGACAGCGCCGCAATGATCCCGGCGGTCAGGCCAGCGATCACGTTCACGATGACGAAGACGACGACGGGCAGGCCCGAATCGAGCATGCCCATCGGACCACCCATTTGGGCCAGCAGTGAGCCCTTTGCCGTTGCGGCCGTTACGGTGTCGCTGTCAGCGTCGGCTTCTTTATCGTCGTCAGGTGCGGGGGCACGGTGATCCGATTCCGTCATACAGAGGTCGGCATCAATTGGTAGGTGGGGTTGTACATAGTCTTGTGGCCACCGCGCATGGCCATCCGCCCGGTCGCCCGGATCGTTCGGCCAGCCTCAATACCGGCGATGGAACGTCGACCAAGCCAGATCAGGTCGACCGCGTCGGTGCCGTCATAGATTTCCACCACAAGAGCGGCGAGGCTATCGCACGGTTGCAATTCAATCGTGCGGACCTTACCGAAAATTTCAACTTTTTCACCAGCGCAACAGTCGCCTGCCGGCTTCGCCCCGCTCGCTGCAACCTCCAAGGAGAGCGAGTCCGCTTCCAACTCGCCCTCGTCGCTGGTCAGCTTCCGAAGCCAGCGCCCGACGCCCCCCGAACCGCCTACCACGATGACTACCTACCCTTGGTTCCGAGCGGCGAATTCTCTGGCTCCACCGCAGTCTGCTGCGAGCCTAGCCCGACGACGCACCATACCGCTTATTTCAAGAACGCCTCGTCCACAAGCCGCGTTCTGTTGGCCACGTTCTATACGCCGAGAACTGTCGCGATGTCAGGCGGCCGGTAATCGGGTCCTTTCAGGACCTTCCCGTCGGCACGCCGAACTGGGCGTCCGTCGGCACCGAGCTTTGTCATATTTGACGCATGGACCTCGTCGAGGACGGCGTCGAGATCGATTCCGTACACGCACGCTGTCCCATATGCGACATACACGATATCCGCCAGCGCATCGGCGATACCCACTATGTCGGAATCGGCAACCGCAGCGCGCAACTCGGAGGTCTCCTCGTCGATCAATGCCTGCCGCAATTGAGCCTGCATCGCAGAAATTGCGGCGCTCGGCTCCTGCGCAACAGGTAATTCGTACCGGCGATGGAAGTCACCAACCTGCCCAGCAATACGGCTGCCGGTCGAGTGACCGGCAGCCGACTGAGGGTTTTCGTCAGGCACAGTCAACGCACACGGCCCGGCCGTTCTTTTCCGAGTCCAACCGACTGCGATGCTGGACCAGGAAGCACACGGCGCAGGTAAATTCGTCGGCCTGTTTCGGCACGACGCTGACGGTGAGCTCCTCTCCGGACAAATCCGCTCCGGGGAGTTCAAAACTTTCGGCGGTATCGCCCTCGTCTACATCTACAGCGGACGACTGAACATCTTTGCGACGAGACTTGAGTTCATCGAGCGAATCCTCGCTCACGTCGTCCGATTCGTTGCGGCGCGGGGCGTCGTAATCGGTGGCCATCAGCATTCCTTTACTTCGGTGGTTTCCATCGGCACTGC
>JBDTAR010000096.1:0-21184 GCA_039924545.1 Nakamurella sp. | reverse complement strand
CTTCGACGGACTCGGTCGGCTGCGCGCCGACGCCTAGCCAGTACTGCACACGCTCGGAATCGATCTCGATGAGACTCGGCTCGAGCTTCGGCTGGTACTTACCAACGAGCTCGATGGCGCGGCCATTACGGCGCGTCCGCGAGTCGGCGATGACCACGCGATAGAACGGCTGACGGATTTTTCCGTAACGTGCAAGCTTGATTTTGACAGCCACGGTGTGCGGTGTACTCCTCGTGATGGGTGATGGGGTCGGACTGCCGTCCGGTCCCGTCGTGTGGCGGGCGCCAACACTCGCGTGGGGTAGCGAACGTTGACACACCAATTGCGGCCACGCCCGGTTAGAGGGTCCGTGCGCAGCCGTACGCGGTTGATTATGCCAGATGTCGCACGGTCGGCCGCACCGCCCACGCGCTACGACGAAAAATATTGCGGCGGCGAGGCCCCATCGAGCGCCAACGCGACAGCGGCCCGGGCTGCGATCGGCCCCATCAGGTTTCCGGTGCCGCAATAGCCGCCGCAGGCCACGACATGATCGTCGACCTCGGCAACTACCGGACGGAGGTCAGGTGTGAAGCCCACGGAGGCGGCCCATCGGTGGGTGACGCGCGGCGAGGCGGGCCCGACGACGCGACGGATCAGCCCATCGATCCAGTCCTGTACGGGTTTACTCGGCTCGGACTTGTCAGTCCATTCTGCAGCGACGTAGCGATCGCGACCACCACCGGCGAAGATCCGACCAGCTCCGTCCTGCTGCAAATAGTCGTATCCCCAATTGGCATAGATCGGGCATGGCACCGCGCCAATCGAAGCGGGGGCAGTTGCCGCCATTTGTAGCCGCGCTGTCCGCACCCGGCCCGCCAGCTGCGGCAGCACCGTTTCCAGCCGACCGTCGATGGCGACTATGACGCTGCCCGCAGAAATCACGCCACCCGGCGTCTGCACCGTTCGACTCGTGATCGCTGTCGCGGGAGTGTCCTGGTACAGGCGCGCCGTCCCGCCATACAGCCCGGCCAGACCCATAGCGCGCCGCACCGGGTTCATTGCCGCGTCGCGGGGAAAGAACAGGCCGGTGCCCAGCGGGCCGGAATAGCGCTGCACCGGCAAGTCGTGGGCGCGCATGAAGTCGAACTGGGCATCGCAATCGGCCCGTTCTGCGGCAGCGTCGGAGCCGGCGTCTGCGGCAGCGTTGGAGCCCGGCTGTTCGTCCGGGTCGACACCGGGCAAACCCGCGATCCGCAGCGAACCCACGCGCCGGATCACGTCATCTCCGAGAAGCATTTCCAGATGGTCAATTTCGGCGATCGTGTGCCGGTAGAGATCGACGACCACCTCCGTGCCCCACTGCGCGGCGGCGACGTGCACCGTTTGTGCGGGCCCACCGAGCAGAAATCCGCCGTTACGCCCAGCCGCGCCGGCCGCGACGCGCCCGGCGTCGATCCCGATCACGGATAGCCCGCGAGAGATGGCGTCACCGATTGCCGCAAGCCCGCTGCCGCCCAACCCGACGACGCAGACATCAGCAGTCGCGTGCCGATCGAGCGTGCCGAAAGACTGCCAGGACACGGACGGGTCCGCGTCCCAACCCACGTCGTGAAGCTCCGTCGCCGCCATGGGTGTGATCTTCTACTGCTTTGGCAGATGCAACTTGGACAGATCGAAGTCTGCTGGCAACTGGTCCAGGCCTGGGAAACCGGCCGGCATCCCGCCGCCTGCACCGGGCATACCTGGGAATCCGGCCGGCATCCCCGGCATTCCGCCGCGAATCTTGGGCGGCGTCGGGCCGCGTCCGCTCTTGCCCTTCTTGCCCTTTTTGCCCTTCGCGGATTTTGTTGTCTTGTGTGCTCCAGGTAGGCCGAAGCGTCCAGCCATCGAGCCCATCATTTTCTTTGCCTCAACAAAGCGGTCCAAGAGCGCGTTGACCTGCGTCACAGTGGTGCCGGAGCCTGCGGCGATGCGTTTGCGCCGTGACGAGTTGATGATCTTCGGAGTGCGCCGTTCGTCCGGGGTCATGGACCGGATCATGGCTGCGGTGCGGTCTATATCGCGTTCGTCGACTCCGGCGAGCGCGTCTTTGATTTTCCCGGCCCCCGGCATCATCCCCAAGATGCCCTGCAACGGGCCCATTTTGCGGAGCATGAGCATCTGCTGCGGGAAGTCCTCGAGAGTGAACTCGCCGCCAAGCATGCGAGTGGCCATTTCCTCAGCCTGGTCGGCTTCGAAATGCTGTTCGGCGTGCTCGATCAGCGTAAGCATGTCGCCCATGCCTAGGATCCGCGAAGCCATTCGGTCGGGGTGGAACGTGTCGAAGTCGGCAAGCTTTTCGCCGGTTGATGCGAAGAGAATCGGCATCCCGGTGATGTGTCGCACGGACAGCGCGGCGCCTCCTCGGGCGTCACCGTCGAGCTTCGTGAGCACTACGCCGGTGAAGCCGACCCCATCCCGGAACGCTTCTGCGGTGTGTACCGCGTCCTGTCCGATCATGGCGTCCAGAACGAAAAGGGTCTCGTCTGGCTCGACTGCGTCTCTAATGGCGACGGCCTGTGCCATCATGCCGGCGTCGACGCCGAGGCGGCCCGCCGTGTCGACGATGACAATGTCGTACAGCTTTTCCCGCGCATGCGCGACGCCAGCCCGCGACACTGCGATCGGGTCGCCGACACCGTTGCCGGGCTCCGGGGCGAAAACTGCCACGCCCGCCTGCTGGCCCACGACTTGCAACTGTGTGACGGCGTTCGGCCGTTGAAGATCGGCGGCCACCAGAAGTGGCGTGTGCCCCTGACCCTTGAGCCACAGGGCAAGCTTGCCGGCCAGCGTCGTTTTACCAGCACCCTGCAGGCCCGCAAGCATGATCACGCTTGGCGGGTTTTTCGCGAATTGCAGCCGTCGTGTTTCGCCGCCGAGGATCGTGACAAGTTCTTCGTTCACGATCTTGATGACCTGTTGCGCCGGGTTTATGGCCTGGGAGAGTTCCTCGTCGGACGCACGCTCCTTGATGGCGGCGATGAACGCCTTGACCACAGGCAGCGCCACGTCGGCTTCGAGCAACGCAATACGTATCTCCCGCGCGGTCGCGTCGATATCGGACTGGGACAGCCGACCCTTACCGCGCAGTCCAGCGAAGACACCAGAAAGCCGGTCGGAGAGGGTATCGAACACGAGGCGAGGCCTTTCTACAGTCACATCTTGAAGCGAATCTTCAAGCGAATCTTCAAGCGAATGAAACCTGACGAACAAGTAGCGCGAAGCACTTACGAGGCTATCGGAATATGTACGCCACACACCGCGTATGACGCTGCTCTCGTGGCTTACTAGTCCAGGAGGCTGCGGCCCGGCGCGGTGAGTAGGGACAGCACACCGCGCAGTACCTGTTCCCGCGACGCGGCGGGCAGAGCGTCTAATAGTGCATTGATCGGCGCCATCCGCTGCGGCAGGGTGAGCGAACCGCCATCGCCGATTAGCCCAAGTGAACTGGCCACAGCCACAAGGCCACCCGGAGCCGATAGGTCTGCCTGAAGCACGGCTTCGATCACATCGACTCCCACGCTTGGGTCGCCCACGGCTGCCGCCGCGTCGACAGACTGGGCCAACGCCGCAATAAGTTCGGCCTCGTTGCCGGCGTTGGCCGCAGTCACCGTCATGTGCAGAGACGCCGGTACGCCGCGAAACGCGAACTGCGGCTGGATGTAGTAGCCGCGGGCCGCCATCTCATCGGCGATGGCGAATACGTTGGGGCCGGAGGCTGGTTCGCCGTCTGCTGGTTCGGTGGCCGCAGTTGCCACCGCTATCAGCGTCGCGTCCGGTTCGGCGAGCAAGCGTAGTCCGTCAATCGCGGCGACGCCGCGCGAGATCGCCTCGACAGCGGAAGCGGTACGCACGGCGATATCGCGATAGCCGCTGTCCCCCAGCCGTTTGACGACAGCCCACGCCGCCGCGATGGGTCCGCCGGAGCGTGTCGATTGCAGCGTGGTGTTGAGCATGGCATAACCGGGCCACTGGGTTTCGACGAAGTATTGCGACGCACGTAGTTCGGCGCTCGCGTGCAGAAGGACTGAGGCACCCTTGGGCGTGTACGCGTATTTGTGCAGATCCACCGAAATGCTGGTGACGCCGGGAACCGCGAGGTCGAACGGCGGCAGTGGCCGCTGGCCCACAACCACACCGAACCGCCGCCAGCTGCCTAAAATCCATCCACCAATGCACGCATCGACGTGACATCGCACGCCGCGCTCGGCGGCCGCGGCAGCAATGGGCGTAATCGGATCGATGACGCCGTGCGCGTACGACGGCGCTGAGGCCACGACGAGCACGGTATTCGGCCCGATCGCGGCCTCCATTGCGGCCGGGTTTGCTCGCAGCGTCACCGGATCGACGTCGACCATGTCGATCGTCACGCCGAAGTAGTGCGCCGCCTTGTGGAAAGCGGCGTGCGCAGACGAGGCGATCACCATTCGGGGCGCAGTGATGTGTGGTGCGCCATCCCTGGCTGCGGCGACGGCAAGCATGCAGGACTCGGTGCCGCCGGAGGTGACGGTGCCTACCGTCGTCGGTCCGCCGCCGAGCAGCGCCGCAGCGGTCGCGACGAGGTCGCCTTCCATGGCAGGGAGCGACGGGAACGCGGTGGGATCCAGTGCATTCGAGTTCATGGCGCTGGCGTAGGCCGCAGTGGCCAGCTCGTCGAGGCCCGGTACTCCCGAGTCGTAGACGTAAGCAAGGGTGCGGCCGCCCCGCGTCGGCAGATCTCGCACTTGTAACGCTGTGATGGCTGCCAGTACCTCTGAGTCGCGCTGGATCTCGCCCGCGGCCCTCTCCTTCATCAACTCTCCTTAATCCCAATGATTCGATACATCATGCTTTTGGTGTTGATAACGAGATCTGTTGATAACGAGATTAATGTGTCGATCCGATGCGTCGGAGCAACGGCAGCGGCGCAAGCACGCACACGACCGGTATCGCGGTGAAGCCTAGGACGATCGCGACGACAGCCGACATGGGCTGCAGGTCGGCTGCTGTCGCCGATAGATACGAACCCGATGCCAGCACCAGGCCGTAGATGCCTGGGCCGAGCGCCAATCCGAACGTCTCGCCTGCAGTCCACACTCCAGCAAATAAGCCGGCCCGTTTGCCACCTGATGTGTCTTCTGCTTCCGCTGACAGGTCCGCCAATAACGACAGCGGGAAGACCTGCTGCCCGGCGTAGCCCATACCGATAAGGACGATCCACCCGGCGACTATCCCTATTGGCGGCCCGTGGAGCTGGCAGGTTCCCAGCACCGCCCCATTGGCGCTCGCTACAGCGGGGCCAATACATGACTGGCCGGAACTCAATAACGTGGTCACCAAAAGCCCCAACGCGCCTGCCGCAAAGGTCACCGACGCGGCGGCATAGCACGCCACCTTCGAGAATCGGGTCGCGAGCATTTGCCATAGCGGCATCACCAGGAGCGCCGGACCCACGAAGGCTGCGAACAGAATCGACGATGCCCCGGAGGATCCCAGCACAACTCGGGCAACGTAATCAACGCCAGCGAGCATCGTGCCGATACCGACAGCCTGCACCACGAACACGATCAGCAGCCTCGCGAAACGCGGGGCCGCACGGACCGCCGCGAACGTTTCCCCCCACGATGTCGCAGACGGGCGCACCTCGCCGATCGGCGCTCGGCGTGTCCCGAAATACGACCACAGCGCGCCCAACAAAATGAGCGCGCCGACAGCGATGCCGACGAGGCGATAGCCTGCCACGCCACCGGCAGCGTCGCGCAGGGCCGGCGCGCCGGCACCAGCGGCGAGGATAGCCACGGCAAGGACCGCGATACGGCGCGTCATCAACTTGGTGCGTTCGGCCGGGTCGTCCGTCATTTCAGCGGGCAACGCCACGTATGGCACCTGGAAAAACGCATATGCGGTGGCGGCCAAAACGAACATGACCACCACCCAGATGACAACACCGGCGGTACCGAAACCTGGGTGCGCAAACATCGCGGCAAATAGGACGGCGAGCGACAGACCGCCCCACAACAGATAGGGCCTACGAGGCCCGCGCGAGCCTCGGGTGGCATCAGAAATACGCCCGGCGATGGGATTGAAGACGACGTCCCACGCTTTCGGCAGCAACACGAGTAAGCCAGCGAGCCCAGCGCCGATTCCGACTGTGTCGGTGAGGTACGGAAGCAGCAACAGGCCCGGAACCGTCGAAAACGCGCCTGTCGAGAGCGATCCAGCGGCGTAGCCGGCCCGCACGCTTGGTGGCAGACGTGACGTCATACTCGGAATTGTGTCACATGAGGCAGGCAATAAACCGTGTGAAAACGGGCCCGAATCTGGCTGCTGCTAGTCGCCGAGCAGCGCGTCGACGAAGGCTTCTGCCTCGAATGGGGCGAGGTCGTCAGGGCCCTCACCGAGCCCCACCAGCTTCACCGGCACACCGAGTTCACGCTGCACGGCGAACACAATCCCGCCCTTCGCAGTGCCATCCAGTTTCGTCAATACGATTCCGGTGACGTTGACGACATCTGCGAAGACTTTTGCCTGGACAAGTCCGTTCTGACCGGTGGTGGCGTCGAGGACCAGCAGCACCTCGTCGACCTCAGCCTGCTTCTCGATGACGCGCTTGACCTTGCCGAGCTCGTCCATCAGGCCAGTTTTCGTGTGCAGCCGCCCCGCGGTATCGATCAGCACCACATCAGCCGAGGCCTCGATCCCTTTTTTCACCGCGTCGAACGCGACTGCTGCCGGGTCCGCGCCCTCCGCGCCGCGCACGATCGCCGACCCGGATCGCTCCGCCCAGGTGGCGAGTTGTTCTGCGGCAGCTGCGCGGAACGTGTCTGCGGCGCCCAGCACCACGGAGTGGCCGTCGGCGACCAGCACTCGGGCGAGTTTGCCGGTGGTGGTGGTTTTGCCGGTGCCGTTCACTCCCACTACGAGGATCACTGCCGGCCGGTCCGCCGGCGCCAATGCCTTGACCGCCCGATCCGCGTCCGTGGCCACTGCGTCGATCAGCACAGCGCGGAGCATGGCGCGCGCGGCAGCCGCGTCGGCGACCCCGTCGGCCAAGACTCGCTTGCGGAGGGTGGCAGAGATTTCAAGTGCGACGGCGGTGCCGAGGTCTGCCATGAGCAGCGTGTCTTCAATGTCTTGCCACGAGTCGTCGTCGAGGTTCCCGCCGCCGAGCACGCCCAGTAGTGACCGTCCGAACGCGGACTGCGATTTTGCGAGTCGGCCACGCAGTTGCGCCAACCTGCCCGCGCTGGGGGCAATATCGTCTGCTGGTTTCGCAGGCTCGGCTTGACTGGGCGAAATAACAACAGGTATGACGCTGTCCTCGCGCTCCGACACTCCGGGAACGGGGGTCGGCACTGCCGCAGCGGGCACCTCTCGGGATATGGAGCTTCCGCCAGGGGCGAAAGAAATAGATCCGCTTGCCCGATAGCCGCCGGGTATTGAGGGGCTCGCATCGGAATCTGCTGGCGGCTTTGCACTAAGCGAGACTCGTCGGCGCCGCCCGATGGCGAGCCCGACGCCTCCCGCGACCAGTACGAGAACCGCTATTGCTATGAGAGTCCAGATCCACCAAGTCACCTGGACATCATCCCAGATGTGCGCCCTCGGCTCCGCCGCAAAGAGCGTCATACATGGTTTCGCCTCGTGAAGTCCGGCTGATTACGCCCCGTCGAAGAGGGCATCGACCGCACGCCGAGCATGACGTGTCGCACGCCGATAGTCGTCGATGAAGGCGCCCGGTTCCACTGTCGCCGGGTAGCCGCACGCACGAGCGATACCCGCGAGAATCTTGCCGTGCGGTGGGATTTCGTCACCCGGCTTGCCGGTGACCAGCATGATGGCGTTTCGCGCACGAGTTGCAGCGCTCCACCCATCGGTGAGTGCGGAGGCGGACGCGGCATCAACGAGACCGGCATTGACGGCCGCGCGAAGTGCCGCACGTGTCCCGGTCACCCGCAGCTCGGGGAGGGCCCCGGCGTGCTGCAGCTGAATGAGCTGCACGGTCCATTCAACGTCGGCGAGACCACCGCGCCCCAGCTTAGTGTGCAGCGTCCGGTCGGCGCCGCGGGGCATCCGCTCGTTATCGACACGGGCCTTGATGCGTTTAATCTCCCGAGCATCCTGCGCGGAGAGGCCTTCCGTTGGGTAGCGCACCGGCTCGATCGCAGCGATGAAGTCCCGCGCGACCGAATCTTCTGGGTCGATGGCACGGGCGCGCAACAGCGCCTGCCGTTGCCACGGTTGAACATTGCGTCGCCAGTAGTCGATGTACGACGAGATGGTCCGCACCAGAGGCCCTCCGCGACCCTCCGGCCGCAAGTCTGCGTCGATCAGCAGCGCTGGGTCCGGGCTCGGCTTGCCCAGCAGACGAGTTGCTAACTCGGCGATTGCAGTGGCGTCGGCCGATACCGCCGTCGGATCCGCATCGGGGTGTGTGGGCGCGGCGACGAATAGCACGTCCGCGTCCGACGAGTACCCCATTTCGCAACCGCCGAATCTCCCCATGGCGATAACCGACACAGTGGCGGCGAGGACGCTGTCTGCGCCATTCTGGCCATCCGACGCTGCGACGCCGGGAACGGCGACGGCGCCCACAGTCAAACGATCAGCCGATACGCGCCGGTGGGCCGCGGCCAGCGCGGCGAGCACGGTCGCGTCGGCGATGGAGGTGAGCCCGTGCATGATGGTGACCGAATCGGCGATGCCCAGAAGATCGGCGCAGGCCAGGCGCAGCATGTCGTGCCGGCGTGCGGACCGGGCTGACGCCGCAGCTACCTCGGCGGTCCGTGCGCGATCCGCCCGTGCGGCGAGCACGCCTGCTACCTCTGCGGCGCGTGCCACCGGATCCGGACCGACGAGGTCGGCTGTTCGGGCGAGCAGGCGCAGCACTTCCGGGGCACGTTCAATTAGGTCGGCGACGAGGCGGGAGGTACCCAAAAGGCGCGCCAGCCGTTGCGCAACAAGGCCTTCATCGCGCAGCAGCCGCAAATACCAGGGGGTTTCCGCCAGCGCATCGGACACCGTTCGGTATCCGAGCAGTCCTCTATCGGGGTCGGGCGAATCGGCGAAGGTGCCCAGCAGCACGGGCAGCAATGTGCGCTGAATCGCCGCGCGCCGCGACAGCCCTCCCGTGAGGGCAGCGATATGCCGAAGCGCGGGTCCTGGCGCCGCGAAGCCGAGCGCGGCGAGTCGAGCGGCGGCGGCCTTTTCGGTGAGTCGGAGCTCTTCAGTAGGTACTGCGGCGACTGCAGCGAGAAGTGGCCGGTAGAAAAGCTTCTCATGCAATCTGCGAATCGTTGCCTCGTGGCGAGCCAGGTCGCTGGCGAGTTCAGCCTCGGCATCCTTTACACCTCCTTTGGCAAGGCCTGCCGCGCGCGCCAACCACACACGGCCATCCCGGCTCGCCGGGACGCTGTGAGTGCGGCGCAGGTGCTGGAGTTGGGCGAGGTGCTCAATCCGTCGTTCGAACGCGTACGCGTCGGCGAGCTCGGCACCGTCCTCGCGGCCGACATACCCTCCCGCGGTGAGCGCACCCAATGCTGCCAACGTGCCCGGAGTCCGGAGTGACTCGTCGGCCCGGCCGTGCACCAACTGCATCAGCTGCACGGCGAACTCGACGTCGCGTAATCCGCCAGAACCGAGTTTCAGCTCGGTATCTCGATCGGTGACCGGGACCGAATCGCGTACTCGTCGCCGCATCGATTGCACATCCGCGACGAAATCGTCGCGGTCTGCGGCCGACCACACCTGCGGCTCAACTAATGTGAGAAATGCGTGCCCGAGTTCCCGATCCCCCGCGGCGGCTCGCGCCTTGAGCAGGGCCTGAAACTCCCATGTTTTAGCCCATTTTTGGTAGTAGACGTCGTAGCCGATCAACGTACGAACCAGTGGCCCGGCCTTGCCTTCAGGACGCAACGCCGCGTCCACTTCCCACGCGATCTGGCCACAGATCCGCATCATCTCGGTTGCTCGAGCGGTGGCAATTCGGATAGTTTCCGGGCCGACGGCGTGGGCCGAGATGGCTGCGTGGGCTGCGCTGGCTGAGCCGTCTGAGCTACCTGCGCTGCCTGAGGCCGCTGGCTCGGACCCGCCCGTTGCCATTACTTCCGTCTCTTCTGAAACGACGAACATCACGTCCACGTCCGAGAGGTAGTTAAGTTCACGCGCACCACATTTGCCCATAGCTATGACGGCGAAACGCACCTGGCCGGGGTGTGCCACCGTGGCGAGGGTGAGCGCTGACTCAAGAAGGGCGTCAGCGAGGGCCGATAGCGCCTGCCCCACGTCTTGAACAGTAGGTCCGTCCGCCGCAGAGTCGAGAATTCCGGCAACGTCGGCGGCCGCAATCACAGCGAGCTGCGAACGATATTCGATGCGCAGGCATGCGACCGCCTGCGCGTACGGCAGCGCCCGCCCGTCCGCATCCAGCACGACCGCGCGCATCAGACTCGCACATCGTTCCGGTGCCGTCAGCTCGGCAAATGACTCGTACCCCACCAGCCGCAGCCAGGCATCTGGGTGGGTCACGACATGCTCGCCGAGCGTTTCACTCGCTCCAAATAGCGCCAGCAGCCGCAGCCGAAAAGCCGCGTCCTCGCGGAGCGTGCGATATAAGACCTCGGCCAAGCCGTCGGATCGGGATTCCAACGCAGCGATCAACGCCGAGAGCTGCCGGACAGCCAATTCGGGCCGACCCGTCCGCGCCAGCGTGGCGAGTACCGCCTGCGAGTCGCCACCGGCGGTGAACTCTGCGCCGCCACCTGCGCCGCCATCCGGCCACAGCCCTGCCGCAGCTAGATCGCCCCGCATCAGTGCCGTATCGGGCAATCCGAAACGCGCCAGCGTCGGCTCGCCGCGCGACACGCTACCTGCCTAGTTCGCTTGTCACGATCGGCAGCCGCGGGGCCGCGTGGCCGGTGGCGGTCTGCGGAATCCCTTCACGAACGAGTTCGACGAACCTATGCGCCACCGCCCGCCACGATTGCGCCATCAGTTCGGCCGACTCATCCAGGGATTCGCCGAATCGACGGTCAGAACGCTCAATGTCCTCTTCGGTGATCTCGCGTCGGGGGTCGATGAGCCACGACCTGAGCGTTTCTGGCGGAGTCTCGATATGGAATTGCAGACCCCATGCGGACGACCCCACCCGGAAGGCATCGACCGGATCCGCCAAGGAATTCAGCAGCATCCTCGACCCGCCAGGCAACGCACTGATCGAATCGCGATGGAACTGCATCACATCCGGGGTGATCGGAATATCGCCGAGCAGTAGATCGCCTTCAGTGGCGTCGCGCTTCGCGACAAGATTGGCGCCGAGCCGATAACCCCCGTCAGCCCGTTGCACGCGACCACCAGCGGCAACCGCCAACAGTTGGGCGCTCAGCCCGATGGCGAGCGTCGGTGTACTTCCCGTCACCAGGCGTCCGAACAGGGCTCGAGCGCCGGCAAGCCACGGCGCCAGATCGTCGTCATACACGCCGAGGTATCCACCAAGTCCGATCACCGCGTTCCACTTCGATACGTCAGGGGGGACAGTATCTCCGGCATGCAAGTGGCGAACGTCGAAGTGCGCACCAGCCTCGGTCAACCAGTCACCGAGTAGTAGCGGCGGATTCGCTGAATCGTGCTCCAGTATCAGGATGGTTACCGGATCGCTCACCATAGTTGCGTATCACCTGGTGTTTCAGTTGATGGTGCTGGTGTTTCATTTGATAGTGCTGGTTCGCCCGGCTCGACTACCGGGGGTTTGCCGTCAATATCACAGGGCACAGCGGCACGATCGATGTCGATGATGACAGGCGCGTGGTCCGAGGCACCCTTACCTTTCCGCTCGTCACGGTCGATGCGGGCGGCCGAAATTTCCGCTTGCACGGCCGGCGACCCCAGCAGGAAATCGATCCGCATGCCTTGCTTTTTGGGAAACCGAAGTTGTTGATAATCCCAGAATGTGTAAACGCCGGGACCGGGCGCAAATGGCCGAACCAGGTCGGCAAATCCTGCCTCGACGACGGCGGTGAATGCGTCGCGCTCCGGCGGCGTGATGTGAGTCAGCCCCTCGAACGCCGTCATATCCCACACGTCGTCATCCTGGGGTACGACGTTGAAGTCACCGGAGAGCACCATTGCGGCATTGGGGTCCGTTTTGAGCCGCGCCGCTCCCATGTTTTTGAGCGCAGCCAACCATTCAAGCTTGTACACATAGTGCGGATGGCCGATCTCCCGGCCGTTGGGGATGTACAGGCTCCACACCTCCACACCGGCGCACCGGGCGCCGATCGCGCGGGCTTCGAGGACCGGCGGCTCGCCATAGGTGGGGCAGTCTGGCAGGCCGATCGTCACAGCATCGAGGCCCACGCGCGATGCGATAGCAACCCCGTTCCACTGCGAAATCCCATGTCGCGCCACCTGGTAGCCAGCGTCAGCGAACGCCTGTACGGGGAATTTCTCGTCAGTGGCTTTGGTTTCCTGAATGGTCAACACATCGATGTCTTCGCGCTCCAGGAACGCGGTGACCCGGTCGATTCTGGCGCGCAGTGAGTTGACGTTCCAGGTTGCGATACGCATGCTGCTCTATCCCCTCCCTTGCCTCGCCGCGCTACCCGAGTACCGGTGCGGCGGTTGGCGCCGTCACAAAGAATGGCAGCGACCAACTGGCTTTACGGTCCCCATCAATGCGGGCCGCCCAGCGCAGGACTCCGCCCGCCGGCAGGCGCAGCCCCGTATTGAAATACAGCACCATCTGAGTACGTGGCGGCAGCGCGTGCCGCGGCACCTGTACGCCGCGAAAGTTGGGCTCTTCGACCTGCAGGGTCTGACCGAAGCGCATCACCCCGCCGGTTCCAGGGCCGTCCGGCCCATCGAGTTGAGTGGGCGTGCCGTCCGGGTTTTCCAGAATGACTTCGAACGCGTATTGCTCGTTCACGACCTCCTGAGCGAAGGTCAGCGTTACGACCAGCGCAAATGCACTGCTGATACCGGTTTTGTGGTCGCGGCCAACTACCTGCAATCCGCCGCCGACAATCTGCAGTTTGTTCAGTCCGTCGGTCACTGCGAAGTCGCTCATGAGCATGGCGACTGCTGCCGAGTCGTAGACATCACTCATGGTGGCCTCTCGTGGAGTGCTGGTCGCGAATGGTGGTACTGACGGCCGGGCGGCACGTCATACTTCGATCTTGCCTCATGATCCTGCCTCATCGATCTTGCCTCATCGATCCTGCCTCATCACCGAAAGTCACGGGACGGCAGTGCGCCGACGATATCGATGGCCGCCATCCGGTCGGCGAGAAGTGAGAGAGAACCGCGGTCGCGTTCGATGATGCCGCGCACCACCAATGACCGCGCGCTGCGGGCAACACTCCGGTAACGGCGCCACATACCGGGCTGGCAGATGACGTTCACCATGCCAGTCTCGTCTTCCAGGTTGATAAAGGTGACGCCGCCCGCGGTGGAGGGCCGCTGTCGGTGGGTGACGATGCCAGCGACGTGCACGCGGGTGCCCGGTTCAATGCCGTACAGCCCGGCGGTGGTGACAATGCCCATGTGTGTGAGCCGACCCCGGGAGAATTCGGTGGGATATGCATCCGGAGAAATTCCGGTGGCCCAAATGTCTGCCAAGGTCAGTTCGATATCGCTCATCCCGGGCAGCGTGGGCGCCACACTATCGAACGCTCCGCCGCTCTGGTTCGGTGCCGAATCTGCGTCTGTACCTGCTTCTGCCTTTGCACCACTATGTATGACGGTGTTCTGGAGCATTCCCGGTCGCATCGCCGCGGCAGTCCCGGCCGCCCACAGTGCGGCGCGGCGCATTGAACCGGGCACGCCGCTGTCTAATTCAGCACTGCCTGATCCGCCGCCTGACGTACCGTCGCCTGATCCACCACTGTCTAAAACGCCGCCTCCTGATCCACTGCCGCCTAGTCCGTCGAGTGCCCCCGCAGTGGCGAGAGCCTCGACCTGGGCGGTGGAGAGTTGCTTGTCTGAGCTGCGCTGCACAGCAAGGGTGAGTTCGGTGATGTCGCGATACCCGCCGGCCGGGCGCGCCGCCACGATCGCCGCGGCTAGATCGGTGCCAATCCCCCGGATCCCGCCGATCCCAAGCCGCGCCGTGGGTCTGCCGTCCGGGCCGGGTTCCAGACCGGTCTGCACGCCCGAGCGGTTGACGTGCGCGCGGTGCACAGTGACACCGTGCCGCCGCGCATCGGCCACCAGAGATTGCGGCGAGTAGAAGCCCATCGGTTGGGAACGGAGCAGCCCAGCAAGAAACGCCGCGGGATGATGCAGCTTCAGGTAGGCGGAGTAGAACACTAACGCCGCGAAGCTCAGCGCATGGGATTCGGCGAACCCGAAATTGGCGAATGCCTGTAGCCGCTCAAAGATCGAGTCAGCAAGATCACCGGTAATGCCATTTTTATCCCGCATCCCGCGGTACAGATCGGCGCGCAGTTTCTGCATCTTCTCGGTGGAGCGTTTCGACCCCATAGCTCGGCGCAGCTGGTCAGCCTGGCCCGCATCGAACCCGGCAATGTCGATGGCGAGTTCCATGAGTTGTTCCTGGAAGAGCGGAATTCCCAAGGTTTTGTTGAGCGCACGCCCCATGGCGGGGTGCTCGACGAATGGGCCGCGCCAGGTTCCGGTGCGCACGGCGTCGCGCCGGGCTAAGTACGGGTGGACGGAGCCGCCTTGGATGGGGCCGGGGCGGATCAACGCGATTTCAACTACGAGGTCGTAAAATCGTTCGGGTTTGAGCCTGGGCAAGGTGGCCAGCTGCGCGCGGGATTCAACTTGGAACACACCGATCGCATCTGCTCTGCGCAGCATTTCGTAGATCGCCGGTTCTTCCAGGTCCAATGCGGCAAAGTCGATGTCGATTGCTTGGTGTTCTTTGACCAGATCGATTGCTTCGTGCAATGCGGAGAGCATGCCCAGGCCCAAGAGGTCGAATTTGACCAGGCCAATGGCGGCGCAATCGTCCTTATCCCACTGCAGCACGCTGCGCCCCTCCTTGCGTGCCCATTCAACCGGACACACGTCGGCGACCGGCCGGTCGCAGATCACCATGCCGCCGGAGTGGATGCCGAGATGGCGCGGGAAACCCTGGATCTGCATTGCGAGTCCGACTATTTCCTGGGGGATGCTGTGGGGGATTTCGTGCGCGCCTGCGTCGATGTGATTGGTGTTCGGGCCGTGGTCTGCGCCGGAGCCAACACCGTGGTTCGTGACCTGCTCGTCCAGCGTTCCCCAATGACTCAGGCCCTTGGAGTAGGCGTCGCGTTGCCCGGGCGAGTAGCCGAGCGCCCCAGCCATGTCCCGTACCGCCATTTTCGACCGAAATGTGGCTACGTTGGCGACTTGTGCCGCCCTGTCGCGCCCGTATTTTGCGTAGACGTACTGGATCACCTCTTCGCGTCTGCGAGCCTCGATGTCTACGTCTATATCCGGTGGCCCTTCCCGCACAGGCGACAGGAAGCGCTCGAATAGCAGCCCATAGCTGACGGCGTCGACCGCCGTGATGCCCAGGGCATAACACACCGCCGAGTTTGCGGCCGAGCCTCTGCCCTGGCACAGAATGTTTGCGCGGTGACAGAACTGCACGATGTCCCACACCACCAGGAAGTAGCCGGGGAAGTTCAGCTGCTCAATCATGCGTAGCTCTTTGTTGATCTGCGCGTAGGCGGCGGCGTTGCGCTCCGGTGAGCCATATCGTCGCGCTGCGCCGGCCATGGTCAGTTCTCGCAGATAGCTGGCTTCGTTGTGGTTTTCAGGCACGGAATAGGGCGGCAGTTGCGGGGCAACCAGGTGCAGGTCGAAGGCACAGTCGGCGCCCAATGCAGCTGCATTTTCGACAGCCTTGGGGTATCGAGCAAATAGCTGCGCCATTTCGGCGCCGGATCGGAGGTGCGCACCCGGCCCTGCAGGCAGGTACGGATCGGCTGCGGCTAGGTCGCGCCGCGCATGGACCGCAGCCACAGCAGCGCCGAGCCGTGAGCCATGCGGGGTCGCATAATGCGCGGCGGTCGTTGCGACAACAGACAGCTTCAGTTTCTCGGCTAGATGCGCCAGCGCGTCGTTGTCCTCGTCATCGGTCGGCTCCCGGTGGCACGTCAACTCGACGGCGACGTTGTCTCTGCCAAAACGGTCAATGAGCCCCTGCATCGCCCGCTCCGCAGCGCACAATCCACCGGCTGAGCTGCTATCTCGGTGACCGACTGAGCCACTATCTGGGTGACCGCCTGAGCTGTCTACTGAGCCACTGCCCAGATAGCCGTGCGCGAGTGCTTGCCGCACCGCACCCTTTCGGCATCCGGTAAGGATCAGCCAGTGTCCACCCGCAGCGTCAGCGAGCTCGTCCAGATCGTAGACGGGGCGACCCTTCTCACCGCCGCGTAAATGCGCCTGGGCAAGTTGCCGCGACAGCCTGCGGTATCCCTCCTGGCCTCGTGCTAGAACCAGTAGATGTTCCCCGGCCGGATCGGGCTGACCGAACTGCGGTGCTGGCAGATTCAGCGATAGTTCTGCCCCGTACAGGGTTTTCAGTCCTGCTTCGCGGGCGGCTTCGGCGAATCGCACGGCGCCGTAGAAGCCGTTATGGTCCGTGAGGGCCAGCGCATCAAGCCCGAGCCGCACCGACTCCGCTACGAGTTGCTCGGGCGTGGATGCGCCATCCAGGAAGCTAAACGCGGAGTGGCAATGCAGTTCCGCGTAGGGAACACGGGTGGACGGCGTCATAGGTAGTGGGGTTGTGAGTAACGCCGACTTAGATGGTCCGGCCGACGGCACGGTATGTATCCGACCGCGCGGGCCGGAATCGTGTGGCGGCGCCCCGGCGAGCACACGAGACAGTTCTTCCCACGGCACAGGTGGGTTGGAGAAGCTCATGGCGTGCGCTTGTTAGTGGTAGCCGCGCTGGGTGTAAATGCGCTAGTCATAGGTGCGTTAGTCATAGACGGCTTCGACAAGCCATCCGTGGGCGCCGAGTTCGAGTAGTACCGGCGGCGCGGACTCTGTTATCACCTGCATACGGGCACGTCGGTGCTGCGCGACGGTGGATGTGGCAGTGCCTGTGGATGTGGCAGTGCCTGTGGATGTGGCAGTGCCTGTGGATGTGGCAGTGCCTGTGGATGTGTCAGTGCCTGTGGATGTGTCAGACCACCAGCGTTCGTCGAGTAGCCATGGCCCGGCCCACGACAGCACCCGACGGCCTCCGACAAAGGCCGGATAACTGGTGAGCAGTCCTCGGTCGGTGACGTCGACGCGATACCCGGCTTGGTCGCATACATCTATCTGGGCGCCCGCGGGCTGCGACGGTATTGGCGGTGCGGTCTGTACTGGCTGCGCTGACTGCGCTGACTGCGCCGTCCGTGTTGCCCGCGCTGGCGTGGGCGCTGTTGGGAGCGAAGTTCGGGGAGAAGTTGGTGCGCGCCGCTGCGCAGGTAATAGAGCCGACCGGGCCGGTGATGGCGTAGGGAGCGCTCCCGGCCACGGACCAGCTGGGTCGCGGTCCGGAGCGCCGACCTCCCCCCATGCAGCGAGCGAGATACGGTCGGTCGGGCCACGGCCGCCGGACTTCATGGGCGCCATCACGGAAGCTGCGCCGAGCAGCCCCTGCACACGTGCGAAGACAGATCCGGCGCGGTGTTCGCTGAAGCCGTCCGCACCCCACAATCCGTACTGGATCCGGCCAGCGTCCACTGCCTCGACCGCGTCCAGTCGGAGCATGGTGATCGCCCCAGCACGGACGGTGGTATCGGCGCGCGCCAGCCTGGTCAGCCAGCCGTCCAGCTGCCAGCGCAGCCGATCTGCGGTTCCTGCCGCATCCAGCGGCCGGACACATCGCCACGTGCGGCTGAGCGTTTCGCCGTGCTCAGTGGTGGCAGTGATGTCTAGCCTGGTGCAGGCGAGACCGGCTGCGGCGAGCCGAGTGTGGAACCGTAAGGCCAGTGCCCGCGCCGCGAACGCAGCTGTATCTACTCGCTCCAGTGGCGGATCGAAGTGTTCTTCCACTGCGATGTCGACATCAATGTGTCGACGGGACAGGTCTCGTTCGGCATGCCCGGCGGCCAATCGGTGCAGGGCTACCCCATCGGCCCCGAATCTGGTCGCGACTTTTTGTATTGGTAGCGCGGCAAACGCCCCTGCCGTGGTGATGCCCAGCCGGTGCAGCAGGCCGATCAGCTCGGCCCAGTGCGGCGGGGCTAGGGCTGGGTCGCGGGCAAGCTCGACGATCGGGAGGCCCGCACAGAACACAGCATCGGGGTTTGATTCGACACCAGGTTTAACACCAGGTACAGCGTTACGGCCTTCACCAGGTGCAGTGTGGACACTGCTGTCAGCGGTAACGACAGCGGCGATGGCAGGCACAATCATCGACTGGCGTGCGGCAAGTACCGCGGTTGACAATCCCCCGGCGATACCGACACGGCATTCCACATCAAAAGCTTCAACCGCGTCGGTAATCCTTTCCGCAGCGGCATTCTCAGAACCAAAGTATCGGGTCGGGCCCCGCGCACTGCACGCGATCAGCCCAGGCCGCAGCACCTCAATACCGGGAGCCACTTCCTCGACAGCTTCGGCGATGGGTTCGAACATCCGCGCATCTCGGTCCGGGTCATTACCTAAAACCGCGACTTCTGGGCAGCGTGACACGGCGTCACGTCGGCGCATGCCCGTGCGAATCCCATAGGCGCGCGCTGCTGCTGTCGCCACCTGTACTCGCCCGGCGGCAAGCACCACGACCGGAAGGTCCGCCGCTAGCCCCGATTGCCGGAGCGCTGCCACCGCTGGCCAATCCGGGCACCACAACACCAGTATCCGAGGCAATGGCTGTCGAATTTGACGCTGCGGCACGCCTGTTAAACCGCCTCTTACTGCCGAGTCTGTGTCCGCCGCTGGATTCCTGCCCGCGATTACGGTACTCATCCTGCGCCGACCAGTACGCCGACTCCCGCACCAACCGGAACGGCATTATCAGTCCGAACACCGATCCGCGGGGATGAGGCCAGCACTCCGACGGTTTCGACAAGATGGAACGGTTCGCCGCGCCACGCGGGTAGTAGTCCGACTGGGTCGACCGCCTGTACAAGAGCCGGGCGGGTCCAGTTGCGACCCGACAACGGCTCCACCGCTACTGGTTCGCCGCACGGGTCACGAAATAGCCACCCACTGTTCGAAGTCCCCGGCCCACTCTCCTTGCCACCGCTGTCTCTATTTCCACAGTCTTTGTCTCCACTGCCTTCGTTTGCACAGCTCTTACCACCACTACCCTCGGTACCACAGCCAGCCGCGGACACACTGAATCCGCCCTCATGAACCAGCATGTGGTGGAACCTGCACAGCAGCACCAGATTGTCCAGATTCGTCGGCCCGAAAAGCGACCAGGGCTGTGCATGGTGTGCGTTGAGATACCTGTGACGGTGGCATCCGGGGAACTGACAGCCGCCGTCCCGAATGCGCAATGCGCGTCGCTGAGCAGGAGAAATCGTCCGGGTCTTCCGCCCCAATCGCAGCTGCTCCCCCTCACCGACGTGATGAATGACCGCAACGAGCGCAGCATCGCAGGCAATTCGACGCGCAACCTGATGATCTAATCCCGGGCCGTTTTCGATGTGACGGCGAGGGCCCGGCAAACCTGCCTCACCCTCGTGCGGCTCGCTCTCTGGCTCAGCAAGGTCAGCAAGATCGGCGTGCACCACCACAAGGTGTCGATCATCCCCGGAGCTATCCGACGGCCCCGCCGCGAGCGATCTCTGAGCGAGGGCTACCAGCATGTCGGCCCGAGCAACGTCGAGTGGATTCGCACCGGTCAGAGCGGCTTGCCGCCGATCGTCGTCATTCACAATCGGCGACCCATCCATCGACGACCCAGCTACCGGTAGCACGGTCCCGGACACTGCAGCTTCGGACGCTTCCGCCGATGCACGCTCCGATCCCTCTCGGGACTGTTCCAGCGCCGCGATTAGGAGTGCACCTTCATCGGGCGGTAGGCACGCCGAAACAATGAGCATGCCGTCGTCGTCCCAACGCCATGACGCACGCCGGGCCCGCTCATGACTCCACCCATCGCCACGCCGAAATGCCCGCACGGTGCGTTCTAGTTGCGAAACCGTCTGTACCTGGGCTTGCTCCAGGAGCACCACCTCGTCGACCTCGGCCGCAACCGTCACCAGCACACGAACCTTGGAGTAGGACAATTTTCCTGCCGCGAACGCCTCATCGATCTGCGGGAGCAGGGGCAACGATCGAGCGACCCGCACATATTCGCGAGCGGTAGCAGGCGAGACCGAGCAGGTCCATGACAGCCATGCCGCGCACGAAGCAATGCCTACGCCAGCCCAGCCACCTTGTTTGTCGAACTGCTCGATCAGGTGCAGCCACTCGCAGGTGGATGCCGCGAGATCGGCAGCCATACCGCGAATCCGAACGCCGAGTTCTTGCAATTCTTCTTGCGATTCTTCTTGGAATTGGCTGCCGCCCGACTGTGCGCGGTCCCGCTGCGGGGGCATCGCATGCCATATCGGCTTCGGTTTCGACCCCGGTTTCAGCATTGGTTCCGGAGTTGGCTTCTGGGTTAACCCCGGGGTTGGCTCTGGCGGCGATTCAGGCTTTGGCGCCAGGTTGCTTATTGACTCAAGCCTGCCGCCGGGACTACCCCCAGCCTGACCACGCAAGTGGGCCGGCGCGCTCTGCCATGCAACCGACCACTCCGCAGGTCCCCAGCTATCCACCATGTCGCACCTTCGTCCTAAGTGTCGCCAGCGACTATCAACTCGTCACTGATAACACTAGAACAAGGGTACGACATAGTTACCTAGAGCAGCACCAGGTATGACGTTTTTCGCGTCGGCTTCGCCTCCGTTGCGCTCGCCTCTGGTGATAATGCGGCGATACCCGGCCGCACCACTAGACGGGCAGAATGTCCGTTATGCCGCTGCGCGTGCGACGTCGCAGACGCGGTGGGTAGAACGGCGGGTCGTGTGGAGGGCTATCGTTTTGTCCGTTATGCCGCTGCACGTGCGACGTTGTAGACGCTGTGGACGCTGTGGGTACTGTGGTGGGTACTGTGCTCGGCGCTGTGTGGGGGTTAGTTGGGCAGGTGATCTATCAGTACGGAATGCCACTCGCGAACCAACAGTGGCGCCGTGGTTGTGGTTTCGACCGAATCATTTCCGGACTCGATGACGGCGCCGCC
>JBDTAR010000095.1:0-11811 GCA_039924545.1 Nakamurella sp. | reverse complement strand
GCGGACTTAATTGCGTGGCAAGCCTGGCAAATGCGGCAACGCGGCGTGAAGGCGCGCGCCAACAACCAGTTCGGGAGGGTATGGCACGGTCGAGCACCGATAATGCTGACGTCGACCGGACCGCATGGCTGCGATTTGCTGGTCGCTCTCGACGCGACCACCCCAGCTGCAATGTGCGCGTTACTGAGACCCATCGCGCACCTGCGCGGCGTCAGCGTCCGGATTGCGTCACCACAGTCGATTGCCGACATGGTGCCGGCCGGCGACTGGCGCGAGGGGCACGCCGATATCGACGCGGTATCCGTACTGGCGACCCGAGCCAGAGCGACGCTGGCGCTTGGCCACTACCTGCCTATCGGCGCGGCCGCGTACCGCGGCAGCAAGCCGGGTCAGTACTGCACTGTCCAACACGGACTACTCACACCACAGGCGCCGCCCCTCGCATCAGGCACGCACTTGCTCGCGTGGTCGCAGGCCGATGCCGACTTCTGGCGGAGCGACCGCACCGATGTAGAAGCGACCACCGTCGGTTCGCAGTTGTTGTGGGAGGCTGCAGAAAATCAGGTTGGCACCCAGCCCGGTAAGGATGCACGCCCGGTGTATCTCGGCCAGCCGCATCACGCGGAGTTGGACCAGAAGGAACTCATTGAGTCCGTCGAGCACTTCTGCCGCGAGACGGGTGCGACTTACCGGCCGGATCCGGCCAAGCGCGATCGCAGGTCCCTTGCACAGCAACGCAAGTGGGAAGCAAACGGCGTCGAAATCGATTCTGGCGCGCAGCCGCTTGCCGAGCTGAATGCCCCCGTCGTGTCAGCGTTTTCCTCTGACATTTTGGTCGCTGCGGCGAGAGGTCTGCCCGCATGGGTTTACCACGAGAATCCGCCGCAATGGCTTGTGGAGTTGTGGCACCGGTACGGCATGCATCAATGGGGCGATTCGCCAACGCCAGCACCGCAGCAGCCTGCACAGGCGCCGGCGAAAACGATCGCAAACATCGTCATGCAAATGCTGGAGGCGTAATCGGTCCAAACGGTCAGGTGGCAAGCTGCACGGCGCGGCGGGCGAGGAGATAGGCGGGTAGCACCCCAACCAGGATCAGCCCGATCCCGTACGGCGCCGCGGCGGTAAAGTCCAGCACCTCGCCATTGGTGGTCGACCAGAGCCCGGTGGAGAGCGTCGTCATACCGGTGGGAATGAGCAAGAGCGTGGTGGTCAATTCCTTCGCGGAATCGAGCAGCACAAACAGGGCGCCCGCCGCCACTCCCGGCAGGGCGATCGGCAGCGTGACCCGCGCGAATACCCTTAGCCGCCCAAAGCCCAGCGAGTGCGCCGCCTCGTCTAGGCGCTTGCCCGCAGCCTGCAGGCCGACGTGCTGGTTCGCCACCGCCAACGGCAGGAACAAGATGACGTACGCGGCGACCAACATCAACGGCGTCTGGTAAATCGGCCGAAACCATCGCACCCCGATGTAGACAAGCGACAAGGCCAAGACAATGCCGGGCAGGGCGTGTGCCAACCACACGGACCGCTCCGCGATCGTCGCGAACGGGCCCGGGTGCCTGGCATAGAGCCAGCTGATAGGCAGCGCGACGACGGTGGCCACCAACCCGGCTGCCACGGCCAATTGAAGTGTTCCGCCTACCGCAGAGCCCAGCGCGCCCCAGTCGATCCCAGGAGCGCCGCTCAGCGCTGTCGCTGGCGCTCCGACGAAGCTGTCCCAGAGACCGACCACGGCGATATACAGCGGGACGCCCAGCGCCAATAGCGAGACGGCCACGCACGCAGCCAGCCAACCTAAACGGCCGCCCAGCCCCAGAGGCCACCGGGCGGCCGACCGCACTACGCCGCGGCCGACCCGTGACGGACGTTGCCGTCCGCGCGCCAAGCGCTCCAGGAGTAGCAGCAGCGCGGCGCCGCCGACTAACACCATTCCGAGAGCTCGACCTGATTCGGGGGCGCCGAGCACCAATACCCGCTGCATGATCGCCGTGGTGAGCGTCGAATAGTTGAGGAGTTGCAGCGCGCCGAACTCGGCCAGTACGTGCAGGACCACGATCAGCATGCCGGCAGCGATCGCGATGCGCAGCTGCGGGAACGTCACCGTGAAGAACGTCCAGAGGCGGGAATGGCCGAGCGCCCGCGACACCTCTTCCTGAGCGGCGTCGACCCCGCGCAACGCGGCCACGGTCGGCAGGAACACATACGGGAAGAGCCCCAGCGACAGCACGAGTGTGGAGCCGCCGAGGCCGAATATCGTCGTGGAGGACGGCACATACCGGTAGCTGGCCGCAACCCACGTGTACGCGGCCACGAAACCAGGGACCGCCAGCGGCATGGTGAATAGCACGATCCACAGTCGCGGCGCGGGCAGGTTGGTCCGCACCACCAGCACTGCGAGCCCCACGCCCAGCACGAACGATGTGACTGCAATGCAGGCCACCAGCAGCGCCGTGTTGCCGATCAGTTCGGGAGTCGAGGGCGAATCGAGCGCCTGCATCAGCACGCCGAAGCTGAACCCCTCGCGCAGCACGAGGTAGGCGACCGGTGCCAGCGAAGCAACCGCCACTAGTGCGGCAGCGAGTATGACGACTTTCGGCGCGTGGCCGCGCGTAGCGAATCGCCGGCGGCGCCCCCCTGCCGCCGGGCTCGCGCCTGCTACCCCGCCGTCGGGTACACCTGAGTCGCGCGGCTCCGGTTCGTGATCGAACGGGGGCAGCGGGGCCTCGGTGACATCAGGCATGGGTTTACCGTATCGAGCGGGTAAGCGCGGGCCCGAACGTGTGCCGGATCAGGTGTTGCAGCAGGCAGCGCACTTTACGCGATACCGGACTTGATGATGAGATCCTTGGCCTCAGACGTGTCGGCGTAGACGGTGGGATCGACCGTCGGGAAGTGCAGGTCGGATAGCGCCGGGATACCACTTTTGCTGGTTACTCCTGGCGCGACGGGGAACTGTGCATCGCCATCGCCTGCCACCACTTGCTGCCCGCCGTCTGCCGCGCCCAACCACTTGACGAACTCTTGGGCCTCGGCCTGGTGCTTCGACGATTTGAGCACTGCCGCGCCCGAGGTCAGCAGCAGGCCGCCGGCGTCATCATGATCGAAGAAATACACCTTGCTGGTGAGCTTGTCGGCGCCCTTCTGGGCGGCGAGAACGTACCAGTAGTAGTGGTTAGAGAGTCCGAACGGATGCTGCCCGGCTTCGACGCTGTCGCGCACCTTGCCGTTCTTCTGCTCGTTGACGCCGTTGGCCTTGATTCCTTTGAGCCAGGCAAGCGTCTTATCGGGGCCGATTGAACTAATCAGGTAGCTGACGGTTGAGGTGAATGCGCCGGATGGCGCGTAGGCGAATTTGCCCTTCCACTTCGGGTCGGTGAGGTCGAGAACGCTTGCCGGTAAGTCCTTCTCGCTGATGAGCGCCGGATTGTAGAAAATGACTCGAGTGCGCGCGGCGTAGGGCAGCCAGCCGCTGGTCGACGGCAGTAGTCGCTGGTCGACCTCGGCGAGCGCGGCCTTGTCGATGGGGCTGGTCAGCCCCTTGGAGTCGAGCATCGCAACCGGTCCGGGCTCCTCGGAGAGGTACAGGTCGGCCGGCGAGCCGGCGCCCTCCTCAATGATCTGGTTCACGAGTTCCGCGTCGTCACCGGAGCGCAGCGTCACCTTGATTCCGGTGGCCTTGGTGAAGCCCGCGGCAAGCGCCTGCGCGAATGGCTCATGCTGCCCCGAATACATGGTGAGCGGCGCCTTCTCGTCGCCGGGCGCGGAATTGGAATCGGAGGACGCGTCCGCCGACGATGCACCCGCCGCGGGCGCGGTGGTGCCAGGTGCCGTGCTACCGGAACTTGAGGCGTCGGAGGACGCGGTGCTACCGGATGTGGCGGGCCCCGCAGCAGAGCTCGAGCCACACGCGGCCGCGGCAAGGGACATGGCGCCGATTGCCGTTGCGGCAATTGCGCGAAAAATCCAACGACGGCGGTTAGATGCGGACACGCCACTTCCTTTCGATCGAGTGCAGCAGCCCTGTCGGTCGCTACATATTCACAGTGACTAAGAACATTCACAGTCACTAAGAGTTTTCACAGTTAATAAGGCAAGGCTACCCTTAGTATCGACGGAGATTTACCGCGGGTAGCGAACCACCGAGCTTGGACTACTGAGCTTGGACTAGCGTGGTATCGACGCGTCAGGCGGACGTAGACACAGCGAGCGCTGGAGTCGGAACTACCAGCACCGGATCTGCGACTTCGACACCCACCCTGCTGCCCGGCTCGGGCAACGGCCCTGCCTCGAAAGTGCGCACGCGAATGGTCGGGCCGTCACCATCGGCGCCTAGGCGCAGCGTCGTCACCGCATCGTGTCCGTAGTACTCGCTGGACATGACAATTGCGGGAGTGCCAGCCGTGCCCATGCGCAGGCTCTCCGGGCGAATCACGACATGACAGCGGCCGCCGGAAGCCAGGCCTGCCGAGGGAAGCGTCGCCCCTAATGGGTCGACATCTGTTTTCGCAGCGGCGCTCTGGGAGCGCGTCCCGGATAACTGGCCTAAAACGCAGGACACCTGCGCGGCGCACTCATCGCATTCCACCACGGTGCCGTCGAGGACCACCGCGTCACCCACAAAACGAGCCGTGGCGACGTCTACCGGATTCTCGTATACCTCGCGTGGGCTGCCGAATTGCACGACCCGGCCGGATCGCATCACGACAACCTGGTCGGCCAGCGAGAGCGCTTCCTCTTGGTCGTGCGTCACCATGACGGTGGTGATGCCGAGGCCGCCGAGCAAACTGCGCACCTCGGTGCCCAATTGCGAGCGCAGCGCAGCGTCAATCGCGGAGAACGGCTCGTCCAGGAGGATCACACCTGGATTCGGCGCCAGCGCTCGGGCCAGCGCTACTCTTTGCTGCTGCCCCCCAGAGAGTTGGTCCACCCGGCGCTTCTCGAACCCCTCCAAGCCCACCAGCGTCAAAAGTTCTTCCACCCGGGCGGCGCGCTCGCGACGACCACGGGGCGAGAGCCGCTCGGCCACGGTCTTGGCCAGGCCGAATGCCACGTTGCCCGCCACGTCCAAATGCGGGAAAAGGGCGCCGTCCTGCGGCACGATACCGATCCCCCGTTGTTCCGGGCGGACAAACGTATTCGGGCCGACAAGAAAGCGACCATCCAGGCTGACCCGACCACCGTCGGGGCGTTCGAACCCGGCGATGATCCGCAGCAGCGTCGTCTTGCCGGAGCCGGATGCACCGAGAATGGACGTGAGGCGCCCCGTGGGGATCGTGAGACTGACTCCCTCGAGCGCACGCACGGGCGAGCCCTTGACCGGGAACGTCTTGTCGACGCCTTCCAAACGAAGCATAAGGACAGCCTAACCTGATCCGCCGTCTTTGATACCAGCCGGATGGTGATTTTCGCTACGCGGAGCGTGGCTAATTCGGCTGGCCACTGGCACACCCGAGGACAGCGTCATACGTGGTGCGTCGTAGGTGTCAGTCGTGGTGCGGCATATATACGGTGACGCGCCCGGCCGACCCTTGACATCGACGGCGAATGGGAACATTCTATAAGTAGTCTGCGTTGATCGTAGAGGAACACGGAAGCCCAGGCCACATGCGGCCGGGTGCCGCCATCGAAGAAAGGGTGCCACGATGCGTCACTTCGCATTTCGTCCGGCGATCACTATGAAGGGCCGCGCGAATAATGGCCTGCGCGGACTCGCCGGCAAACCATTCCATCCCCCCCTGACCGACATTCCTATTGGCGCCTATATTTTCGTGGCGCTATTCGACATCATTTCGCTGATCATGGGTGACGGCTCCGGCGCCCACGCCCTGTTCCTCGTGAGCACCTGGCTGGTGCTGGGCGGGATTATCGCCTCGCTTGGCGCGGCGCTCACCGGCTGGGCCGACTGGCACCGTACGTCGGAACCGGGCAACCAGGCTCGCCGCACCATTAACTCGCACGCGATCATCATGCTCTCGGTCACCGCACTGGCACTGATCAGCTTCATCCTGCGGGTCACCGCGTTCTGGGGCGATCCGTCCGCGCCCGCCGCCGCAATGATCCTGTCGATCGTGATCGCACTCGCCGTCTCCTGGGGTGCGACGTACGGCGGATCACTGGTCTTCGACTACGGCTTCAATGTGGAGACTGCCGGTGACCATCCCGTGTGGCACGACAACGAGGTAGATGTATTTCCGGGCCAGCACCCCGCGGAAGAAGCAGCGGACGCGCAGTAACAGCACTCTGTTTTTCCCGTCGAGTGGCACATGAGCAGGGTCCGGGAGCCGGATTCATCCTGCTGGTGTGCCACTCGACTTACATCTACACCGCATGCGAAACCGCGACCTGCAGCATAGGCTTTGGGACCATGACGAACCTTGATATCCACCCCGGCGAAGTCGTCTGCCGCGCCGATCCGTGTCGCGACGTCGAGGTCATCGAGCCACGCAATGTGCCGCTGGGTGGAATCCGCTCAATGACGGTGCGCCGGACTCTCCCGGCCCGCGGACGGCCGTTCATTGGCTCGTGGTGCTTCGTCGACCATTACGGCCCGGACCACGTCGCCGACACTGGCGGCATGACCGTCCCGCCGCATCCACACTGTGGTCTTGCCACCGTGAGCTGGCTGTTTCGCGGCGAAATTGAGCATCGCGACAGCCTCGGTACCCGTGAACTGGTGCTGCCCGGTGAACTCAACCTGATGACGGCCGGACGCGGGATCGCCCACTCCGAGGTCTCCACCCGAGCAACCACCACTCTGCACGGTGTTCAGCTGTGGCTCGCGCTACCGCCTTGGCAACGCGATAGTGACGCCTCGTTCCTGCACTATGCGCCGGAAGAACACGTCGATGCGGGCGCCCACTGGCGGGTGTTCCTGGGCGAGGTCGCAGGCGAGGCATCACCGGTCCGCACCCACTCCTCGACGATGGGCGCCGAGGTCACGCTATCCCCCGGCGCCACTATCGAGGTTGCGTTGAACACGGACTTCGAGCACGGCGTGCTGGTGGATTCCGGCAGGCTTGAGGTGGACGGAAACCCCGTTGCCGTGGGCAACCTCGTGGCGCTGCCCGTCGACACCCGTCGACTTCGACTACGCGCCGGGGAGTCTGGTGCGCGCGCACTCCTGATCGGTGGCACGCCCATGGAGTCGGGCCTGGTGATGTGGTGGAACTTCATCGGCGGATCGCACGAGGAAATCGTCGCCGCGCGGCAGGCATGGCAAGTAGAGATCGGTGCCGAAACACCTGACGGCGCAACGATTACCGAGTATGACGCTGCTCGCGGCGAAGCCGCTGGGCGCCCCACTATCCGCCCGGGCGCCGGAAGCCGGTTCGGTACTGTGCTCGGCTACGACGGTGCGCCCCTGCCGGCTCCGCGCATGCCGGGCGGCCGGCTCAAGCCGCGGGGCGCACGGTAACGGCGCGATACGTAACGGCGCGATACGTAACGGCGCTACCAGCAGCGAGGCGACCGGGTCAGGACTCGAGAGCGCCGAGTGCGGCCAGCCCTCGCTCGGCCCAGTCTTGGGCGCGGCGAAATTTTGCTACGGTGTCGCGTCCACCGAGCGCAGCCCCGGCCAGGGTGAGGCACCGTTCGGCCTCCGCTCGCGCCGATGCTGCGCTAGCGCCAGGCGGTGCATCGAGTGCGGCTTCGAGTCGAGACATCGCCGAGCGGGCCCCTTCCTGCGCGGCCGCACCCTCCTCGCGGGAGTTGCCCCTGCGCAACGTCAGCGTCGGCACCAGCGCGGCGACCACCAGCAGCGCGCCGCCCGCCACATAAACCCACACCATCAGTACGCCCCTATCGCGCTTGCGGTGGACGAAGGTGCGTGGTCGTGGACAGCGTCATACATCATTGTCACGTCCCCACAGGAGTGTCGGTGAGCTGATCGCGGATCGCACCCACGCGGGATGCCAATTCCTCGAGGTCCGTACCCGGCCGCGCCGCAGCGAAATCGTCAAGCGCGCGTCTGTATTCCGGTGCCACATCGGCAATAGCGTCGATCAGGCGAAGGTCGGCGGTCGGGTCCTGCGCCACCATCATCATTGCGACATTGCCTAGTTCACTATCGATGTCGTCGCGTTGGTTGTCCCAGGCTCGACGGCGATCGTAGATGCCGCAGGCTCGCCGAGCTCCGAAAGCGAGCAGCAAGTACAGCGCTATGGTGCCGACAACGACTCCGCCGACCAGGCTGACCGCTGTCCACACCTGCGAAGGCGGCGCGGCAAATGACCGCTCGCTCGCAATCAGGCGGCCACCAGCGACTTCGGCGTCGTAGTTCAACGCGAGCTGTCGGACAAGCTCCGAAACATCGCCTGCCACCAGCGATGTCGAACTATCGTAGCGGTACCAAAAGACGAAGTCCCATCCGTAGGGGTCCGTATCACTGCCGTAATGGACACCATCGCCCTCGCAGCCCGACTGGAAGCTCCCGTCAACAATCACCTGCACGACGAGGGTGTCGAGGTGATCGACGACAGTGCGACAAACATCAAGGGGGTGCTCGGCGAGCGGATCATCGCCGGCCAGCAGCACTGTCGCGATCGGGCGGGTACCGACTATGCCGGCGATCTCGGCAGCGTCGACGTCGCCCGTGCCACCCCGATGGTCCACACCTGGCCCGACGTAGATAGAGCTGGAATACAGTGCGTCGACCACGGGTTTCGCGCTGGACATCAGCAGCGATATCTGCGGCCAGACCACCGCAATCATGATCGTGACAAGTACGACGATGCTGGTGACGATCGACCCGATCACTACGGTGCTGCGGATCTCCGACCAGATCTCAGGCCCCGGCGTTGGCTGCCTGCGAGGGCTAGGTTTATGCACCGGGCGCGGCTCGGCGCTGCCAGTCGCGGCGCGGCGGGTGGTGCTCATCGTCCGACCCCGTTCGACACTGCCGGGGTAGCCAACGGCACGCCGAGCGTCTTCGCCACCGCAACCAGCCGTTTCTCCGCCTCAGCGATCGCCTTTTCTACTAGGCGCACGGAACTATCGGAAGCACCTACTCCCGCATCAAACTCCTCGCCCGTCAACGCATCCCGCGCGAAACGGTACCGTTCGAGCGCCACTCCGACATCTGCCGCCGCCGAGCCACCCTGCGCGAGCGGCTCGATATCGACGATGTGCTCGGCGATCGTCGACAGCCGCGCGCCGAGCTTCCGCCGTTGGTCTGCTGTGCTGCGCCGTCGGTCTGTAGCGTCGGTATGTCTGCGTACCGTTCGTGTGACGAAGTACGCGCTCGAGCCGATGACCACTACCACCACTACACCGCCGAATATCCAGGGCAGCGCGGCAGATGCCGAGGCAACCGGGTCTGCTGGCGCCGCTGGCGCGGTTTCGCCGGACGTCACACCCGTGCGTAGTAGCGCGATCTGCTCCGCGGTCAGTCGCACTAACGCTCCGGGGGACACCTCCCATTCGAGCACCTTGTCCTCATAGGAGCCGTATACCCACAACAGCGCAGAATGCACCACGTCCTGATCCGGACCGGCGGCGTCCAACCACCGCCCGCGCGCCACGATCACGACGTCGTCCGGGAAGCGCGCATGTAGCGGCCCAATTAAATCGTTGAGAGGTTGGCCTGGCGTCGTCGCGGGTAGAAACGCGGCGCGGACGGCCAGTCCGGTGCCAGCGGTGGCCCAGGAGTCGCTGCGCGCCTCCGGGCTCGCCATGCCGGGTTCGTTGTAAACGCCACCTGCCGCAAGAGCGTCGCCAATGGTCTGAACGACAACCGCATCGGCCACGACGGGTTGAGGATTGACCGTATCGCCCGGCTCCTCTTTCTCCAAGAGGTGCGCGACGGCGAACAACACCTGGTGCGTCACGTTGAACTGCGCTAGTACCGGCTCAAGTTCGGGCAGATCGCTGGGCGAGACCACGAATGGGCTGAACGCCACAGACAGCCCGCGCACCTCGATAAGCCGGTACCCGGCGCCGCTGGCCCACGAGTCCAAATCGGTGTTCTGCGTACTCGCCGCATCGCGCTCGGCCTTGCCGAGCCCCGTGAACGGAAGAAACACGACGCGAATATCGCTGCCCGCCAGCGCTTTCGACACCGACGCGACGTCAATGTATCCCGGAGCGCCGTCCACCCGCGAGATCACACCCGCCGCCACGGCAGCCTTGGCATCGTCGAGCAGCCAACCCGCCACGCTGGGTTGATCGCCATCGGCGGCACCGACGCGATCAGCGGAGCCCGTCGCGGCAGCGCTGTCCACGCCAGGTATGACGCTTCCCGTAGCAATGGCACCGGCTGGAAAGATCAGCACACCCAGGGTAGCGACCATTAGTGCACTCCAATGCAGCGCAGCCCGTTTCGATGCGGGGCGCGCGGGAGCGTTTCGCCGTCTCAGCATTGGCCCGACTTTACCGGGCCGCAGACCGCGGCCCCGAGCCCACACCACGGAGTTGCGCACCCGCGGCTCGGTGTGCGACTACACCTCAGCGCGCGGCTACTGCAGCGCGCGGCTATACCTCAGCGAGCGGAACGCTCGGATCGGCGAGGCGGTCCAGATCGACGACGCGGTCGGAGCGCACCATGGCCTCAATATCGGGGACGACGTCCCATACGTTGACGTTCATACCCGCAACGACCTTCCCGTTGCACGTCCAGAACGCAATGAACTCCCGCGCGTCGAGATCGCCCCGGTAGGTGACGGTGTCATACCGACCGCTCACCAGGTCGCCAGCAATGTCGCCGACGAACTCCATGCCGAGGTCGTACTGATCCGTATAGAAGTACGGAATCTCGTCGTAGAGAACCGCTTGCCCCAGCATGGCTTTCGCCGCCGCTGGCCCCTGGTTCAGCGCATTGGCCCAGTGCTCCACCCGCACCGGACGGCCCAGCGAAGGGTGCTGCCAGCGGGCCACATCGCCTGCAGCAAAGATGTTTTCGTCGGATGTGCGCAGCGACGCATCCACCATAATCCCGTTGTCCACGGCGAGTCCGGCCTCCTGCGCAAGCTGCACCATGGGGACCGTACCGATGCCGACGACCACCACGTCGGCCTCGATCAGTTCGCCGAAGTCGGTGCGCACACCCGAAACATGCTCACCATCGCCGACTAGTTCCGACACGTGTCGCCCCATCAGCAAGGTGACATCGTGCCCGGTATGCAGGTCGGCGAAGACCCCGCCGAGTTCTAGTCCCAGCGCCGAATGCAGCGGCACGGGATTCGGATCAATCACCGTGACCTGGTTGTCGTATCCGCGAGCTGCGGCCGCTACCTCTAGCCCGATCCAGCCACCGCCGACCAGTACCACGTTCTTACCGCCTGCCGACAGCACAGATTTCAACGCGTCCGCGTTGTTCTTGGTGCGCAAGTAATAGACGCCTACAAAATCGGCGCCGGGCACCTTCAACTTGCGCGGGCCGGAACCTGTTGCCAGCAAAAGCTTGTCGTACTGCAGGTCGGTATCGTCGGAGAGCGCAACAGTGCGAGTCTCCGGGTCGACGGCCAGCGCGCGAACACCGGTGCGCAATTCGACATTGTTGTCTGCGTACCAATTTTCACCGTGCACGTAGATGGAATCATCGCTATCGGTCCCGTTGAGCACGCCCTTAGATAGCGATGGTCGCTGGTAGGGACGTAACTTTTCCGCGGCGATGACGACCACCCGGCCGGCGAACCCTTCGGTGCGCAACGTTTCGGCAGCCTTCGCGGCGGCAAGGCCACCGCCGATGATCACGAACGTTTGGTCAGCGGCAGAGGTGGGCACAGATATCTCTCTTCACGTGTCTTCTATCCTCGCGTGTTACCTAGCCCGGTCTATCGAGCGCGCTAGGTAACACGCGGGTGCATGGTTCAGGGT
>JBDTAR010000094.1:0-56881 GCA_039924545.1 Nakamurella sp. | reverse complement strand
CACCACTCATAACAGGGCGTCGAAATCGATGGATAGCCAACCAATGATCGCCACCACGGCGACAATGGCCGTTGTCCTGGCGATGCGGCGTGCCCGCCCTCGCACGGCGCCGGGATCTGACCGGAACGCGGGCGCCATTCCGAGTACTGGTCGGCGGAACAACCTGTTCAGCCAGTAAGCCATCAGGTAGTAGTAGACGAACGTCACGAAAAAGTTGTAGACCAGGCCCTGTTCCAGGCGGCGTGAGGACGTCAGGCTGGCATTGCCCCGGTCGAAGACCACCTTTCCACGGGACCGTAAGCGGCGCAGAAGATCGACTTCGTCGCCGCCTTGCGTCAGCCGCGTGTCGTAACCAGAGAATTCACTCTTGCGAAATGCGATGTTGGTGGCGCTGATGTAGAACACCCGTCCCGTCACCCGGCGCACTAGATGCACGAGACCGAACAACAGCGTCGGGTATATCGCGCCCCAGCGCGGCGCCCGAACGAAACGGCAAGGGCCAGCCACGGCGACAGCCGTCGGATACCGACGGAACGAATCGTCGATGCGTGACAGCCACCCTGCGTCGAACGTCGTGTCAGCATCGGTCGAGACGATAATCTTGCCGCGCGCGACCTCGGTCCCGCTTTGTCGGGCAAAGCACACCCCAGGCCGCGGCTCGAACACGACCGTCGCACCGAGCTCGCGCGCGACTTGCGCTGTCCGGTCCGTGCTGTTGTTGTCGACGACGATGACCTCGACCTCGCCGCGATAATCCTGCCGATTCAACGACCGTAAACAGTCGCCGATATAGAACTCCTCGTTGAATGCCGGAACCACCACGCTGTACCGCGGGCCGGTAGCCAGCAACGGATCGCTCTCCGACAATGCGACCGAATTCGGCAGGCGACCCACCGATCTTTGACCGTACCTGTGCGACTTGTCAGCAGGCGGGCTGGTTGCGTCCGCCACGGCCGTTTTGCGATTAGGCGCCGCGCGCACTCGCGGACTGCCAGTGTCAGCGCGGCGAAGACGGCGCATCAAACCTCCCGGATCACCCCACCAACTACTACTACAACATGAACAGTAGCCGTTTGGCGCCGACCGCGATTAGGAGCGACCGCGACGTCGGCGAGGTGCTCGGCGTGTATTTCTGGCTGAAGAATTCGCTCGAAATCGTCGTCGATAAACGTGTCAATCTGGTTTCTCATCAAGGACTCCAGAAACTGTGCCTTGCGGTAAGGACGCACGAATCCGGGGAGGAGCTGCATGGCACCGTTGTGGCGTGGCGGTGGGATAGCAGCTTCCAGTCGACCACCTGTTTTCGCAAACGTCGACCGTTGTGGACCGAAGGGCAACTACTGGCTTAGGTAGCCGTGAGCGTGGGGTCTGGTTGAAATCGGTAGCCCATACCTGCTTCGGTAATCACGTAGCGCGGTCGGCTGGGTTCGGGCTCGATCTTCTTGCGCAACTGTGCGATATAAAGCCGGAGGTAGCCGGTATCGCTCACGTGTTCCGATCCCCAGATTTCGGTGAGCAGAGTCTGCCGGGTCACGAGTTTGCCTGGGTTGCGGATCAGAAGTCCGATAACTTGCCACTCGGTGGGGGTGAGGCGTACCTGTTCTGCGACGCTCCCGACGGTTTTGACCACGAGGTGAGAGGTGAGATCGACAGTGATATTGCCTATCGCGACCACGGGTTCGTTGTCGTGCTGAGGCAATCGTCGAGTTAGAGCTCGGAGTCGTGCGAGAAGCTCCTCAATGGAGAAAGGCTTGGTGATGTAATCGTCCGCGCCAGCGTCGAGCGCTTCGACCTTGTCGGCAGCGCCGGTACGACCGGAAACGACGAGGATGGGTGCGTTGGACCAGCCGCGAATGGCTTCGATGACGTGAATTCCGTCGAGTTCTGGCATACCAAGGTCGATCATGAGGATGTCAGGGTGATGATCGATGGCGGCGGCAATCGCCTGGGTGCCATTGCCGGCAGTAATAATGTCGTAGCCCTTGGCCTTCAGGGTGATGCGTAGCGCACGAAGAATCTGCGGGTCGTCATCCGCGATCAGGACCTTCATAGTTGGATCTGCTCCGGTTCTTCTAAGTCGCGAGCATCCCAGACGCCGGTCTCTGAAATATTTGCGGAGGCAAGGGTAGCGACCATGGTAAGCCCGCCCCCGGGGGTGTCCTCCGGTGAGAGCGTTCCCCCCATACCTTCGATGAAGCCCTTGGAGAGTGCGAGACCGAGTCCGAGCCCGGTGGTGTTGTCGGTGTCGCCGAGTCGTTGAAATGGGGCAAAAATATCCTCGCGGCGGTCCAGTGGGATACCGGGCCCGTGATCTATCACGCGAATCTCGATCTGGTCAGCAAATTCGCTGGTGGTAATGCGTGCACGAGTGCCAGCGGGAGTGTGTCGAATGGCGTTGGCTACCAAGTTCACTATGACTCGCTGCAGGAGCACTGGGTCGGCCATAGCCGGTGACAGATCAGCGTTGAGTTCGAGTTCTACCTGTTCAGAGTCGAGATCGAGTTCGTTCAGGGCGGGCAGGATCACATCGGCTGGATCCAGAGGTATGCAGTAGACGGCGAGAACGCCCGCTTGGAGCCTGCTGACGTCGAGCAGATCTGTGACGAGCTGAGCAAGAGTGGTGAGACTCTCGTCCGCAGTGGCGAGGAGTTCTTCACGATCTTCCGGGGAGAGCGATTCGCGGGTGATGCGCAGCCCGCTGACCGCGGCGGTCGCGGCGGCGAGAGGGCGGCGCAGGTCGTGGCTAAGTGCGGACAAAAGGGCGGTGCGAACCCGTTCTGATGCTGCCAGCGGAGCGACTTCGCTTGCCGTTTCGGCGAGGGCGCTGTGTTCGAGGGCGGCCTCGAGCTGAACAGCGATGGTGGACAGCACACGACGTTCGGAGGCTTCGAGATCGGAGCCGTGCAGTTCGAGAACGGCTCGGTCCCCGACGGGTACGGTCGTGGGTGTTGCGTCGAGAATTGGCTCGCCATCTGAAGCCAGCACGGTATCGGCTGCGACGAGCCTGACGCACGTGAACCCGAATGCCTCGCGCGTTCGAGAGACGAGTGCTTGGAGGGCCCCCTGGCCGCGCAACACACTGCCGGCGATGGTAGCGAGAAGTTCGGATTCGGCTGCCGCGCGCCGGGCGGCGCGGCTCTGCCGGGCAGCGCTGTCGACGACGAAGCTGACCAGCAGCGCGATCACGACATAGAGCACTAACGCGAGAACATGCTGAGGCTGGGCGACGGTGATCGTGTGGAACGGTTCGATGAAGAAGTAATCCAGGGTCAGCCCAGAGAGCACTGCGGCGAACAGGGCAGGCCAGATGCCGCCGGTGAGAGCCACGATCACGACGAGAAGCTGGTAACTCAGGACATCGCTCGTAATCGACTCCTGGCTGCGAAGCGCGACTAGCAGCCAGGTCAGGGCGGGTCCGCCTAGCACCGCGAGCGCGAAGCCGGTGATACGACGTCGGAGGGTAAGCGCCCCGCTGGCGCGGGGAAGGGTGAGCCCGCCAGCGGCGGCGTGGTTGACGATGTGAACGTCAATATTGCCAGCTTCGCGAATGACGATGGCGCCGATACCTGAGCCCGTGAGGGCAGTTGCGAAGCGCCCGCGCCTACTCACACCGATGACGAGCTGTGTAGCGTTGACGGCTTTGGCAAAATCGACTAGAGCAGTGGGGATGTCGTCGCCGACTACCTGGTGGTACGTTCCACCGAGCTTCTCGACCAGGGCGCGCTGCTGGGCGAGAGCCTGTGGGTTCACTGTCCGGAGGCCGTCCTGCGCGGTGATGTGGACGGCGAGGAGTTCCCCACCGGCGGATCGGGCAGCAATCCGAGCCCCTCGGCGTAGCAAAGTCTCACCCTCGAGTCCGCCGGTGAGAGTCACGACGACGCGTTCTCGAGCTTCCCACTTGTTTTTGATGCCATGTTCGGCTCGGTAACTCTGCAAGGCCGAGTCGACTTCGTCGGCCAGCCACAGCAGGGCGAGTTCGCGAAGAGCAGTGAGATTGCCAAGACGGAAGTAGTTGGACAGCGCCGCATCGACGCGCTCGGCCGGATAGACATACCCTCCCGCGAGCCGGTCGCGGAGAGTTTGGGGCGCGAGATCGATGACTTCAATCTGATCCGCCGAGCGCAGCTCTCGGTCGGGAATCGTTTCACGTTGCGGGACGCCAGTGATCTCCCGGACAACGTCATTGAGGGATTCGATGTGTTGGATATTCACGGTCGAAATGACGTCGATGCCAGCGTCCAGGATTGTGTCGACGTCCTGCCAGCGTTTTCCGTTGCGTGAGCCGGCAGCGTTGGTGTGGGCGAGTTCGTCAACGAGGGCGATCTGCGGTTTTCGAGCCAGTACGGCATCCAGGTCCAGCTCCGTCAGCTCGATGTCGCGGTGGATGACGATACGACGGGGCACGATCTCCAGCCCCTCAGTCATTGCGGATGTTGCGGCGCGGCCGTGGGTTTCCACGACCGCGACCACGACGTCTATGCCTTCGCCGAGGAGCCGTTTGCCCTCTTCGAGCATGGTGTACGTTTTGCCTACGCCAGGGGCTGCTCCGAGTAGTACCCGTAATTTCCCGCGTGGCATCGACTTATCCCTTCAGCTGTGTCAGGGCGATATTCAGTTCCAGTACGTTCACGGACGGCTCACCCAAATAGCCGAGATCTCGTGGTCGGATTTTACTCGTGACCAACTCCCGTACCTGGGGCTCTAACAGCCCGCGTTCCTTTGCGATCCGGGACACCTGCAGGAGTGCATACGCGGGGCTGATGTCCGGATCCAAGCCCGAAGCGGACGCGGTGAGAGCGTCGGCGGGAATTTCTTTCGGATCCACGTCGTCGAACTCAGCGATTTCAGCCCGGCGTTTCTTGATCAACGCGATTAGGTCAGGGTTTTCCGGCCCAAGATTCGAACCGCCGGATGCAGCGCCGTCATAGCCTTTTCCGGCAGCAGATGGGCGCGGCTGAAAGTACTCGGGCAGGGGATTGCCGTTAGCGTCGGAGAAAGACTGGCCGATCAGTGCCGAGCCGACCGGCATGCCGTTGACCTCCACGACCAACCCATTGGAATGCCACGGGAACGCGGCCTCTCCGACGCCAGTGATGACCAGCGGGTAGGCAATTCCGAGGACGGCGGTGAGGACAAGCATGGTGCGTAGACCGGTGCCAGCGGTACGTATTCCGGCACGTAAAGGACTCATGGTGGTGTTCTTTCTTGGTTTGACACGCACATTAGAAACCGGGGACTAAGCGCACGAGGAGGTCTATTAGCCAGATACCGAGGAACGGGGCGACGATTCCGCCGAGCCCGTAGATCAGTAGGTTGCGGCTAAGCATTTTGGAGGCGCCGAGAGCCCGGTACTTCACTCCTCGCAGGGCCAGAGGGATGAGGAAGACGATCACGAGCGCGTTGAAAATAATCGCCGAGAGCACGGCTGATGCCGGGGAGTGCAGCCCCATGATGTTCAGCACCGCCAGACCCGGGAAGACCCCGGTGAACATGGCCGGAATGATCGCAAAGTACTTGGCGATATCGTTGGCAATCGAGAACGTCGTCAGCGCGCCGCGAGTAATCAGCAGTTGTTTGCCGATGCGCACGATATCGATGAGCTTGGTCGGGTCCGAGTCGAGATCGACCATGTTGCCGGCTTCTTTTGCTGCGGACGTTCCCGTATTCATCGCGACGCCGACGTCGGCCTGGGCCAGGGCCGGAGCGTCGTTGGTCCCGTCTCCAGTCATCGCGACGAGGTTTCCGCCAGCCTGCTCTCGTTTGATGAGCGCCATCTTGTCCTCGGGTGTCGCCTCAGCCAAGAAGTCGTCGACGCCTGCTTCGACGGCGATCGCGGTGGCGGTGAGGGCATTGTCACCGGTGATCATGACGGTGCGGATGCCCATCGATCGCAACTCGGCGAAGCGCTCCTTCAATCCTTCCTTCACGACGTCCTTGAGGTGAATAACACCCAGGACGCGGGTTTCGTGATTCGGTGACGATACCGCGACGACCAATGGTGTTCCGCCGCTCTGAGAAATGTGTTCCACCTGGTCATTCAGTTCGGACAGCACGAGACTCGCCGCTGGCCTGTCCTGTTGTATCCAGGCGGTAACTGCCGAGCCGGCACCTTTGCGTATCTGAGTGCCATTGGGCTGATCCAGGCCGCTCATTCGGGTCTGCGCGGTGAATGGGACGATCTCGCCTTCCGTGCCGCCGATAATATCGATGCCGCGTGCTCGGGCCAGCTCGACGATCGATTTTCCCTCTGGCGTGGGATCGGCAAGTGAAGAAAGCGCCGCAGCGCGCTCCAGGTCTTGTTGGCTCACCCCTGTCAAAGGCACGAAATTGACAGCCTGGCGGTTCCCGTAGGTAATAGTGCCCGTCTTGTCCAGTAGCAACGTGGTGACATCCCCTGCGGCCTCGACCGCGCGGCCGGACATCGCCAACACATTGTGCTGCACGAGGCGGTCCATTCCGGCGATGCCGATCGCCGAAAGTAACGCCCCGATCGTGGTGGGTATTAGGCACACCAACAGCGCGATCAGCACCGGCACGCTGGCGGCAGCCCCGACATAGGAGGCGATCGGATCGATCGTTAATGTCACCACGACGAAGACTATCGACAGGCTTGATAACAGCACGTTCAACGCAATTTCGTTCGGCGTCTTCTGCCGCGATGCGCCCTCGACCAAGCCGATCATTCGGTCCACGAATGTCTCGCCGGGTTTCGAGGTTATTCGCACAACGATCCGGTCTGACAGCACCCGGGTGCCACCCGTGACGGCTGAGCGGTCGCCGCCGGACTCGCGGACTACTGGGGCAGACTCGCCGGTGATGGCTGATTCGTCCACCGAGGCGATGCCCCAGATGATGTCTCCGTCACCCGGCACCAACTCGCCAGCGGTGACGGTGACGACATCCCCCAATCGCAGCTCCGCCGAGGACACCTCTGCCATGTCCGCCCGCGCGGCTGCGGGGTCTGTGCACTCGTCATAGCTGGTAATTCGGTGGGCAGCGGTGCTGGTGCGCGTACTTCGCAAACTTTCTGCTTGCGCCTTGCCTCGGCCCTCGGCGACGGACTCGGCAAGGTTAGCGAAAACGACCGTCAACCACAGCCAGATCGCGATACTCCAGGTGAAGCTGCCTGGAATCGGTGAGCCACCTGAGGTTTCGGGGCCGCCCAAGAACGGCTCCGCGATCGCGATGCCGGAGGTGAGTACTGCCCCGACCTCAACGATGAACATGACCGGGTTGCGCCACATTTGTCGCGGGTCAAGCTTCGTGAATGCTCCTGGCAGCGCCTGTAGAAGTATCGCGAACGTGAATGCGGAGGAGCGTGGTGCTTTTTCCGACGTGTGATGGAAGGACGGCTGCACGGTGATCGTGGACATGGCTTACAACAGCCCTTCTGCGAGGGGACCGAGCGTGAGTGCAGGGAAGAAAGTAAGGGCGGTCACGACGACCGTCACGCCCATGAGCAGGCCCACAAACAGTGGTCGGTGAGTGGGCAGTGTCCCAGATGTGGCGGGTACCTTTTCCTGCGCGGCGAAGGAACCGGCCAGAGCCAAGATGAACACGATTGGGATAAAGCGTCCGAGCAACATCGTCACGCCGAGGGCGGTATTCAGCCACGGAGTATTCGCGGTCAACCCGGCGAACGCGGAGCCGTTGTTGTTCGCCGCCGAAGTGAACGCGTACAGCACCTCGGATACGCCGTGGTTCCCGGGATTCAAAATTGACGTCGATACGACGACGTGTCGGATGCCGGGGATAGCGAAGCTTAACGCCGTTCCAACCAGCACCAAGGTGGGCATCACCAGGATGTACAAGCTCGCCAGCTTGATCTGACGCGGCCCGATCTTTTTGCCCAAATACTCCGGGGTGCGTCCCACTAGCAGACCCGCGATAAACACGGTGATGACTGCGAGGATCAAAATTCCGTAGAGGCCAGCGCCCACTCCTCCCGGGGCGACCTCGCCGAGCATCATGTTCAGCATCGGCATCATCCCGCCTGACGCTGTATAGGAGTCGTGCATCGAGTTCACTGCGCCCGTGGATGTCAACGTGCTCGTCGTGCTGAATAGGGTGGAGCCGAAGATCCCGAATCTTTGCTCTTTACCTTCCATGGCGCCGCCCGCCAGTTGCGGCGCGGTGCCGAGCCCTGCTTGCTCCCGCCACGACAGGATCGCGAAGGAGGCGATGTAGAACGTGGCCATTACGGTCACAATTGCGTAGCCCTGCCGCTTGTCGCCGACCATACGACCGAAGGTCCGCGGCAGTGAGAACGGGATCATGAGCATGAGCACGTTCTGCATCAGGCTCGTCCATGCCGTCGGGTTCTCGAACGGGTGCGCCGAGTTCGCGTTGAAGAACCCGCCTCCGTTAGTGCCTAGCAGTTTGATTGCTTCCTGGGACGCTACCGGCCCACCCGGAAGCGACTGGATGCCGCCGGTGAGGCTGGTGACGTGAGTGAAGCCGTTGAAGTTCTGGATCACACCTCCGATGATGAGGACAACCGCCGCGATCGCCGCGACCGGTAGCAGCAGGCGCAGTGTGCCGCGGGTGAGGTCGACCCAGAAATTGCCAATCGTGCGCGAATGACGGCGAGCTATACCTCGCACCATCGCGATCGCTACGGAGATCCCGACAGCGGCCGAAACGAAGTTCTGCACCGCGAGACCGGCGATCTGAACGGCGTATCCGACCGTCGCCTCAGGCGAGTAAGCCTGCCAATCCGTGTTGGTCACAAAAGAGATGGCAGTGTTGAACGACAGCCCCTGGGGCACTGCAGGTAGACCAATGGCGTAGGGCAAGACCGCCTGACAACGCTGCAACAGGTAGACAAAGACCACTCCGATACCGGAGAACCAGAGCACCCCTCGCAGGTACGCCTGCCAGGTCTGCTCGGCGGAAGGATCCACCCCGGTCAGCCGATAGAAGCCGCGCTCGATCATCAGATCCTGCTTCGAGGTGAAGATCCGCGCCATGTACTCGCCCAGCGGCCGGTACAACAACACGAGGATCAGCGCGAGGGTGGCAACTTGGAAAATCGCGAAAAGCACATCCATGTCAGAACCGCTCCGGCTTTACTAGGGCATACACGAGGTACGCAATAGCGGCGATTCCCAGACCTGCTGCCAGGAAAGAGAACGTGATCACAGCTTCTCGGCTCCTTTCGCCACGAGACCGATGATCACGAACACGGCGATGATGCCGAGCACGTAGGCAATGTCGAGCACGACTGCTCCATTCGGAGGACTGCACCCGCACAGAGCTGGGCGGTGCACGCCAATTTCGGCGTCACTCAGAGTCAACACGGCGAAATGTGCTCTGGCTTGGATCCATACGGAACCCATACGGTCCGAAGCTCGATCCTCACAAAACACTTACGGCAGGTGGCGATCCGAGCCATGCGGCTAGTTTTCGGGAGGTACTAAGCGCGTTTGAACCGCTCGCATACGGGTTGCACTTCGCCGTCAAATCGAGTTGCTTTTCAAAAATTGTGGGCAGCTCCTAGCTACGCGGATTGCATGTCCGGAAGTCTTCGCGGTCCGGATTGGGCTAGGTAGCCGGCACGACTGTCGTGGCACAGCGGCCGAGTTACCACGCCGTTACCGGCTAGAGCTGTACTCGGATCCGTCACCGTCGAACACCATGCGCGAGCCGCACCACCGCAGACCCGAGGAGTCCATTATGAGAAGGCCCAGAACTCGACACATCATTCCGGCACTGCTCATCGTGCTGTTACTGGCCGGCGCGAGCATCTTCGCCGCCGGAACTGCGTTCGCCGACAGCGGCACCCGCGACACTATCGTCGGTGTGTCCGTCGTCCAGCCCCCCGACTTCGGCCCGATCACGGTCGGCGGGCAGATCGCGATCCGGATGACCGTGGGGGACGACAGTGGCAAATGCATCAACTTTTTCGCCTGTGATCAGCCGAGCGGGACGGTCGACGTCACCTTTCAGAACGCGGACCTGTCCTACAACCAGCCGGTCCTGACGGCAGATCTGGCACCGGATGGCTCGACCGGCGGCCAGGTCGTCATGACGATCGACAACCCACTGCCTGCTGGCACTTATCACGTGGATGCGCACTATTACGGCGACGACAACTTCCATCCCAACGACGGGACGCTGGACAACGTAATTGTCGCCCCGTTGACGCCAGACGTCGGCATCACCCAGTCCTCGACGAGCAGCTACCAGGGCGACCCGGTGACCTTTTCCGCATCAGTCGGCTCGCCGAACGGCGTGCACCCGACCGGCACCGTGCAACTGATCTACGGCATGACCACCATCGGCGGCCCGACACCCCTGGACAGCAGTGGCAACGCATCTATCACTCGCACCGATCTGCCGGTCTCGGACTCCTCCGGGCACACCTACTACTTCCACTACTCCGGCAACTACGTGGGTTCTGGCCACGGCTTCCTCAACGCAGCCGACTCGAACAGCATCGACCATCAAACGCTGACGAAAACTCCCACCACGACGACTGTCGTACTGACCACTCCGGTGCGGCGGGACGACCCGGTCGACATCATTGGCGGTGTGAGCGCTGCCGGAGGGATCAAGCCACCGGGCTCAGTCACCTTCACTGCGTTTGTCGGTGGCATACCGTTCGGGTCCACGACTGCCACATTGTCCGGCGGGATCGTCCTCGCGAGCTTTGCGGCCGACACTCTGTTTCCCGCCTCGTACACCGTGGTCGCGCTGTACCACCCGTCTGATCTACGCTACGGAGCCAGTAGCGCGACCACCGATCTCGTGATCACCGTGCCCACTCCGCTACCGGGCGTCGTTCTGGCCGTGACCGCGACGCCTAACCCGGGCGAGCTCGGTGCGCCCGAAACCTTGCACGTCATCGCGACCCCACCGGTCGGCAGCACCGCAAGCGTGGATGGCGTCATACGTTTCGCGACCGGTATGTCGATTTTAGGAACCTGCACCCTCGCACCCGCCGCGGGAGACACGGCCGCCTGCGACATGATCACTTCGGCGCTTCCTGCAGGTGTCGACCCGATCACCGTCAGCTACCCGGGCTCTACCCGGTACGCGGGAGCAACTACGTCGATCTCGGTCACAATCAGCACGCCAGCAACGCCCATACCCACCGCGACGCCGACATCCGGCAGTGGGAGCGTCAGTGCGACGACCACCAGTGCGACGACCACCGGCACTGCCAGTTCGCCGACTACTCCGTCGGCGAAAACTCCGCCGAAAACACTGCGGGCGAGTATCGAGGTACTACCGACGTCGAATTCGGTGCGGCGCGCGGGCCGAACCACTTCGTCCGGCAATATTGAGGTGTTTCCGACCTCTATGACGACAGCTCGCACTCTCGCTTTCACCGGTGCAGACACCTTCGGCTTGGGCATGGTGGCTTTGCTGCTGCTGCTGGGCGGCGGCGCACTGATCCTGCTCGTTGGATCCGGTTGGCGGCGAAAACCAGGAAAGCACTGAGGTAGCCCCTCGGCGGTAGGGCCCGTGAGTGGACAGGTTTCCGCGCTGCACTCTCCGAGCAGCGGTGACGCCAACTTCGATGGCAATATCGCCTTTCAGGTGCCCGTCCGATGCGCACACTGCTGGCAGCGTTGGATGCCGCGTAGCCGCGTAGGCCCGCCTCGCTCGTTCTGCTGAACGGCTCGTCGGTGTTACGCGGACATTACCGGCACAGGACATCCTGTCAGCATGCAAAAAAATGGGGGGCCCAGATGCAGCGGCGTCCGGCGCCGAGAGACCATGGCAGCGTTGGTCGTGACGGCTGTCTTGCTGAGCGGGTGTACGAATAGTGCCATACCGGGCGCGGCAACAGTGTCGTCCCCGCAGACTAGAGTGGCCGTGGCGAGTACCGCGTCCACTGGTACATCGGCATCGGCCGCTGCGCACGGAACGCCACCAGTGGCCGCGCCGGCATCCGCGGCGGCCACTGCTGACTTGCCGAAATTGCCGAATGTGACGCTGCCCGCGCCTGCACCACGGAACACTCAGACGGCTGCCCTCGAACAGGCTATCGATGTCACCGGTGAACCCACTCTGCAACAAGCGATCGATGTCTTCTCGCTGACCATGGCGACTCTGCCGGGGGCATCCACGAGCACTCTGCCGACCGGCGACGGGTTCTCTCCGTCCATCGCACTGAACACGATTCGACCATTGCGACCCCAACTGACCGCCGCCCAGCGGGCTGTCGTCGATTCCTTCTCGACGACCCCTACGGTCCGCTTCGACACGGATGGTCACCAACTCAGTGGCCCGGCTATCCCGGATGCGGGGCCGGCGCTCACCGTGCAGACCGGAGAAGCACCGACCTCCCCGACAGGAAGCGACACAAGTCCTCCCGCCGCCAGCACCGGCGGGCCTGCGCCGGCGACCGCTCACCCGGCGTCGTTCGTTGTCGACCGACTCATCGGCGCGTCGACTCCGCCGGCCGACGTCACGCCCGATCCGGAGGCCGTGATACGAGTCGAGCGGGCGTTTCGGCAGGTCTTCTACCGAGGATGGAAGATTTATCAACCAGAATTGTTCGGCAATCTCAAGCTGGACATCGTCGTGGATACTAAAAATCCCAAGCACTCTCAGCTGGCCGACCTCGTTGCCGCCGGTTCCTCGTCGGGAACCTGTCTGATCGACCTGTTCCCCCAGGCAATCACCTTCTATTCTTCTTTTCCCGACGAAGGTTTGCTGTATAACGCGGCAGAAGAGACATTCGGCTGCCTGATGTACGCGCGAAATACTCATGTCAGCTACCTGCCACCGTGGCTCTACGATGGCGCAACCGTCTTCGCGGCGCTCGACCTGCTTCGGCATCAGTTCAGCGGCCAGTACGACTCCGCTGAGAAGAACTGGTTCGATTCCCCCGGGCTCCCCCTGGACGACGTCATTTCCGCGTCGTGGCCGCTATACGAGGCGTATGCGGAGCAGTTCCACACCTCGGCGTACCCGGTGATCATGCAGATGGTCGACGCGGTTCCTAGCAGCACGGCGGCGCTGGTGTCAGCCGGTGGTTTGGACAACCCACTGTTCGCCAGCCTGTGGACAACCACGGCGCTCGAACAGCCGAGCTGGGGACCCGACTGGACGGTTGGCTGGCCCGGCACGGCGCCGCCGCTCGTCTTCGGAGCACCGGCGACGGCCACCGAGCACGGTGTCGGGACGTATCAGGTGACGGGCCTGGGCGACTTCTCACACGAGGCCCTCGAGGTGCCGATGGACTCGTCCGTCGGGCTGGTTGGCGTGGTGCCAAGCGGTGGGCCGATGGCAACCCGCGCCGATTCCGGGACGGTGACGATCGGCGAGGGTGAACAACAGTGGTTCTGCGTCAAGTCCGGCGGCTGTATCTGCCCGCCCGGTGAGTCGGCGATGATTGACGCCGCACCGCTCACCCCGCCGATGGTGTTCGCCTTCAATGCACAGCTGCAACCGACCACGGCAGCGGTAATCGCCAGACAATGGGACCCGAACACCGAATGCCTTGAACAGCCGCAGCCAGCGCGCGGCGGTTCAGCGCTGGGTGGCTGGCCGTCCGGTTCGGCGAACGGTGACCCGCACATGATTACTCTCAACGGCCTGCACTACGACTTCATGACGCTCGGGGAGTACCTCACCTCGCAGGACCCACAGGGCGGCTTCATCGTGCAGGAACGGCATCAGGCGGTGGGGTTCGGCACTGCCGTGTCTGCGGTGGCACTCGGCACCGGGACCGATTCCGCCCAGCATCGGGTGACGATCACCGCAGCTGAGATCGGATCAGATGTCCCCATCACCGTGCGGCTGGACGGGGCGGTGACCACCGCGCCATCCTTTACCGTGGGGCCGATCGCCGTTACTCAGAGCGACGGCGAGTTGGATGCGGTCTGGCCGGACGGCAGCACGGTTGCGGCTCAATGGCGGGATGGATTCTTCGTCACCGAAGTGCTGGCTCCGTCGAGGGCCGCCCGGGTGACGGGTCTGCTCGGGCACTCTGCGTCGAACTTCCTCACCGACCTGACCATGCCGGACGGAACGAGAGCAGACCCGGCCAACCACTATCGCGCCTTCGCCGACGCCTGGCTTGTCACCGATCAGACCAGTTTGTTCGACTACGAGCCTGGTCAGAACACGGCTTCGTTCCGCAAATACGTCGCGCTGCCCCAGCCGGATGCCCCGACTCCACAGACGCTGGCATTGTGTCAGCGCACACTGGGGCAAGGGGCGACGCACGTTGAAATCCGCGACTGCGGCTACGACATCACCTCAACCGGACAAACCTCCTATGCGCAGGCCTACCAGCAGGTCAGTGCCCAGCGGCAGAGCCAGATCGTCGGCGACCCGCGCACTGCCGCTCCACCGATGATCGTCGTAGGTTCGCGTATCGGACTACCAGGATCCTCGGCCACCAGCAACACCGCGTCGCCGTCGTCGACCACCGATGCGCACCAGGGATCGGTGACCTTCACCGCGACAGACGGGGGCAGCACGCCCGACTACGGTTCCAATCCCGGCAGGTACCCTGCGCTCAGCATGGTTGCTGGCACGGTCGCCATTGCGACGACTCAGTGTCCGGCGGACAAGAAGATCAATGTATGGCTCAACGTCTTCCTCGATCGCACTCCCACCGAGGCCGGGCCGGGCATTTTGCTGGGCGTGTGCGGCGATCTGTGGAATAGCGAGGTCTACGATTCCGACAGCAACGGCGAGGTCCATGACGGCGAGGATTACGCGTTGGTCCGGCAGTCGGGCACCTACTCCGTCCGCATGGAGACCGATTCGCCGACACCCGTCACTATGGCGTTTACGGTCGTTTCCGACCTGACGCCCGTTGAATTGGCCCCGGGTGCGTTGTCGGCGACCGGCTATTCGACGACACTGTCTGGGCGGGCGGACACGCTGGTCGTGGAGGTGACCGCACCGAAGGCTGGCACGTTGACGATCACTGGCGGCAAGTCGGTATGCGGTAAGGAGTATTACATCGACACATTGGAGACCGGGAAGTCTGGCCTGTCGGACCTCGGTGGTGTCTGTTGGCATCAGGACACGATCACGCTGGGGTACAGCACCGACCCACAACTGGTAATGATCTTCAGCAGGGACGGCGCGACAGCGCCGATCACCGTCAAACTGACGCCCTGAGCAGGAGACATGACCTCCGTCAATAGTTTTACTCGCTATCACCGGTGGACCATCCGGCCTGCCGATGCTGGCGAACAGCTGCGATCCATCGGACGGGCCGATCCCTGCGGTCGAACGAAGCGTGTTCACGTTGCGTGGCCTTGGATACGTCTTGTCTCTGTGCTGGCGGGCCCGTGTGAGCGCTGACGCAAACGAAGAACGTCTGGGTGGCCACACCAGCTGTGAAGTTTCTGCACTCTGGCGTCCGGATTCGGCTAGATTCGGACGGTGCGTATCGACTTGATCGGCAGTCTCGGGGTGCACAACTCCACTGTGGGCGATGGCGCCACCGACAGCAGCCATGCAGCCGTCACCGCCCAACCCGGCGCGGTCGAACCGGACTCGAGCGCCGAAAGCTCCGTCACCGGTGCGGAGTTGGGCGGGCGCCGGGCCAGGCTTGCGTTGGCGTCGTTGGCGTTGAGTCACGACGTCGTGCCGCCGGACACGCTCGCCGCCCACATTTGGGGAGATGAACCACCGCCGACGTGGCCCGTCGCATTACGCGGGCTGATCAGGGCTTTACGGTTCGCGTTGCGACCGGTCGGCGGCGACGGCTCCACCGTGATCGTCACCGACGTGCGCGGCTACCGGCTCGGCGCGGATGTCACGACCGATATCGATCTGGCCGCAGCTGGTCTAAATCGGGCCGCTGAATTAGCGGCCGCTGGACGGTCACGGGCGGCGGTTCAGATCGCCACACCGATCAGTGGGATCAACGGATCGCAGCTGCTGGCGGGTGAGGACGTCGCGTGGATTGCGCCGCACAGACAGTCTATTGACGCCATGGCGCTTCGTGCCAACGAGATCGTCATTGATGGTTCCATCGCGGTGGGTGACTTCTATGTGGCCGTCGCCGCCGCTCGTCGAGCGGTCGCCGCCAATCCCCTGGACGAGCGGTGCCACCGGGCCTTGATCCGAGCGCTGGACGCATCGGGCGATCGAGCGGGCGCTGTTCACGCGTACGAGTTGTGTCGCGCTGCAATCGCCGACGAACTAGGCATCGACCCATCCGCAGAGACGACCCAGGCCTACCTCGCGGCGCTTGGCGGCCCCACCACGGTATCTAGCGCCCGGCTGCCGAGAGTCCTGACCAGTTTCCACGCGAGAGGGGATGAATTAGGCCGGCTCGATAGTGAATTGGCCATTCCTGGGCTGGTGGTTCTCAGCGGTCGAGGCGGGGTTGGAAAGTCCAGGCTAGCGCTGGAAGCGGCTCGTGCGGCGACGCATTTTGAGGGCGGTCGTTTCTGGGTGAGCCTGTCATCGCTGGGCGAGGACGACCTGGTCGCGTCCACTGTCGCAATTGTGATGGGCGTAGGCGTGGGCGCGGACGACCCCACCGACGCCATCGTGACCAGGCTGGCCCCGCTGGGCCGCACGCTCCTGGTATTGGATGGATGCGAACAGGTCACCGACGGCGCCGGGTCGCTCGCTGGTGCACTGATGGCGAATTGCCCGGCACTGACAGTACTGGCCACGACCCGGATCCCGTTATCGGTCGAGGGTGTCCGCGAGGAGTTCGTCGGCCCGCTCCCGATGCCGGGTGAGGAACTCAGTGAGCTTGCTGGCAGTCAGCTGGTGGCCTTGCTGGCTGCCAGGATGCACGATGCCGGCAGGGATTTGACGCTCGATGCGGCTCTTGCGCCGCATCTGCACGCCCTGTTGCAGTGGTCTTCCGGGCTGCCGTTGGCGGTGGAGCTGGTGGCCGCTCAGCTCGTGTCCAGTTCGCTGGTCGACCTCCTCGAGGCGCTGCCGGATGGCCACGTGGCGCCGGGAGACATCCTGCGTGGCATCGCCTCCGCCAGTTATCAGTCGCTGACCGAGGATGAGGCAGCAGTATTTCGCCGGTTCGCGGTGTTAGACGGTGAGGTGACGCTTCCGATACTTCGCAAGGTGGTGTCCGGCGGAGCGATCCCCGCGCTGCGCATTGTGCGGGTCCTTCGCGAACTAGTCGCACGTGGGCTGATCGGCGTCGACAGCAGCGGCGCCAGGTGGCGCTACAGTCAGGACGACGACTTGCGCCGGTTCGCGACCGAGCTGCTCGCCGAGAACGGCGAGGAACTCGAGGCTTTCGATCGTCTGGCCGAGGCACTTCGGGCGTTGTTGCCGGACGATCCGCGGGAACCGCCGGCGGCGTTCCAAGACGCGGTGACCGAGTCCTTGGCCCTGGTGCGGTCACTGCTACGTGCGGGTCTGGCAGGGCGGGCCGACCGTGACAGATGCTTAGAGCTCGCCTTTCGGCTCCATCGATATTGGGCGGCGACGAATGTCGGCGAGGGACGATTCTGGTTGGGGCGCCTGCTCGCCGTTGGAAACCAGAGCCCATGGACCGCATACGCCACCTACGCCCTCGGCTACCTCGACTACTGGTTGGGCGCTACCGACGCAGCGGTCACGGAGCTGCGGACGGTGGTGGACTTGCTGGGAGACGTTGATGATCCGTACAAGGCCCGTGCATTGATCTATCTGGCCGGCATCCTCGATGATGTCGATCGCGGACTCGAAGCAGTTGAATGTGTCCAGCGCGCCATTGCAGCAGCAGCGCCGTTTGGACCCGACCTACAGGTGGCTGCCGCAATGGGGATGGGCAGCGTGCTGTCCGAGCGAGGTAGGGTCGAAGCCGCCGTTCACGCCGCGGCAGCGATCGTGCTATGTCGCGAGCATGGGTCCACCGAGCAACTTGCTGCGGCGATGCCGACCGCAGCGATGATCACCTGGCAGGTCGGCGAGCTCGATGCCGCCCGCGGCTACATCTCGGAGTGCCTGCCGATGCACCGCCAGGCACGCCGCATCGCTCGCGTCGTACTGCTGTCTGCCGCCGCCGGGGTCGCGCTGGCCGATAGCGATATTGATGCCGCCGTCGACTTCGGAAATCTCGCTGACGAGGAAGGCACAGCGCTAGGCGTCGAACGGGAAATGCCGCTGATCAGGTCGATTCTTGCGCGGGCCAATCTCGCCGCCGAGAATATGCCCGCTGCGATCGACAGGTCGATCGCAGCTATCGAGGTCGCTCTCTGTTTGGAGTTCACGTTCCCGCTGGCGACTTGTTTGGAGACTGCGGGAATCGTGCTGGCGGCCGACCTCGGGATCGAGCGGAATGACCTCGACGTGTTGCTTAGTTGTGCTGCGAGAATTCGGGTCGCCGGTGACCGCCCTTCCCCGGTGACCCTTGCCCCCGCCGTCGAGCGGTTGCGACGTGACCTGTCCGCCGATATCGGCCGGCGTGGCGACAGCCGCTCCGGCGTTGCTCGATCCCGTCTCGGTGGTCCCAGCAACGCCGCTGTCGTGCTGCCTCGCGACGCCGCGCAGCTGGCTCTCCGACTCCTGCGCGGCAGATCGATCACTCGATGAGAAGGCGGGCATCAGGCGATCCTTCCGATCACCGTTATTGATCAGTTGTCCTGCTTGGAGATGTTGAGCTTGCCCGAGGCGATGAGGATAAAGCACAACCCGTCTGCGTCGCTGATGAACATCACGCTGGCGTGCGCCGCATTGCCATCGCTGGCGGGCCAGAATTGCTGACTGTTGATCGCGTATCCATGGGCAGGCAGGGCTTGCAGATAGTAGGTGTAGATCGCCAGCGGGTCCGTGATCGGCTGCTCACAGTTAACCCCTCGGCTGTCCTTCGTCGTTCTATTGCCGCTGCAATCCACCCCGTCCGGGAGCGGGATTCTCGAGCCCGGCATGGTCGCACCGCTGTCCGCGGGGATAGTTCCCGTCAACGATGGCAGCGCAGATGCGGACGCAATCGACACGGTGGGCACGGTTGGCGTCGTATTCCCGCTGCGGTAAAGCGTGTTGCACAAAGTGCCGTACTGCTGATCAATGCTGGTGGCCTGGTCGTCAGTGAGGGTGGCGCTCGGGTCGGGCACCAACACAAACTCATTGCCGGTCGTGGTCACCCTGCAGACCACCGCGGTGGAACCGGAGCCCTTCCAGGAGAACAGCAGGCTTGGGTCTCCCGACGGATGGCTGGCCCCGTCACCAACGCCGGGCACCGCAACGGCGTCGCTTCCCGGCTGGCGATTCATGAGCAATAGGGTCTGCGCGCCGTCACCAACCGAATAGTCGACGATCAGGCTCGAGGTCTTGTTGGTCGGCGCCCATTCACAGGACTTCTCCGTGTCGGAGGTCATGAGCGTTGGCAGCGCGGTGACGACTTCCGCAGCGAAGAAGGGTTGCACATCGGCCTTGGACAGGGCCTGGCAGGGGTCGATCAGCGGCGCGGCCGGACCGGTGGTGTCCTCGGCGCTAGTCGCCTGTTGCGCAGCCAGCGCAGACAGCATGGCGACGCCCGAGTTCGCCGAACCTGGCATGGAACCCTGGCACGCAGCGCTCAGGCCGAGGACCACCATGGCGGGAAGCAGAATAACGATACGAATCCTCATAGCGGTCAGTGCACACGCCAGCCGTAACATCCGGGTAACGGCGCCTTTTGCCCCGGCTTTGGCTGGCTATGGACATGTACCGGGCGCTGGAGGTGACCTCGGTCCACGAGGTTATTACCGAAACGTTACGGCTGCCCGGTGCAATGGTCCAGGTCCGCAATTTCGAGTGTCCTGATCCCACGGAGTCCTTCATGATTGCAATCCGGCTCGCAGCTACCGCGACCGCCTTCGTTTTCCTCCTGGCTGGCTGCTCCGCCGGCTCACCACACTCGGTGTCTGCCGCCACGGGAACGGTGAAATCGGATCCGTCGGCCGCCGCCACCGCGCAGCCGACATCCGCAACAATCGATGCCCCCCATTCAGATGCCGCCCATTCGACAGTCAACGCGGCAGGCGGGTCCAGCGTGCGGTGCAGCTCGGTGACCAAGGCGGATGCGCAGGCACTGATGACCGACCCGATTACCACCGTGACGAACAGCGCGTTCGGTCTGCTACCGAACCCGGACGGCCAGAACTGTGCCTTCAACGCTGATGGCGCATCGTTGAACATCACCGTCTTCCCCGACGCGGATCAGCTGCTGAACTATGCGGCCGGAGTCAAGGAGTTCGCCAAGCCGGTCAGCGTCCCGGGGATTGGTGACCGGGCGGCGCGGGACGGCGCAGAGGAGAGCGGTGCGATGATCTCGGTCAAGGGCGGAATCGTGTGCTCGGTCTCGGCATCCGACGAAAACATTCCCGGCGTGGGCAAATTAGACCTCGCCGCAGGTGGCACCAACAATATCGGCGACGCCAACTACGCCATCATCGCCGCGGCGCTGGGCACACTGTGCAATCGGATCTACGGCAGTGGCAACACGACTCCAGATCTGGGCGGCCTGCGCGCCATCCCCGCCACTTCGACCCCGTAGGCGATCCGTCGCTGAAAGTGAACGTCGGCCTCATCGGCGCTACCGTGGCGGAGATGAGCATCGTCATGTGCGCCGCCAGGCTGCCGCGCCCCCGCCCCACTGTCACTGTCACTGTCACTGTCGCCAGCGTTCGGTATGCCGCATGACGCCCGATGCCGAAAGCACAGTGACTGCGCTCAGCCATGACGTGATTCGAATCCATGGCGCCCGCGAAAACAATCTGAAGAACGTCTTCCTGGACATCCCCAAAAAATGTATGACGGTGTTCACGGGTGTGTCCGGTTCTGGAAAGAGTTCCCTCGTCTTCCGCACCATCGCTGCTGAGTCGCGACGGCTGATCAACGAGACCTACAGCGCATTCCTTCAGGGTTTCATGCCGTCGCTCGCTCGCCCCGACGTGGACCTCCTCGAAGGTTTGACCGTTGCGATCGTCGTCGACCAGGAGCGGATGGGTAGCAATCCCCGGTCTACGGTCGGGACAGCGACGGACGCCAATGCCATGCTTCGGGTGCTATTTAGTCGGATTGCCCAGCCGCATATTGGGCCACCGACGGCGTATTCGTTCAATGTTCCACGGCGAACTGCCAGCGGCGTCATGACCGACGCGAAAGGCAATAAGAAGGTAGTGCGCCAGCAGGTTTACCACGGCGGCATGTGTCCGGAATGTGAAGGGACGGGCGCGGTCTCGGACATCGATCTCACCGCGCTCTACGACGAGACGAAATCGCTCAACGACGGCGCCTTGACCATTCCCGGGTACAGCATGGACGGCTGGTACGGGAGAATCTATCGCGGCTGCGGCTGGTTCGATCCCGATACGCCGATCAAGGATTTCACCTCGGTGGAACTGGACGCGCTGCTGCGAAAAGAAGCCACCAAAATCAAGGTGGACGGCATCAACCTGACCTATCTAGGCCTGATCCCACAGATCCGAAAATCGTTCCTGTCCAAGGACCGTGAATCGATGCAGCCCCACATTCGAGCTTTCGTCGGTCGCGCCGTCACATTCCAGCAGTGCCCTCAATGCGGCGGCACCAGACTCGTCGGCGAGGTGCTGGAATCAATGATCAACGGGAAGAACATTGCCGACGTCTGTGCGATGCAAATCAGTGATCTGTCCTCCTGGATCCACGGCCTCGACCAGCCTCCGGTCGCCCCGCTGCTGGCGGGCCTGCAACATCTGATCGATTCCTTCACCACAATCGGACTGGGGTACCTCTGCCTGGAGCGGCCGACGGGCACGTTGTCCGGCGGAGAGTCGCAGCGCATCAAGATGATTCGTCACCTCGGCTCCGCGCTTACGGACGTGACCTACGTCTTCGACGAACCTTCCATTGGACTGCACCCACACGATATAGCGCGGATGAATGGTTTACTGCGGCAGCTGCGCGACAAGGGCAATACCGTTTTGGTCATCGAGCACAAGCCCGAAATCATCGAGATCGCTGACCATGTAGTCGATCTCGGGCCCGGCGCTGGTGCCCAGGGCGGTGAGATCGTATTCCAGGGCTCGGTCAAGGACTTGCGGTCCAGCGACACAGTCACAGGTCGACATCTTGGCGACCGCGCACGATTGAAGCCCGCGGTCAGGACAGCGACAGGCGTTCTCCCGGTGCGAAGTGCGGACACGCACAACCTTCAGAACGTCGACGTGGATATCCCGTTGGGTGTGCTCTGCGCCGTGACTGGCGTTGCGGGCTCCGGCAAGACCTCGCTAATTCGAGGATCGGTGGCGGGCAGGCCAGGTGTGGTCGTGGTCGATCAGAGTCCGATTCGCGGATCGCGACGTAGCAACCCCGCTACCTACACGGGCCTGCTGGACTCGATCCGTAAGGCGTTCGCCAAGGAAAACGGCGTCAAACCGGCGCTGTTCAGCTTCAACTCCGCCGGCGCATGCCCCACCTGCAACGGTGCCGGAGTGATCTATTCCGATCTCGGCATGATGTCGACGGTAGAGACGGTGTGCGAGGACTGCGAGGGTAAGCGTTTCGATGGGTCAGTACTCGTCTACACGCTGGGTGGCATGGACATCAGCGAGGTGCTGGACATGTCGGTCGTAGCTGCAACGGAATTCTTCGCACACGGTGATGCCGCGAACCGCGCAGCACGGAAGATCTTGACCCGGCTGTCCGACGTCGGGTTGGGATATCTCAGGCTGGGTCAGCCGTTAACGACATTGTCTGGAGGCGAACGCCAACGGCTCAAGCTCGCCGCGCAGATGGCGGATTCCGGAGATGTCTATGTTCTCGATGAGCCGACCACCGGCTTGCACCTCGCCGACGTGGACCAGTTGCTTGCCCTCCTGGACCGTCTCGTGGAGTCCGGGAAGTCAGTGATTGTGATCGAACATCATCAGGCGATGATGGCGCACTCGGATTGGATCGTCGATCTGGGGCCAGGAGCTGGACACGAAGGCGGTCGCATAGTTTTCGAGGGCACCCCCGCCGATCTGATTGCGGATGGTTCCACGTTGACGGGACAGCATTTGGCCGCATACGTGGGCTCGGTACCGCGTACCTAAAGCGGGGCCAGCGCCACTTGGCTTGATCCAACCGGCGCTTACGAGTAGAAAAAATCAGACATCATTGGGTCAATTGGCGCTCCTGCGCGAGTGAACACGGGCATGCGCTCTTCGCACTGTGGCCGCGCTCATTTGGGGAATTCAATCGACCGATCGGCGCGGCGCCGTCCAGCCCGGGCTCGCGCCGGGAGCGACACGTACAGCAATTAACAAGCGGTTTTCGGACATCGATCGATTCCTCATTGCGGCCCATCCACGTATCGTCGTGCCTCTCGGAGTTGACGCAGGCCCCTATCAGGAGGGTTGTGCCATGTTCACCACCAGCGATGAATTGATCAGCTTCATAGCGGATACGGCTGTCGAGTTCTTTGATGTCCGATTCTGTGACCTGCCAGGAGTGATGCAGCACCTCACTGTCCCGGCATCGACCGTGGATGCCGAGCTCATGGAGAACGGCATTGCCTTTGACGGATCGTCGGTGCGGGGCTTCCAAGATATTCATGAGTCAGACATGTTGCTGCTTCCGGATCTAGCTACCGCTCGTATCGATCCATTTCGGCAACACCGCACCCTGATCATGAATTTCTTCGTGCACGACCCGTTGACGATGCAGCCGTATTCGCGCGATCCCCGGAACGTGGCGCGAAAGGCCGAGCAGTATCTCGCCGACACCGGCATTGCGGATACCGTATTTTTCGGTGCGGAGGCGGAGTTCTACATCTTCGATGACGTGCGCTTCGACTCGGCGGTCAACGGGTCGTCATACCGGGTCGACTCCGAATCCGGGGTGTGGAACACCGGCCGCGAGGAAGCTGGTGGAAACCTGGGATACAAGGTGCGGGCCAAGGGTGGCTACTTCCCAGTATCGCCATACGACCACTTCGGGGATCTTCGCGACGACATGGTGGTCAACCTGACCGAAGCCGGATTTATGGTCGAACGCGCGCACCCCGAGGTAGGTACTGGTGGCCAGAGCGAGATCAACTACCGGTTCAATAGCCTCTTGGCCGCGGGTGACGACCTTATGCACTTCAAGTACGTGGTCAAAAACACCGCCTGGGCCGCCGGCAAATCGGTGACATTCATGCCCAAACCACTTTTCGGGGACAACGGATCCGGTATGCACTGCCATCAATCACTGTGGCAAGACGGCAGCCCCCTGTTCTACGACGAAGCGGGCTACGCAGGCCTGTCGGACGTTGCCCGCTTCTATATCGGCGGCCTCCTGCATCACGCGCCCAGCTTGCTCGCCTTCACCAATCCGACAGTCAACTCGTTCCACCGCCTGGTGCCAGGATTCGAGGCGCCGGTCAACCTGGTGTACTCCTCACGGAACAGGTCGGCATGTATCCGGATCCCCATTACTGGGAACAGTCCGAAGGCGAAACGGATCGAGTTCCGGTGCCCCGACCCGTCGTCGAATCCATATCTCTCGTTTACCGCGCAACTCATGGCCGGACTGGACGGAGTGCGACATCGTATTGAGCCCCCGGAACCGCTGGACAAGGACCTCTACGCACTGCCACCCGAAGAAGCAGCGACCGTCGCGCAGGTTCCCGGTTCGCTAGACGCGGTCATCGATTGTCTGGAAGCAGACCACGACTATCTCCTCGAGGGTGGCGTCTTCACTCCCGATCTGATCGACACCTGGATACGGATCAAGCGCAGCGACGAGATCGAACCCATGCGGCTGCGCCCGCACCCGTACGAATTTGCTTTGTACTACGACCTTTAGGGGGCGAAAACCGTGACACTTTCGATGTCGCCCGCGGAACACAGGCTGCCAGGTTGGCGCGGCCTCTACGATCCGTCATTCGAACATGACGCGTGCGGTGTCGCGGCGGTGGTCGATATTCATGGCCGGCGAAGCCATGCCGTGGTCTCCGACGCGATCAGCGCCCTAGTCAATCTCGCGCATCGGGGCGCCGCGGGCGCCGATCCGAACGTGGGCGACGGCGCCGGAATACTGCTACAGGTTCCCGACGAATTGCTACGAGAGGTGTGCGAGTTTGAACTACCCATCCGCGACGAGGCCGGCGCTCCTGGAGAGGCGTACGCCGTCGGAAGCGCCTTCCTGCCAACGGATCTGGTAGACCGACAGTGGGCAAAGAGTCGAATCGCGGACATCGTCGCGGAAGAGGATTTGGAGTTGCTCGGCTGGCGGCCGGTTCCGACCCAGCCGTCGGCGTCGGGCGCCGGCAGGGCGGCGTTGGATGCGATGCCCGCTATCGAGCAGCTGTTCCTTGCTGCTCCTGCGCAAGACGTGGGCAATGGCATTGAGACGGTTCGACCGCAGGGCCTTGCTCTGGACCGTCTGGTGTACGCGGCGCGCAAACGCATCGAGCACGACACAGCGGTAGCTGGCCGCGCCGTCTATTTCCCGTCCCTGTCGGCCAGAACTGTGGTCTACAAGGGAATGCTCGCGACAGAGCAGTTGGCGCCGTTCTACCCGGACCTCACCGATGAGCGGACGATCAGCGCGATAGCGGTGGTGCATTCGCGCTTTTCGACTAACACGTTTCCGTCCTGGCCGCTCGCGCATCCGTTCCGATATATCGCGCACAATGGCGAAATCAACACCATTCGTGGCAATCGCAACCGCATGCGTGCGCGGGAGGCGCTTCTCGAAACAGATTCTATCCCAGGTGATCTCGCGCGGGCATTCCCCATTTGCACGCCTGACGCATCCGATTCTGCGACCTTCGACGAGGTGCTCGAACTGCTGCACCTAGCTGGCAGATCGCTACCGCACGCCGTCCTGATGATGATTCCCGAAGCCTGGCAGGGTAAACCAAACATGTATGACGATGTTCGGGCCTTCGCCGAATTCCATTCGTCCCTGATAGAGCCGTGGGATGGGCCTGCCTGCGTCACTTTCACCGATGGCACCCTGCTGGGAGCGGTGCTCGATCGCAACGGGCTCCGGCCCGGCCGCTGGTGGCTGACCGCAGATGGAAGGGTGATCCTGGCCAGTGAGTCGGGGGTCTTGCCTGTGGCGCCGTCATCGGTGGTGCGGCGGGGCCGGTTGCGGCCCGGGCAAATGTTCCTCGTGGACACTGCCCAAGGGCGCATTGTGCCGGACGAAGAGATCAAGGCAGACTTGGCTCGCGAGAACGCCTATCAGGACTGGGTGCAAGCTGGACTGATCCGCCTCAAAGACCTGCCCGATAGGCAAGGCGCCGTCCCCAACCACCTCGACGTGTTGCGGCGCCAGCAGCTGTATGGGTACACGGAGGAGGATCTTCGTATCCTTCTGACACCGATGGCGACCACTGGCGGCGAAGCGATCGGATCGATGGGTGATGACACTCCGCGTGCCGCGCTGTCTCACCGGCCGAGAATGCTGTTCGACTACTTCACCCAGTTGTTTGCTCAGGTGACGAACCCGCCGCTAGACGCGGAGCGCGAAGCCATTGTCACCAGCATGGCGAGCGTGATCGGGCCGGAACAAAACTTGCTGCATGCCACTCCGGTGTCCTGCCGCCAGGTCTGGTTACCGACGCCGGTCATCGGGAACGGCGACCTCGCCAAACTCATCAGGATCAACGATGACGGCAATTTGCCCGCGTACGCCGCTGCCGTGATCACCGGCCGATACCGGGTCGTGGGCGGCGGTGCGGCCCTGGCTGCGGCGATCGATCGGGTCTGCGCTGAAGTCGATGAGGCAATCGCCTGCGGCGCAGGAACTATCGTGCTCACCGACCGTGATGCCGACTCTGACCATGCACCCATCCCGTCGCTACTGCTCACCTCGGCGGTGCACCAGCACCTGATCCGGGTCAAGGCCCGCACCAAGGTTGCGCTCGTCGTCGAGGCTGGCGACGCGCGCGAGGTTCACCACGTGGCACTCCTGCTCGGTTACGGCGCTGGCGCCGTAAACCCCTATCTGGCGTTGGAGACAGCCGAGGATCTCGCTCGCGCAGGCGATCTCGGCGGCCTCACCGAGCCTGAAGCGGCTGCGAACATGCTCCGCGCGTGGACCAAGGGTGTGCTCAAGGTGATGAGCAAGATGGGTATCTCCACCGTGGGGTCGTATCGATGTGCGCAGGTCTTTGCATGCTTCGGGCTCGACCAAGAGGTACTCGACCGATATTTCACCGGCACGGTCACCCGCGCCGGCGGATCGAATCTGGGTCGGATTGCCGCCGACGCCGCCGCTCGGCACGCACTCGCCTTCACCCCGAATCCCACGGCGCTGGAACATCGCGGGCTCGACGTCGGCGGTCACTATCAATGGCGGCGCGAAGGTGAGCTGCATCTATTCAACCCGGAAACCGTCTACCTCCTGCAGCACGCGACTCGAACGAAACAGGAGTCGGTTTTCCGCCGCTACACCGACGAGGTGGAAGACGCTTACCGGAGGGGCGGGACGTTGCGCGGTCTACTGGAGTTCAAGACCGACGTGTGTACACCGGTTCCGATCGAGGAAGTGGAGCCGGCCAGCGAAATCGTGAAACGATTTGCCACCGGGGCGATGTCTTACGGATCGATCTCTGCCGAAGCGCACGAGACGCTGGCCATGGCGATGAACAAGCTTGGCGGAAAATCGAATACCGGCGAGGGTGGGGAAGATGTGGAGCGCCTACTCGATCCCCTCCGGCGCTCGTACATCAAGCAGGTTGCGTCCGGCCGTTTCGGCGTGACCAGCGCGTATCTGGTCAATGCGGGGGAGATCCAGATCAAGATGGCGCAGGGTGCGAAACCGGGTGAAGGCGGCCAACTTCCCGGCCACAAGGTCTATCCATGGATCGCGGAGACCCGGCATGCGACCCCAGGTGTGGGCCTGATCTCGCCACCGCCTCATCACGATATCTACTCGATTGAGGATCTCAAGCAGCTGATCTTTGATCTCCGATGCGCCAATCCGGCGGCGAAGATCTCGGTAAAGCTGGTATCGGAACCGGGTATCGGCACTGTTGCGGCAGGTGTCACGAAGGCGCACGCCGATATCGTCGTCGTGGCCGGCCATGACGGCGGTACCGGGGCGGCCCCGCTGACCTCGCTGAAACATGCGGGACAACCGTGGGAACTTGGCCTGGCGGAGGTGCAACAGACGCTGCGGTTGAATGGTCTCCGCGCGCAGGTCCGTGTCCAGGTGGACGGTGGGTTGAAAACGGGGCGTGATGTTGTGGTCGCCGCGCTGTTGGGCGCGGAAGAGTTCGGATTTGCGACCGCCCCCCTCGTTGTCGCTGGATGCGTCATGATGCGGGTGTGTCACCTCGATACATGCCCGGTAGGTATTGCAACGCAGAACCCATTGCTGCGCAAGCGATTTCCCGGAGCCCCGGAGTTCGTGGAGACGTTCTTCCTGTTCCTTGCGGAGCAGGTGCGTGAGCATCTCGCCGCTCTCGGCTGTCGATCCATCAATGACGCTGTCGGCCACGCGGAGCTTCTCGACGCGAGTGGTGCGATCGCGGAAGGCCGAACCAACGGTGTCGATCTGGCTCCGCTGCTCGATGTCGCCGATAGTGACGCCGGGCTGCGGTGCACCAGCCCGGTCGTGCACGATCTCTCCACGATCTTCGATGCGAGCCTCATCGCCCGGGCCCAGAGCGCTCTGGGCGGCGGCAGCAGCGTTCAGCTGGACGGCGTCATACACGGTACTGATCGGGCGATTGGCACGATGCTGGGCTCGGAAGTCACCAGACGCTGCGGCCCGGACGGGCTACCCGACGGCACCATCGAGCTCGAGTTCACTGGTACCGCGGGCCAGTCGTTGGGCGCATTCTTGCCGCGCGGGATTGACATCACCGTGACCGGCGACGCCAACGACTACGTCGGCAAGGGCCTGTCCGGCGGCACCGTGGTGCTACGCCCCCATCCGGAAACACCGGGCGGCGGTGATGGGCAGGTGATCGCCGGGAACACCATCGGCTACGGGGCAACCTCCGGCGTGATGTATTTTCGGGGCACCGTGGGTGAGCGTTTCGCTGTCCGGAACTCGGGTGCGCTCCTGGTATGCGAGGGCACCGGAGACCACGCGCTGGAATACATGACCGGCGGCTGGGTGGTGATTCTCGGCGAGACCGGCCGTAATGCGGCAGCGGGCATGAGCGGTGGAATCGCGTTCCTGCTCGATGCTGATTCGGCGCTTATTAACTCCGCGATGGTCGAGCTCTCCGGACCGGACGGTGACGACATCGACTGGCTGGCAGCTACTTTGCGGGACTATACGAATCGTACCGGCAGCCCACTTGCCTCATCGCTGCTGGCGGATTGGCCGGTAGCGGCGTCGCGCTTCACCCGGATCATGCCGCGGGAATACGCGCGTGTATTGCGCGTGCGTCAGCAGGCGCAGAGCGACGGTCTGACCGAGAGCCAAACGGATGACTTGATTATGGCGGCCAGTCGTGGCTGACCCACACGGATTTTTGAACTTCAGTCGGGACACTCCAAAGCGCCGACCGGCTACTGAGCGGGTGCACGACTGGAACGAGGTCTATCAGCCATTTACCAGCGGTGAGACTCGGCAGCAAGCGACCCGGTGCATGGATTGCGGTGTGCCGTTCTGCCATCGGGGGTGCCCGCTAGGGAACCTCATTCCGGACTGGAACGATCTCGTGCGCACGGACCGCTGGCAGCAGGCGTCCGAGCGGCTGCACGCCACGAACAACTTTCCCGAATTCACCGGGCGGTTGTGCCCGGCGCCGTGCGAGGCCGCATGTGTGGTGGGTCTCGACGACGAACCGGTGACGATCAAGCTCATTGAGCAGGAGATCGCCGACCGCGCGATTGCCACCGGTGGAATTGAACCACGCCTGCCGGAGATCGAAACGGGCCGCCGGGTGGCCGTTGTCGGATCCGGTCCCGCCGGTTTGGCGGCAGCGCAACAACTCCGCAGAGCCGGCCATTCGGTGACTGTCTTCGAACGCGACGGCCGCGTCGGCGGACTCCTTCGTTACGGCATCCCCGAATACAAAATGGAGTCGAGAGTGCTCGACCGCCGCCTCGAGCAGCTTGTCGGGGAAGGGATTCTATTTATGACGAACTGCGCGGTCGGCTGCGACCTGTCGTCGTTCGATTTGCGGGCACAGTTCGACGCTGTGGTGCTTGCCGTGGGCGCGACGGTGGCGCGCGACCTCGATATGCCGGGGCGCAACGCGGACGGAGTCCATTTGGCGATGGACTATTTGGTGAGCGCGAACAAGGCCGTGGAGGGCACCATAGCCCGGCCGACAATCTCGGCGGAAGGCAAGCGGGTCGTGGTCATCGGCGGCGGTGACACCGGCACTGATTGCTACGGAACGGCTCTTCGTCAGGGCGCCACCAGCGTTACGCAGATCGATATCCGGCAGCAACCGCCGCTCACTCGTGACGGCTCGACCCCGTGGCCCACCTATCCGATGATTCTGCGCATCGCTGCAGCACATGAGGAGGGCGGCGAACGGCTTTTCGGCGTCAACTCCACCCTCTTCGAACAGCGCGGCGGCGCAGTGCAGGCCATTCATCTGCAAGAGGGCAAACGGATCCGCGGTGGGTTCATTCCGGACTCGACCGTGGTGACGCGGGTTGATGCCGACCTTGTGCTGCTGGCACTGGGCTTCTCCGGCCCCGAGACTGATGGACTTGTAGGCGATCTCGGTGTAGCGGTGACCCGAGGCGGGCGACTGGCCCGGGACGCGCACTACATGTCCAACGTGCCGGGAGTGTTCGTTGCGGGTGACGCCGGTCGCGGCCAGTCGTTGATCGTCTGGGCTATTGCCGAAGGCCGTTCCGCGGCTGCGGCTGTCGATGCGTACTTGGCGGGAGTCTCGGCCCTGCCAGCAAGCGCCGAACCCACCGCGGGCCCGATAGCCTGACCCGCGTTACTAGCCCATCGAGAACATGGAGCCGGGATTGAACATCCCGTCCGGGTCCAGTGCGTTCTTGATCGCGCGATGGGCGGCAAGCCCTACGGGTCCGATCTCTTTGGCGAGGTGGTGCTGCTTCATTCGCCCTACGCCGTGTTCGCCGGTGATCGTCCCGCCGAGCGCTCTGCCAGCATCCAGGATCCGGTCGTACGCCTGGTAGGCGCGCGCCACGGCGGCCGGGTCGGAGGCGTCGTAGACCATCGTCGGGTGCATGTTGCCGTCACCGGCGTGGCCGACCACCGCCACTATCACGCCGGTCTCTGCGGCAATCTCCTCGCATCGGGTGATTAGCGCGGCGATTTCGGTTCGCGGAACGCAGACATCGTCGGTGAGCCAGTCGCCCAGCTTCTCTAACGAGGGCAGTACATCGCGCCGCGCCTGTAATAGCATCCGGCCTTCCGTGAGATCCTCTGTCAGGTAACAGAACTCGGCGCCTGCGGCTCGGCAGCAGGCCTCTAGGCGTTGCATTTCCGCGATGGCCGCCGCGCCGCCCAGATCGGATTGCCCGATCAGGATCGCCGCGGGCGTGTCACCGTCGCCGACCATCGATGCCCCCGTGTGGGCCTGCACTGCGCGAATCGACGCGGCGTCCATGATTTCCAGCAGCGAGGGCACCAGCCCGTCTGCCACCGCGCCAGTCACGGCCGCGCCAGCGGCGGCGATGTCGGCGAATGTCGCGACCATGGTCACGGGAGCCTGCGGCAGCGGCCGCAACGCGAGGGTTGCTTCGGTGATGATGCCGAGCGTCCCTTCGGAGCCGACGATCAGTTTGGTGAGGTCGTACCCGGCCACGCCTTTCACGGTCCGCCGCCCGGTGCGCAGCACTTCCCCGGACGCCAAAACCACTTCCACCCCGAGCACCGAGTCGGTCGTCACTCCATATTTCACGCAGCACAGCCCGCCGGCGTTGGTCGACAGGTTGCCGCCGATCGTGCACCAGTCGTAGCTTGACGGGTCGGGCGGGTAGAAAAGTCCCCGAGCTTCGACTGCCGTCCGCAGATCCTTGTTCACGACACCTGGTTGCACTACCGCCAGCCGGTTTCCGGCGTCGACCTCGAGGATCCGATTCATGCGCGTCATCACGACGGAAACGGCTCCGTCGACAGCGTTGGCGGCGCCGGACAACCCGGATCCGGCACCCCTGGGCACGATCGAAACACCTGCTGCAGCGCACGCTTTCACTACCGCAACGACCTCTTCGGTGGATCCGGGCTTGACTACCGCGAGCGGCATACCGGCCGGGGCCAGCGGCATCATGTCCCGCGAGTAGGCGGCGGTCACCTGCGGGTCGGTTGCCACGAACTCGTCGCCCACTGCGGCCCGCAGCGCGGCCAGAAACATGGCCAGGTCGCCTGAACCGCTATCAGATATGACGGTGTTCTCGCCCGTGGGCTGTGAGGAAAGTACGTCCATGCTCTGACGCTAGCCGCCGGGCCGGGAATCGGCGAGGGTGTCGTCATACATACGGCTGCGGGGAACGGTCAATCGGGATCGACGCGCTGCTGCGCAACTACACAAGTAAGAGAATTCATCAGTATCAGTACGCATAATGTCTTCCGAATAACTAAACAACTAGGCCATACCGGGACAATTGGTGGTCATGTATAGGCAGATAGACCACTAGAGACTACGATCGGCTGTACAGAATGACGAAGAGCCGCTACTTCCGCCTCGTCGAAACTCATCAGTAGTTCTGCAGGAGGATGCACATGGGTGCGGGCGCGATTACGGACAATGCAACAGTGGGCCCTGACCGGATGCTATCGCTGTACCGCAGCATGGCGATTGCCCGAGCGCTGGATTTAGAGAGCGTCGCCATGCAGCGCCAAGGGATCATCCCAGGATATGCGCCCATGCGAGGCCAAGAAGCCGCCCAAATCGGTAGCGGCGCTGCACTTGTAGACGGCGACTTTGCCTTCGGCACCTACCGAGAACTCGGAGTGGCGGTAGCCCGCGGCGTCGACCTTGTGGGATACATCGCGACCCATCTTGCCGCATGGCATGGCGGTCTTTACAACCCGAAAGAGTCCGGGTTCGCAGCTATCAATGCCGTGGTGGCCGGGAGCGTTCTGCATGCCGCCGGGTGGGCGCGCGGCGAACAACTTAAAGGTTCCCACGGCGTCGCGATCAGCTACTTCGGCGACGGAGCGAGCTCTCAAGGCGAAGTGCATGAGGCAATGAACTTTGCCGCGTTAGAGAAGTCGCCGGTGGTGTTTTTCTGCCAGAACAACGGCTGGGCAATCTCGGTCCCGACCGAGAAGCAGGTCGCAGGCGGCTCGGTGGCCGCGCGCGCGCAGGGCTACGGCATGCCCGGGGAGCGTATCGACGGCAACGATGTCGTCGAGGTTTTTCGGGTTACGTCCGAGGCAGTGGAGCGGGCCCGGAGAGGCGAAGGCCCCACCGTCATTGAAGCGGTGACGTATCGCGCGGGGCCGCACTCCACGTCCGACGACCCGGGCCGCTACCGCAGCTTGGCGGAGGAGAACTCCTGGCAGAAGCGCGACCCGATCGTCCTCATGCGGAAGCGGCTGCAGGCCGATGGCCAGCTCGATGACGCGGCCGATGCCCGGATCTCCGAAGAGGCGGCGGCGGTAGTCGAGGAGGTTCGCGACGGCATTGTGCATCTGGCAGCGCAGCCCGGGAGTGACATGTTCACTTTCGTCTTCGCCGAACCGACAGCAGCCGTCCAAGAGCAGTTAGAGGAATGGAAGGAAGCATCCCATGTCTGATACGCCCGAAAATATCAGCATGCAGGCGGCGCTGAACCGCGCGCTCAGCGACGCTCTGGCGGACGATCCGTCCGTGCTGGTGCTGGGCGAAGATGTCGGCAAACTCGGTGGCGTATTCCGAGTCACCGATGGTTTACAGCAGCGCTTTGGAGAGTCCCGCGTCTTCGACACACCCCTTGCCGAGGCGGGCATTATGGGCCTGTCGGTCGGGCTGGCGATGAATGGCTTCAAGCCAGTGCCGGAGATTCAATTCGACGGCTTTTCGTACCCGGCCATGAACCAGATCATTACGCAGCTCGCTCGGATGAACTACCGTACCCGCGGCGCTTTCCCGATGCCGGTCACCCTGCGGCTTCCGAGCTTTGGCGGAATCCGAAGCCCGGAACTGCACGGCGAGTCGCTCGAGTCGATCTTCGCGCATGTTCCCGGGCTCAAAGTGGTCTCGCCATCGACACCATCGGAGGCGTATGCGCTGCTTCGCCAGTCGATTGCCGACCCGGACCCAGTGATCTTTATGGAGCCGAAATCGCGGTACTGGAACAAGAAGCCATTCGATCCGGAGATCGCTGACGAGCGGTTGCCGGTGGGCTCTTCGCGCGTCGTTCGCGCAGGTAAGCACGCCACCCTGATCGCCTGGGGCGCCATGGTGTCGCGGTGTCTGGACGTTGCCCAATTTGCGGAGGAAGACGGTGTCGACCTCGAGGTGCTCGATATGCGGTGGTTGAAGCCGCTGGACACCAGGGGCCTGACTGCATCTGTTCGCAAAACCAAACGGGCCATTGTGGTGCACGAAGCGCCGCGCACTGTTGGCCTAGGCGCCGAGATCTCTGCGCTAGTAACGGAATCGGCGTTCGATGTGCTCAAAGCGCCGGTCGCGCGCGTGACGGGATACGACGTTCCCTACCCGGCGGGCCGCCTGGAAGACGAGTACATTCCGAGCATCGATCGCATCATGACAGCAGTTCAGGACGTGTTCTCCTACCGCCGCGATGCAGCTAAGTAATTCGGCTCGACGACCAACTGAGAGGGGGACCAATGGCTGAGGTGACTTTTAACCTGCCGGATCTGGGCGAAGGACTCCTAGAGGCGAAGGTTCTTGAATGGTTTGTGGCAGTCGGCGACTTTATCGAGCGAGGCGCGCCGATGATCGAAGTCGAGACCACGAAGTCCACGGTCGAGCTGCCGTCACCGCAGTCCGGCACGATTGCGAAGAGGCACGTCTCCGAGGATGCCAGCCTCGAGGTGGGTGATCCGTTGGTGACCTTCGATGTGCCGGACGACCAAGCGGGCATCGTCGGCACCGTGCCGGAAGAGAGCAAGCCGAAACGCCGGGTGATGTTGCGGCCACCGGACGACGACTGATGGGTCGCGTCAGCGGCGTCGACGGGGTATCTATCGCATATATGACGGAACCCGGCGAGCGCCCGGTGTTGTTAGTGCATGGGTTCGCATCGTCTGCTGACCTCACCTGGGAAATGACCGGATGGGTTCGGGCCCTTGCTGACGCCGGGCGCGGATCAGTGCGTGTTGACCTGCGCGGCCATGGCGCAAGCGACGCCCCGACCGATCCAGCTAGTTATAGCCCGGCGCTGCTCGCCGCCGATTTGGCGCTGGTGCTCGACGAGGAGCGCTTGTCGCAGGTCGACGTGATCGGCTACTCCATGGGGGCGCAAGCGGCCCGAGTGCTTGCCTGCCTGCATCCAGACCGAGTTCGGCGGCTGGTACTCGGCGGAATCGGCACTCAGGAACAATTCGCTGTCTGGGGCGCGGAGAAGTTCGTTGGCGCGTTGGAGCGTGACGAGCCGCTCGTTGATCCGGCCGCAGCCGACCTGGTCGCTGCTATTACAGCGAGTTCCGTCATACATAGCGGCGCTGCGGCCGCGTGCATTCGAGGCATGGCCGCGCATCCGATGACCGCCATGCCCGCTCAGCCGACCTTGGTAGTGGCCGGCGGGGCAGATGATGTTGCCGCTGACGCTGCGGCGCTTGCCACACAGCTCGGGGCTCAGTTTGTGTCGATTCCGAAACGCACTCACCGCAACGCGGTCTCGGCGCGCGCCTTTAAGCAGGCGGCGTTGGAATTTCTCGCCTGATGCGGGTCTTGCATCCAGGCTGACTCGAGACCGACCCATCGGCCCTTACCTGCGGCAATGTCAATCGCTCCAGACAGGGTGGCGCTTCTCCACGAACGCGGTGATTCCTTCGCGCGCACCGGGCGTCTGCGCGGCCGCGGTCATGGATTCGCAGGCTATGGAATATGCATCGCGCTCCGGCCGGTCGAGTTGCGCATAGAGTGTGCGCTTGCCCCAAGCTTTCGACGCAGCGCTGCCGCGCGTGGCCCGCGCCAGGAGCTCGTCAACCGCCTCGTCGAGAGCGTCGTCGTCGACCACCCGGTTGACCAGCCCCCAGCTCAGCGCAGTCTCGGCGTCGATGATGTCTCCGGTAAGCGCCATCTCCATCAACCGCTTGCGCCCGACAGCTCGGGCGACCGGAACCGACGGAGTGTGGCAGAACCAGCCGCCCTTGCCGCCCGGTAATTGGAATCCCGCCGATCGACCCGCGACGGCCAGATCCGTCGACGCCGCCAGCTGGCACCCGCCGCCGGTGGCCAAGCCCTGAATCCGCCCGATCACGACCTGCGGCATCGAATGCATGGTCAGCATGACGTCCGTGCAGAGCTCGAGCAGGTGAGCGACACCAACGGCGTCCCGGGCAGCCAGGTCGGCGAAGTCGTGTCCCGAGGAGAAGACCGATCCATGGGCACCGAGCACCATTCCGGTGGCATCCGAGGCGGAGACCTCACGGAGGGCCTCCTGTAATTCGGAGAGCATCTCGAAAGACAGTGCGTTACGGCGACGGACGTTATTGAGCGTGACGCGTGCGACCGGGCCATCGATAGAAACCTCAAGCAGGGTATATGACATAACTCGACCGTAGCTCAGGTGGCGCGTGCCGGGCATGATGGAAGCGTGAAGCTGACGCTTGATCTGCACGACATCTACAACCACGGCGACGACATCGACCGGGCCCTCCAGGGCGTCATAGACGAGGCCATCGCAAAGCGCGCGCCGCTGGTCGAGATCATCCCCGGCAAAGGGTCAGGCCAGCTAAAAAAGCGGGTGCTGCGTTTCCTCGACCGGAAGGACATCAAGCAGCTGTATCACCGCGTCGAGAAGGATTCTCGCAACTTCGGCCGGGTGTTCGTGCACTTCCGCTGGAAATGACGGAGCGACGACGGCTCAGAAGGGACGGTCCTGAGATGTTGGCAGGTAAACGGTTCCGCGGTGGGCTCGAGTTCTCCGAGATCGGCCTGGGATGTGTGGGGATGTCGGCCGAATACGGTGAGCCGTCCGATTGGAATCCAGGAGCTGCCCTTTCGGTGCTTCATCAAGCCGCAGAGCTCGGCGTCACCCTGTTCGACACGGCGGACTCGTATGGTCCGCACACGAACGAATTGCTGCTGGGGGAGTTCCGCGAAATCTGTCAACTGTCGGTGACGATCGCGACCAAAGCTGGACTTCAATTCGATCCGCATTCTCAGGTATACGCGCCGAATGGCCGACCGGACTACCTCTCGGAAGCGTGCGCTGGTTCCTTACGGCGACTCAAGACCGACTGCATTGACTTGTACTACCTGCACCGAGTCGACCCGTCAGTGCCGTTAGAAGATTCTTGGGGTGCTCTAGGCGAGTTGGCGGAGCAAGGGAAGGTGCGTGCAATCGGGATCTGTGAGCCGACGATGGAAGAACTGCTGGCAGCGGATTCGATCCATCCGGTATCGGCGGTGCAATCCGAGCTATCGATCTGGACCCGTGGCCCGCTGGAGCAGATTCTGCCGTGGTGCGAGAAGTCAGACGTGGCATTCGTTCCCTATGCCCCGCTGGGTCGTGGGTTTCTCACCGGAGCCGTGGGTTCTGCATCTTTTAGTGCCGCCGATATTCGCCGCAATAATCCGCGCTTCACACCGGCCGCGTTGGCCGCGAACCAGATGATTGTCGACGTCATTGCCGCAGTAGCGTCGCGCCATTCGGCGACGCCTGCCCAGGTGGCTATCGCGTGGACGATGGCGCAGAGCACCGTGGTGGTTCCGATCCCTGGTACCAAACGCAGCAGTTACCTGCGGGAAAATGTTGCGGCAGCCAGGCTCGCTCTGACACCAGAGGATCTGGTCGACCTCAATAGTGTTCCCGCAGCGGTCGGGGAGCGCTACTAGCGGAGCATTCTGTGCGGAGCCGAATGGCTCACAAACACCAAGGCGCAACGCCGGAGTGGGGCCAGCCGTTTCGTTCGCAGGCAGTATCGACAACTGCGGCCTGGACAGGCTTGACTTCGGCTTCGAGAGTCGACCACTGAATCTCAACGGGTGAGCAAGGCGGCGTAGCGGTCGAGGTCGACATTGCCGCCCGAGACGATGATCCCGATCCGTTGCCCGCGGAGGCCTTCCGATTGCGCTGCTGCCAAGCCGAGGCAACCCGTCGGCTCGACCAGGATCTTCATAGAGCTGGCGAATACTCGCATGGACTCGACGAGTTCGTCGTCTGTGGCGGTGAGGATATCGGCCACGTGCTCCTTGATGATGGCAAAAGTTAGTTCACCGAGATGTGTTGTCTGCGCCCCGTCGGCGATTGTTGTGGGGACGTCGATGTGCACGATGGAACCCTGCTGCAGAGAGCGGCGTCCATCGTCAGCGGTGGCTGGTTCGACACCGTAGACGGCACACTTCTCCGCGAGCCCCAATGCCGCCAGGATGCTGCCAGAGAGCAGGCCGCCACCGCCGAGCGGTAGTAATAAAGCGTCGAGACCATCCACTTCGTCGAACAACTCTTTGGCCGCCGTGCCCTGCCCCGCGATGATGTCGGCATGGTCGTAAGGCGGGATAAGAGTCATCCCGTGCCGGGTAGAAAGGTCCTGCGCGATCTGTTCACGGTCTTCGCGGTAGCGGTCATAGGCTACGACCGTGGCACCGTAACCCTTCGTGGCGTTCAGCTTGGAACGTGGCGCGTCCGTAGGCATGACGATGGTCGCGGGAATATCCAGAAGCGTGGCTGACAGTGCGACTGCTTGAGCGTGATTGCCGGAAGAGTAGGCGACCACACCTCGTCGCCGCTGCTGCGAGGTGAAGCGTGACAGGGCGTTGAAGGCGCCACGGAACTTGAATGCCCCGCTTCGCTGGAAGTTTTCACACTTGAAGAAGAGCTCGCTCCCCACCTCCGCGTTGATCCCTCGAGACGTGAGTACTGGCGTCCGATTCGCGGTGCCGTCCAGACGCTTTGAAGCATCCAGCACATCCTCAAAAGTTGGCAATGCCATGTCTTTAGCGCCTTCGTGTCGGTGGACCCGGCTAATGCGTGCGGTGGCTCCTTCATTATCGCGTGCGGGTCGGTCTGCTGGCAGGATGGGTGGATGAGCACTGGTGCTGGTCTCGAGCCAGCAGACTTGGACCCAGCAGACTTAGACCCTGCGGATATCGGCCGCGCGCATCGCGCGCTAGACCCGATCCACAGCCTGATCTACTTCGCGCCGGACGCCGAGCAGGTGCTCGTCGCCGCAGGATTACGGCCAGGACGTATGACGTATTTCGCCAGCCGGGCCGCCCCGATGGGCGCCGTCACTGCCGGGGTGGTGACGGCGACCTTCTACAACTTCAATCCGGAGCTGATAGCCCGGTTCTTTCCGCGCGCCTGGACGCTCGCCTCGCCGGAGGCAGTTATCAACGCCCGTTTTGTCGCAGCAGATGTCGCCATGCGTCGCCTGCTGGGCGGCGCAATCGAGGAAGCCCCTGCGGTCCTCGAGCTGACAGAGTTGATCAAGACTGCGGCCAGCGCGTGCCGACCAGAAGGGCGCCCGTTATTCGCCGGACATGCTGGCCTAGCGTGGCCCGAGCAACCGCATCTAGCGCTGTGGCACGGCATTAGTCTATTGCGGGAGCATCGCGGAGACGGTCACATCATCGCCTTGGCTAGCGCAGGCTTGTCTGGCATCGAATCCCTCATTACGCATACCGCAACCGGCCGCGGGTTTAGGATTCCGGCAGCCAAACAGTTGCGTGGTTGGAGTGATGAGCAATGGGATGCTGCACAGCGCGCGCTGCGAGTGCGAGGGGTGCTGGATGACGAGGGTGCGCTCACAGAGCAGGGCGTGACGCTCCGCGCTGACATCGAGGCGCAGACCGACATCCTGGCCCGGGACCCGTGGGTGCGGCTTGGTGCAGTGGGCACCCAGCGATTGATCGAACTGGCTAAGCCGCTCGCGCGGCGCGCGCGCGATAACGGGGCATTTCCGGCGGAGGTGTTTGCCTGACGCCGGTGTTTGCCTGACGTGCCGCGCGCCTATGGCGCGCCCAACGAGATCTCGTAAGCGCCGAACCCCATGACGGCAATGTGCACGCAGCGAACACGTCAGCGTGCACGTAGGTTGTGCCTGTTCACACTGCCCCTCCACATGAATGACGCGTATCCTGACAGAGACGAAGTTATTCACGGTGCCAACACGCGTTGACTACATCTTCAACAAAGAGGTCAGGTCAGCCGAAAGCTTCGCTTCAAGGCACCGGCTCCGAGTCATACTCGGCCTTCTACACGGTTACGTCGGAGTCCTTACCTCCGATAGCGCCCGCGCCAACAGATCGGGCATGCAGGTGCCGATCGACTTAGCGTTGCCATTGTTTCAGAGGCAGCAGAGATTTCCTGTACCGCACGGCATGTCACTTCGAAAGGCGACGTGATGCGCTCGGTTTCACGTATTTCGACCCGCGCCGCCCATCGTCCGCCACTGTCGTGTCAAGGAGTCACTCAATGACAGAATCACCCCGCGTTCAACTTGCCGACCGTCCGATGATGGGACCGGCACTCGATCTCAAGATCCGGCCGGAACCATCTGCGGCCAGGGCTACTGGAGGGCGAAAGCCGAACCGGGCCGTGACCGAATACGCGGCGTTGCTCGGCACCATGCAAGATGCTGGATTGTTGAAGCGTCGAAACACCTATTACGTGATTCGGCTGGCGCTGCTGCTACTTGCGTTGGGTGGTGTGTGGGTCGGCTTCGCGTTTATCGGTGACAGCTGGGCTCAGATGGCAATCGCGGCAGTGCTTGCGCTTGTGCTGACGCAGTTCATCTTTTTCGGCCACGATGCTGCGCACCGGCAAATCTTCCAATCCCAGCGTGCGAACGAAATCACCGCATTGACGCTCGGCACGTTGGTCGGCGGAATCAGCCTGTCGTGGTGGAACAACAAACATAATCGCCATCACGCTGCGCCGAATCAGATCGGGAAGGATCCGGATATCGACCCGTCGGTGGTCCACTTCTATCCCCCGGCAACGCCACCGAAATCGCGTGTACTCCTCTTCCTGCACGAGCACCAGGGTTGGTGGTTCTTCCCGCTGCTGGTCGTGGAGGCGCTGAACTTGCATGCGCAAAGCGTGCAGGCCCTGGCGACACACCGCGATATGAAGCGGCGCTGGATTGAGCTGGCGATGCTCAGTGTTCGGCTCGGCGTGTACCCCGCGGTGCTCTTCACCTTCCTGTCGCCCGGGGTCGCTGGGACGTTCCTCGGAGTGCAACTTGCCGTCACGGGCCTGTATCTCGGCGCGGCGTTCGCCGCCTCCCATATTGGAATGCCGGTGGTGCCGCAGGATGGGCGCGTCGACTTCCTCCGACGACAAGTGCTGATGTCTCGCAATGTATCCGGTGGCCGGGTCGCCAGTTTCGCCATGGGCGGTCTGAACTATCAGATCGAACATCATCTGTTTCCGAGCATGGCGCGACCTGACCTGACTCGTGCTCGCCCGCTGGTCATCGATTACTGTGCCGAAAACGACGTCGCTTACGAAGAGGTCAACATCTTCCAGGCTTGGCGCATCGTCGTGCGGTATTTGAACCGAGTAGGGCTGTCTGCCCGCAGCTTCCAGTGCCCGATGGCTACGAGCCTGCGCTGACCCGGCCGGCCGGCGCTTGTTTCCGCCGTTTCCCTCGGTGGTGAAACACCACCGGGTTGGCTCTTTTGTTCTCCGGGGTTGCACTCCGGGTTGGCACTACGGGCGCGTGCAATAGCGCTGCGCTCAGTCGAAAATGTGTGAATCAGAGAGGCATGACGCATGTCTATGTCCTTGGGCGTACTAAGCACGTATCCGCCCACCCAATGCGGATTAGCCACCTTTAGCCGTTCGCTGGTGACGGCGCTGCAGTGGTCGGCAACCCGAAAGGTCGGGGTTGTTCGCGTGGTAGACACGGTGGACGACGCGCCGTTGCCCCCCGTGAGCAGCCAGTGGGTACGTGGTTCGCGAGACGGATTCGTGGCCGCCGCTGCAGCGCTGAACCGCTACGACGTCGCCATCATCCAGCACGAGTACGGCATCTACGGTGGCCGCGATGGCGAAGATGTGCTGCAGGTTCTCCGCAGATTGCATGTACCGGTGATCACCGTCTTGCACACCGTGCTGGTGACCCCTTCCGCGCATCAGCGGGAAATTCTGGAAGAGCTTGTCGATCTGTCTGCGGTCGTCGTCCCTATGACGCAGACCGGTCGGCGGCGACTGATCAGTCACTACTCGGTGGACCCCGCCAAGATCCACGTGATACCCCACGGCGCCGTTGACAATCGGTCCGATGGTCCCGAGCTCGACAATGATGGCCCGCCGCGGATCCTGACCTGGGGTCTGCTCGGCGAGGGCAAGGGGATCGAATGGGCGATTGAGGCGATGGCACAGCTGCGCGACGTGCGCCCCGCACCGCTCTATTCGGTGGTCGGGCAGACGCATCCACGGGTCCTTGAGACGAAGGGTGAGCGCTATCGAGATAGTCTGGTCGCGCGGGCCCAGCAACTAGGCGTCTCCGACGTAGTGGAGTTCGATGCACGCTATCTGGCCGACGACGAGCTCCGGCGAGTGGTGCGGCAATCCGATATTGTCCTGCTGCCGTACGACTCAGCCGAACAGGTGACCTCCGGTGTCCTAATCGAGGCGATCGCTGCGGGTAAACCCGTAGTGTCAACTGCTTTCCCACACGCCGAAGAGCTCTTATCGACGGGTGCCGGGCTATTGGTGCCGCGTCACGATCCGTCGGCCATCGCACACGCGCTGCGCCGCGTGCTGACCGAACCGGGCCTGGCCAAGACGATGGCGGACGAAGCACAGCGTTTGGCGCCAGCGCTGCTATGGCCAGCGGTTGTCGCCCAGTATCGGGCCATTGCCGCCGACGCGCTCGCTGCGCGATCGCAGCGACCTGCCACGACATTGCCAAGCACGGAGCTGGAATCAGCATGAGTACCGCTGCCCCGTCTTTCGAGCATCTCTTCCGGCTCAGCGATCGAATTGGGCTATTCGAACACGCCAGGATCACCGAGCCGCGACGCGAATTAGGTTACTGCGTCGACGATGTCGCTCGAGGCTTGCTGGTAATCGTGCGGGAACCAGATCTCTCACCGCAGCTGACAGACCTGGCAGGTATCTATTTCCGATTCATCTGCGACGCACAGATCGCGGACGGCCGCTTTCACAACCGGCGTGGCAAGGCGCCGCTGTGGACCGACGACGCCACCGTTGAGGACTGCTGGGGTCGCGCCTTGTGGGCACTAGGCACCGTGGCGGCTCGCTGGCCGGCGATGTCTGCGGTGGCGCTGGCCAGATTTGAACTGGGCGCGACGCTCCGCTCTCCATGGTCCCGGTCGATGTCCTTCGCCGCGATGGGGGCCGCGGAGGTGCTGCGGCTGGACCCGCGTCATCCCGGTGCCCGCTCATTGCTTCGCGACTCGGCGACCCTGATTGGGCCAGTCGGTACCGACCCAACGTGGGTATGGCCCGAACCGCGGCTGCGCTACGCCAACGCGGTTATCCCCGAGACGCTGCTTGCTGCGGGCTCGCTATTGGACGATCCGGCGGCGACTGCGGCCGGCCTGGCCATGCTCGGCTGGTTGCTGGACGTGGAGACCCGCGACGGTCACCTCTCGGTGACGCCCGTAGGCGGGTGGACAACTGCCGAGGCGCGGCCCGGATTCGACCAGCAGCCCATCGAGGTTGCGGCGCTCGCCGATGCGTGCGCCAGAGCCCTCGAGATCACGGGGGAACCTCGGTGGATCGACGCGCTACGTCACTGTGACGCGTGGTTCGAAGGCGATAACGACTCCGCTGTTGCGCTGCACGACTCCGCCACCGGCGGTGGCTGTGACGGTTTGGGATTCGATAGTAGAAACGAGAATCAAGGCGCTGAATCGACTCTCGCCGTGATTGCCACGCTGCAGCACACGCGCAGCGTGAACTTCGGACTTGAGGTTCGCCAATGACCGCTGTGGCACCGACGCATGCCCGGGCACTAGCTGATGACGGATCGCTGGTCCGTCGTGGAAGTGTGGTGCTGCGGCCCGATCCGCGTCGGATCATCCTGAGGCTATTCCTGCCAGGCCAGGAAGTGCTGAGCTCCGGGATATCCCGCGCCGACGCCGTGATGCGACGCATCCTGGACATGAGCGAAGACGAGGTCGACGCGACACTCGCTGCAATCAAGCCCAGTTTTGATGACACCGATGCGGGCACCGACGCTGCTGCCGACTTACCGACCGTGTTTGAGGAGCACTATGCGCTGCTGGAACATCGGCTTCCGACGGACGCCGTCATCTCCTCGCACCGTCGACTGCTGATTGGTGCGTACTTCACCCAGGGGTACGCCATCGAGGCTGCTGCACTATTCAATCCCAGCATGGTCACGCATCCTGACCAGAGTGGTCTGAGCGCTGGTGAACAGCGTTTCGTGATGAGCGTGCGAGCCGTAGGCGAGGGACACATCTCTAGCCTTGAGTTTCGATCTGGCGTGATTTCTGCGAATGACGATATTCGCTTCGATACCCCCGGTGAGCACCTGGTGACTGGTCAATCGGCACCCGCCGCGATGCCGCGCGAAGCACTCCGGGATGCGCTGGCTGAGTATCGCGACGGCGTCAGGGCCGAGCACATCCTGGACGTGCTACCAGATGTGGTGACCCCGCGTGCGCTCGAGGACGCATTGGCAGCCAGCACTCGCGATCGGCTCACTCGCTCCAGTGAGAAGAGCATCGGGGAGCGAATCCGCTGGATCGCCTCGTGCCACTACCGAGTCACCTTTCTCCCGGAGCACGAGCTATCGGAGCGGGTTATCTTCCCCACCAGCCCGGATGAGCGTCGAGGTATCGAGGATGCGCGCTTCACGTGCTTCCAGGACCCCGACGGAACCGCGCGCTACTACGCGACCTATACGGCCTACGACGGCGAGAATGTGGCTCCCAAGCTGCTAACCACGGACGACTTCATCAACTTTGAGAGCACCCAGCTTTTCGGGGACGCAGCGAAGAACAAGGGCATGGCCCTATTTCCGCGCCAGATTGGCGGCCGGTATTGGTCGTTGTCTCGTTGGGATCGCGAGAGCATTGCGGTGACCAACTCCGCAGACTTGCGCTGTTGGAATGACGTCGTCACAGTTCGGACACCCCAGTATCCCTGGGAACTGATCCAACTCGGGAACTGTGGCTCCCCCATTGAAACCTCCGACGGTTGGTTGGTACTCACGCACGGGGTCGGACCGGTACGCGAATATGCGATAGGCGCGATCCTGCTCGACATCAACGACCCCACCGTCGTAGTCGGCGCCCTACGGCGCCCGCTGCTCGTGCCCGTCGGTGAAGAGCGGGAAGGCTACGTTCCGAACGTCGTCTACTCCTGCGGCGCACTGCTGCATGGCGGCACTCTCGTCCTGCCCTACGGATGCAGCGACTCATCGATCCGTGTGGCATTTATTGACCTCGACCGGTTACTTCGTAGAATCCATGAGGAAACCCCAGATGGACGGTGAACACTGATGAATCCTGAACCCCGCGCAACGCTCACCGTCGTCGAGGATGGCACAGTGACCGGCGTGACGGCCGAAACTCAACGCGCACTCGTTCGAGCCGTGATCTTCGACCTGGACGACACCCTTGCTCCGTCCAAGTCGCGACTCGCGGATTCGACCGCTGCGCTGGTGGAGCGACTTCTGGAAAACGTCGATGTCTGCATCATTTCGGGCGGATCTTTCGACCAGTTCAAACGGCAAGTGCTGCAATACCTCCCGTCGTCACCGGTGCTGGCGCGACTGCATCTGATGCCGACGTGCGGCACCGAGTACTACCGGTGGCGGGCGGGATCGTGGTGCCAGATCTACTCCGAGGTGCTGGGCACGTCCGCTAAGCAACTGATCACCTCAGTCCTGGCTGCCGGTGTGCGGGAACTCGGCTTCGACGACCTCCGCACCTGGGGAGCAACTATCGAAGACCGCGGCACTCAGATCACCTATTCCGCGCTCGGACAAGAGGCGCCGATCGACGCCAAGATGGCCTGGGACCCCGACGGCTCAAAACGACGCCGGTTGCACGCCTACGCGGCGCCGAAACTGTCGGATTTCGAGGTCCGGGTTGGCGGATCCACCTCGATCGATGTGACCAACAAGGGTATCGACAAGGCCTACGGCGTCACTAAGCTTCAGCACGAATTGCACGTGGATATCGAGGAGCTTCTGTTCCTAGGGGACCGGCTCGACGTCGACGGAAACGACTATCCCGTCAAGGCAATGGGTGTGAAGTGCATCGAAGTGACGGGCTGGCGTGACACAGAGCGGCAGATTTCTAGCTTGCTACGCGCTGGGATTGGCGTCGATACGGTGCCGGATGACGTCGAAAACTAAACCGTCGCAACCACTTACGGACATGTCGTGCGGATCGTGTAGGCGCCGCACGTAAGTCGTGCAGGCCCCACAATGGGAGCATGCCCAACATCGTGGACCTGGTGCGCTACGCGATCGCTCCGCTGACTCGAACCGTCGTTTTCCGACGGTATGCCCCGCGGATCTTGCCGGTGTTAGAAGCGGTAGCGTCGTTCGTCAGTCGCGGTCGCCTGCAAGTTGCCGGTCTGCTCGTGCCAGCGCTGGAGCTGCACACGGTTGGTGCAAAGACAGGCGTCACTCGATCCACCCGCCTGATGTACCTGCCGGATGGTCCCGGACGAGCCATCGTGGCCGGATCGAATTTCGGCCGTGCCTGCCACCCCGGTTGGACAGCGAACTTGCGTGCGCACCCGGACGCAGAAATCGTCGTGTCCGGCCGGACGATCCGGGTGCGCGCCACCGAAATCGGTGATGCCGAAAGGGATGCGATATGGGCGAGAATCGAGTCGCAATGGCCCGGCTACCGCTCCTACGAGCGGGGCTCCGGTCGGACAGTGCGACTATTCAGGCTGGGGGCAGTCTGGAAGCTATAGCCGCACGGTCAGAAGATCAATAGCGTGTTCAGCTCGTCGTTTCAGGCGAGGGCGTTGCCGGAGCAGCCGTTCCCGGTGTCGGTTTTTCCTGCGGGTGATTGCGCTGACCGTTGCGCTGATCCTTGCGCTGATCCTTGAGGAATTGCCTCTCTTTGGGCGTCATGGGCGGGCCGGGGAGCGCTCCGCCGTCACGTGGCCCCACGCGGTCGATGCGCTCGTGCTGCGAAGTGTGGTGGGACGCGCCACTGACGGCCGCGACGGTGCCGATCCCCGCTCCGAAGCCCACTATCGCGATTCCGAAGGCGACCAAAGCCGCAGCGACCCGCCGACGCGGGTTGATCCAACGAACGCGATCTCGCCTCGGGATTGACCCGAATTGGGGCTCCGGAGCGGACACGGGGGTTGACTCGGACTCGGACTCGAACTCAGGCGCGGACTGTGGCTCAGGCAGCACGGCAGGCGCTGCGGGTTCACCAGACAGTTCCGGCTCGGGTGCGGGCGCGTCATGGTCGTTGTCATTCTTGCTCATGGTTGTCCTTTGGATCAGGCGGCGTTGGCGCCGCGGGGTGGTGATACTGCGTCGTGGTGATTCTGGGTTAATGCAGCGCAGGAATGCGCGCTGAGACAGGGGCCTGATGCGACCGCGACCGGGTGCGCACCGATTGCATTCCGATCGAAAGCCATCCGATGGCGAGCAAGCTGCCCAGTGAAATCACTCGATACAGCAGCACTGCCCCGATGGCGGTGCCGACTGGGACATGCGCGCCTGCAGCCAGGGCGAAAACGAGAATGCTTTCCACGACGCCCACTCCGCCTGGCAGCGGGGAGACCCCGGCACCGGCCATGGCGAGTGCAAAGCTGGTCAGCAGCAACCATGGCGCGATGTGAATGCCTAATGCCTGTGCGCACGCCCAGAGACAGAGCAGATCTAATAGCCAGTTGGCTATTGCCGCGCCGGTCGAAGTAAGCCAATCCATGGGGGCTGGTCGAATGGAGCGGAGATCGGTGATCAACGCCTGGGCCGTGAGCACCCCCGCGTCGGCGGGGCGCCGCACTACTCGATTGACCATCCGCAGTCCACGCACTACCAGCCGAGCTACCAGGTCCGCGCGACGGCCGAGGGCGATCACGGTGGCGGTAACGAGCAATGTCATGGCGAGCGCAGGTAGGAATGCTTCGAGCGCGTCTGACGTTCTGCCAGCTGCGAATCCTGCGACCCCCAATATCATCAGAGTGACGGTGCTCAATACGCCGCTGACTGTCACCGACCACGCGATCGTCGCTGGCTGCAGGTGACGGCGCTGCAACCGCCGAAACACGTAAGTAGTGGACAACACGACGCCGCCCGGGGTGGTCAGGTGAATCGCGCCGGCCGCATAGCTGACGGCCACCGCTTCTCGAATGCCAAGTGTGCCGCCGCCAGCGGCGATGGTGCGCTGACGAAGTAGCCCGAACGCGATCATGGACGCAGCCGCTGATCCCGCAGCTATCGTCAACCAACCCGCAGAAGCACCAACAGCCTGGATGACGGCGTTGGTCACCGCCGAGACAATGGCGCGATAGTCCAGCGCGAGCACTGTCACCAACCCTGCGACCAGACTTATGCGTACCCAATTCGTGGTGGTGGTGGTCGCGGTCGCGGTCGCGGTGCGGTCGACTTCGACAGTCTGCATCTTTCGCCTCCGTATGGTGCGGCCCGGTGAATGGGCACATCTCCTACGGTGGCGGAGCAGGCTAAAAGCTACCCGCAGGCTTTCTTAAAATTTGCTTACACCTGATCGCGAAGGGTCAAGGTGATGACGAGGCCACCACCAGCCCTGCCGGCGGCAGTAACGGTTCCGCCGTGCTGGGTGGCCACGTCGCGGACGATGGCCAATCCGAGTCCGGAACCGGGCAGGCTGCGCGCGGTATCGCTGCGGTGGAAGCGATCAAAGATCTTTTCGAGCTCGTCAGGAGGCACTCCTGGCCCGCGGTCGCTGACCTGGATCACGCCTTCCCGCGAAACGATCTCAATGGGCGCAGCGCCGTCTGGGTCGAACTTGACGGCATTGTCCAACAGATTGCTCACGGCGCGTTCAACAGCGTGCACCTGCACCGTGCGAACGGTTTCGTCTCCGTCGACTGTGATGCAGCGGCCGGACCGTCGGCCGACTCGATCAGCTACCTGGTCGAGAAGAGTGCAGAGGCTGACGGGCTCGGCTGGCTCAACGCGGCGGGTATCGGTCGCAAGCTCGACGAGCTCATTGACCAGCGTAGTGAGCTCCTTGAGCTCGCCGTCGACGTCGTCGAGTAGCCGGGCCCGGTCCTCGTCCGTGAGGTCGTCATATCGGCGCAGCACTCGCGCGTTGGTGCGCAGGCTCGTGATCGGAGTGCGCAGTTCGTGTCCGGCGTCCTCAACGAGGCGACGCTGAGCGTCGCGAGACTGACCTAGCTGGGAGAGCATGGTGTGCATCGATGCTGCCAGCCGGCCCACCTCGTCACGACCAGACGTGTCGATGGTGACGGTGAGATCCCCGGTGCTGGCGACGGTCTCGGCGGCATGAGCCAGGAAAGCGAGTCGGCGGGTGATCTGCCGGGCGATCCACCAGCCTGCCATACCCGCTAACAGGATGATCGCGAGGCCGATCAGTGCGGTATTGATCGCGACTCGGGTCAGGATGCGGTTGGTCTCGTTGAGACCGCGCCCGACCACGACGGCGCCACGGCCGCCACCCTCAGCCGTGGTGTAAATGCGATAGTCGTCGCCGTCAACGTTTCGTACCGCGAAGCTGCCGCCGCCTACGACGCCGTCCTGCGCGATACGACGCTGTTTGACGTCGACTCGTAGTGGCGGCGCCGCACCCGCCAACACCGTAACGTCACCGGACGCGCTGATGTGCTGGACCAGGGAAACCGCCAGGTCAGGAGCCGAAAGTGGCCCCTTCGGCTTGTGGCCCGGAGGCACCGGAGCGTTAGCCGCCCGGGGCGGTCCACCGTCCGTGATTGCTGTGGCGGCTGAAATGAGCGCGCTGTCCGTAGCGGTCCGCACGGTGGACACCGTCTTCGAATACGAGATGCCCCCAACAAGGACAACGGCGATCGTGACAAGTCCAGCGAACGAAAGAACAAGGCGCCGGCGCAATGTCATGACCGGGATCGTCATGGCTGTTTGATGCTGTAACCGACGCCGCGGACGGTTCGGATCAGGTCGGGTGCGCCTGCATCGTCAAGTTTGCGGCGCAGATAGCTGACGTATACCGCGAGATTGTTGGAATCTGGGCCGAAGTCGTACTGCCAAATATGCTCGAAGATCGTGCTGTGGGTCAGCACCTGCCCACGGTTGCGCAGTAATAGTTCCAGCAGATCAAACTCCGTCTTAGACAGGGGCAATTCGGTGGTGCGCCACCAGGTTCGGCGAGCAGCTGGGTCCAGTCGCAGCTCGCCGAGTGTGAGCTCGGACGAGCTGTCGTCGGTGCTGCTGAACTGGCTTCGCCGGATCAGTGCCCGCAGCCGCGCCAGCAACTCGTCCAGTTCGAAGGGCTTGGGCAGATAGTCGTCCGCCCCGGCATCGAGCCCAGCGACCCGGGCATCGACTGCGACCCGGGCAGTGAGCATCAGGATCGGGGTAGTGATGTCTTCCGCGCGTAGCAATCGCGCCACACCCAGTCCGTCAATTCCTGGCATCCCGATATCGAGTACCAGCACGTCGACGTCGCCAGCACGCACACCCATCACGGCCGCCACTCCGTCAGCAACAGTCGTTACCTGGTAGCCGTCCAGCTGCAGGGCACGTTGGAGCGACTCTCGGATCGCCCGGTCATCGTCCGCGATCAGCACGTGCGCATGTGCCGAGCCGCGAGGGGCGGAGGGCTTCGTCATTCCCCATTCATACTCGGCGGCTCTCAATCCTGCACTATCGATGAAAAGGGGGCGCAAAGACTGAAGGCATTCGACCCGTTACGCCAGAACGACGGGCACCTGGTGGTAACCGCTAGCGCCATTGGGAGCCGGGGATGCCGGCGTGGGATCTTGGACCGCGCCGGTGTTGTCAATGGCGCGGCAGCGCAGCGTGTGCTTTCCCGAACTGGCCGACTTCGTGTCCCACTGGAACACCCATTGCCGCCACGTGTCCGCAGAGACGGCGCCCGACAACGTCGCCTCCTGCCATGGTCCGTCGTCGACCTGCACCTGAACAGCGTCAATTCCCCGATGCTGCGCCCAGGCGACCCCAGCGACCGGGACGACGCCCGCTGGCAGGGTGACGTCATACTTGGGGGTGTCGATACGTGAGGCGGTTTTGATCGGCCCGAGGGCTGACCAGCCGAGATCGGTCCAATACCCGGTCACCTCGGCGAACTTTGCTACCTCTAGGTCCTCCACCCACTTGGTAGCTGACACGTAGCCGTACAACCCCGGGACCACCAGTCGGGCCGGGAAACCGTGCTCGACCGGCAGCGGCGACCCATTCATGCCAATGGCTAGCAGCGAGTCCCGTGAGTCGGTCATCGCGGCGAGCGGCGTGGCCACGGAGAAGTTGTCGACGCTGGTCGAGAACAGGCAGTCGGCGCCGCGCTGGATTTTCGCCCGCTTGAGCAGATCGGAGACGAGCACGCCCTGCCAGACGGCGTTTCCCGCTAGGTCGCCACCCACCTCGTTCGACACGCAGGTCAGCGTGACGGTCCGCTCGACTTGCGGCATCGCCAGCAGTTCTGCCCAGGTGATTTCGAATGGCTCATCCACCAGGCCGTGCACTTTCAAGTGCCACTCATCAGTGGTGACCCTCGGCACGGTGAAGGCGGTATCGATCCGGTAGAAGTGCTCGTTGGGGGTGATGTACGGGGTCAGGTCCGGCACTGGCGGATCCACGGCGGCGCTGAGCGCTGTCTTCGACGGCGAGGTGGCAGAGTCAGCCGCGTATGACGGCCCGGTGCTCGTCGTACCCGGCGCCTGTCCGGCAACCAACTCGCCCGGTGCCGGGGTCGATGTGCCGTTTCCTACTGGAGGCAGCTTCACCGCGGCACGGTTGGCCTGGATGTCGGCGACGTCGGGCACCAGACGAGACAGTCCTCCGGCGGCGATCGCGAGCACAGCACCGGTGCCCGACATTCGCAGCGCTTTTCGGCGGTCCATGGTGTAAGTGGTACGGCTAGCGGCGGTGCTTCTAGCGGTTGCTGACCCGGCATGTATCTGCGCGTAGACGTCGTCGCTGGGTTGTAGTGCGCGCATCAGGAACCAGATACCGGCCACGCCGCCGAGCACGGTGGGCGTGAGGTCGCCGCCGCTGACATCCGGACGGGACAGCACTGCGATGCCGGTGACGACTACCAACGCTGCCCCGATACCTGCTGCGGCCATCCGGTTGATCCGGCCGATCACGCCAATCAGCGCACCGACGATCAGGAAGGTGACCACCATTGAGACTGCCAGCGCAGCCTTGTCGCTCTGCCCGAACAGCCCGATGCCGAACTCCTTGAGCCACCCAGGCGTGATGCTGATGAAGGCCGCGCCGAGTGCCGAGAACGGTGCCGATGCCGGGTTGAACGCGCCGAGCCAAGCACCGACGGCTGCGATGAGTTCGGCCGCCGTCAAAGTCAGACCGACCGCGGCTATGCCAATTCCGATCGCAGGCCACACATTCGTCTGGCGCGTGCCCGGCTGGCCGGGAGCGGAGGAGCTCGTCGGCGGCGGGGTCTCGTGTGTCGTCATATCTTCCGTTCGTAGCCGTCTGCGTGGTGGACTGCCGGGTATTCAAATGTGGGCACCGACGCGGCAGTGCTGCGCACCTGTCCTGTCACCAGACTCAGTGACCGTTCCTGGCCTCGGGTCTGCAGACGGTACAGCCTCGGACAGTACAGATTAGATCCAAAGCATCGTGGCTTCCTCGATGGTGGCTCACCATACGCGCAAAACACATGCTCGTCGCGTGGGAGTTCGATGTGTATGTGACCGAATGGCCTGCTGCGCATCGCGCTCGGTGAGACCCAAACCCTGGACGTCCACGTCAAACGAGTGCGCCCAAGATCGAGCCAGACCCGGTGACGTCAGGCACGTCCCTGTAGCGTGGGCACCCGAGAGGCATGCGTCCGAATCGCTGCCGTGCGGAGGTTTGATCGGTGCCGCTGACCGAGATGGTGCTGCGAGTGGCCGACGAGTACCCGGATCGGCCGGCCATCGTTGCCGACGGGCAGCGGCTGACTTACGCGGGCCTGGTTGCCGACTCCCGACGGGTGATTGCCGCAGTGCGCGCTGCGCACGCGGCCCAGCCGAATCCGCCCATACCAGCTCGGGAAACTGGCGGAATCCCCATTACCGCGGTGAGTACCACCTCCGCGTTCCATACCGCGCGAATAGTCGCCGGTCTCGCGGGCTATCGCGCCGTCTCAGCGACCATCGACCCACGCTGGCCGCTGGCACACCAAGTCAGCGTGATCGTCACTACGGGGATCGGCCTGGTAATTTCCGACTCAGCCGAGCTGGCTGCCGCGCTCCGAGCCGCCGCATGGACAGGACAAGTGTTGCCGCTGGCTGGGTTTCGTCGACGGGAAGCCGAATTTTCTTCTCACGCCGGAACGCTACCCACTGCTGAACGGCCCACTGCTGAACGGCCCACGGTCCGTGACGGTACCGAGCCGTTCTTGATGCTATTTTCCTCGGGAACGACCCGAAACCCCAAGGCGTTCTTGAAGTCTCGAGCCCAGTATCGGGCAAATTTTTCGATTTCCAGCGCACACTTGGAGCCACTGCCGGGTGTCGTCACGCTGGCACCGGGACCGGTGTCCTACAGCCTCACTTTGTATGCGCTCATCGAGTGCCTGGCCTCCGGCGGGACGGCGTGCCTGGCCGACGCCTTCGACCCCATCGAGACCGGCCAGACCATCGCACGCGAATCCGTCACCCGGATGGTCGTCGTGCCGGCCATGGTGCAGGCACTGGCCTACGCGGCTAGGCGAGACCCCCAGCGATTCGCCACCCTGCAGTTGATCGTGACGGGAGGCGCGAACCTCTCCGAGAAAATCCGCAGGCTCCTCGACGAAACGATGCCCGGAGTGCGGCTGATCTCCTATTACGGAGCGGCGGAAATTGGCTTCATCGGTGATAGTCGTTCTGGCAACGGCACACTGATAAACGTGTATGACGGAGTCCTCGCGCAAGTCCGCCCCAACGACGATGCACTTGGCACCATCTGGATCAAAGCGGCGGCCTGCTCCGCGGGGTACCTCGCTGGCACCACGCCGGAGGTGTTACTCGGCACCGACGGCTGGGCCACCGTGCACGATCAGGGCCGCTGGGTCGACGGCCAGTTGCAGTTGGCCGGCCGAGCCGGCGATATTGCCATCACCGGGGGCCACAAGGTGTCCCTGACCGAAGTCGAACGGGCCTTTGACGGCATGGCGGGGCTCGGAAGCGTCTGCGCCATCGCGATTCCCGATGCCAGGATGGGCTCGGTGATCGCGTTGGTGATCGAGAAGGATTCAGCCACCGGAGTTCTCACTAAAGATGATTTGGCTGCCGTTGCTCGTGAGAGTCTTGCACCACAGTTCGTACCTCATCAGTGGTACGCGGTGGGGGAGCTGCCGCGGACCGTCGGCGGCAAGATTCGCCGCGGCGCGACAGCCGAGCTGGTGCGCGAGCGTATAGACGTGGATCGACTGTGACATGAGCGAGACTGTGACGAGAAGGCGGCGGTGACTGACGTGAATCGACGGGTAGCCATCACCGGCATGGGCGCGATCACGCCCAGTGGACTGGATGTCGCCTCACTATGGGACTCGGTGGTAGCGGGCCGCAGCGCGATCACCACTCTGGACGGTCCGGAATTCGCCGACCTCCCCGTCCGAATTGGCGGCCAGATTATCGGTTTCGACGCGACCGGCATCATCGCGCCTACCCTCGCCCGGCGCCTGAGCCCCGTCCAACAATGGGCCATCGTGGCAGCTGACCAGGCGATGCGGCAAGCAGGTGTTATCGATGGCGCCTTCCCCGGCAGCGCCCCCGACCAGGCGCCAGGCTTACCGTGGCCGCGAGAGCGCTTCGCCGTCATAGCCGCAACAGGGTCTGGACCGATCGACGCCATGCAGCAGGCGACCCGGACGCTAGATGCGAGCGGGCCTCGCGCGGTGCCGATCACCCTGTCTGTCTACGGCGCGCCGGACGCTGCTGCCGCTATCCTTGCCCAGCGATACCGCGCATTCGGTCCCTCCCAAGGAGTCTCGGCTACCTGCGCCAGCGGCGCAGTAGGCCTGGGAATGGGAATGCGATGGATCCGGCACGGATATGCCGACGCGGTGCTGGTGGTCGGGATGGAGGACTGCCTCAATGGCGTCAATCTGGCTTCCAACGCGCGCTTGCGGGCGCTGGCCCGCGATTACGAGGAGGATCCGGCGGCCGCGTGCCGCCCATTCGATCGCAGCCGCAGCGGATTTGTCATGGCATCCGGGGCCGCCGCGATTCTGCTAGAGGCGGCTGACGCGAGAACCGTTTTGTCGCTCGCGGAGTTAGCTGGCTTCGGCGCTTCCAGCGACGCCTACCACGCGACTGCGCCGGATCCCGGTGGGCGCGGCGCGGCGCAAGCAATCCTTGAGTGCCTGGCGGATGCAGACGTTGCCGCCGTTGACGTAGACCACATCAATGCGCACGGAACCGGCACGCAGCTCGGTGACTCGGCTGAGATCGCAGCATTGAGAACGGCTTTCGGTGATTGTGGGCCGACGATTCCGCTCACCGCCACCAAATCCTGCACGGGTCATCTGCTGGGTGCTTCCGGCGTGGTGGAAGCGATTATCGCGGTGCACACTCTTCGTAACGGCGTCGTGCCGCCGACGATCAATCTTACCGATCCGGAGTTTCCCGACTGGGATGTCGTCACGGGCAGCGCCCGCAATTCTGCAGTGCGTTCGGTCCTGTCGACCTCGTTCGGGTTCGGCGGCCATAACGGTGCACTGCTTCTACAGGAATGGAACGAGAAGAGCTGATGATGGCAGATAGCGCGAACATCGATGTACGAAACCTGGGCGAAGCCGCGCTTGGCGAGCATTACCTACCGGACGGCCTGGTGGACCGGTTCCGTGAGCGCGCCGCGGTGTGTGATCGCGAGAACCGTTTCTGCCACGAGGACCTCGAAGAACTCACAGCATGCGGCTACTCGACTGTGTTTGTGCCAGCCGAGTTCGGCGGGCCCGGCCTGAGCTTGAACCAGGTGGCGCGCCTTCAGCAACGGCTGGCCGGTGCGTCTCCATCGACGGCACTAGCCATCAACATGCACCTGATGACTCTCGGTGTGGTTCGGATGATGTCCGAGCGCGGCGACCATTCACTCGACTACGTGTTCGACGAGGCGATGGCCGGGGAGATTTTCGCATTTGGCGTGAGTGAACCGGGCAACGATTGGGTGCTCCAGGGCTCGAATACTGCGGCGACGGTGCAATCTGACGGTAGTTACCTGTTGACAGGTGTCAAGATCTTCACCTCCTTGTCTCCGGTCTGGACGCGATTGCTAGTGCACGGGCTAGACGATGCTGATCCTGATAAGCCGCTGGTGGTCTACGGATTTATAGACAGATCGGACGCGGTGAAGGCTGGCGGCAGCTGGGATGTGCTGGGCATGCGTGCGACCGAGAGTCGCGTGACAGTGTTGACGGATGCGCCGTTGCGCGCGGACCGAATCGCGCGGAAGATTCCGGCAGGGCGGACGCCAGACCTACTCACCTTCGCGATTACCGCCAACTTTCAACTGCTCATCGCCTCGGTCTATGCGGGAATCGGCCGCCGCGCGCTGGAACTCGCTGCGGCGGGACTGAAGTCGAAGAGTTCGGCGAAATATGGCACGCGTTATGCGGAGGTTCCGGAGTATCGCGTGCGAGTCGCAGACGCCCTACGCGACTACCTGCCGGTGACCGCTCAGATCGATTGTTATACGCGCGATGTCGACGATCTCGTGGATCATGGGTCCGGCTGGCCGCTGCGGTTGATTAGCGCCCGCATCGCAGCGTCCGTATCCGCGCGGCGGCTGACGGAGACCGCGCTACTGTGCGCGGGCGGCAGTAGCTATTCAAACGGCAGCGAGCTCTCCCGGCTGTATCGGGACGCCGCGGCCTCACTCTTCCATCCGGCAAGCGCCGATG
>JBDTAR010000093.1:0-7770 GCA_039924545.1 Nakamurella sp. | reverse complement strand
CGCGTCAACGGCTCCCATTCACCACCGCCGCTTCTGCTGCGGTACACCCGTAACTGCCCGTCCGGTGGCACATGATCCTCGTCGCTGGTGATCGGTACGACGTACACCGTCTCTGGCTCGTGGGCATGCACATCGATCGTGAAACCGAAATCGGTCGGCAAGTCGCCGCTGATCTCGTACCAGTGCTCACCGGCATCGTCGGTGCGCATCACGTCCCAGTGCTTCTGCATGAATAGCGTGGCGGGCTTAGAGGGATGCATCGCGATCCGATGGACACAATGCCCAATTTCGGTGTCCTGATCCGGTAGGAAGCCAGACCGGAGCCCCTTGTTTATGGCGCGCCAGTTTTCGCCGCCGTTGTCGCTGCGAAATACGCCCGCTGCGGAGATCGCGGCATACATTCGCTGATCGTCCGTTGGGTCGAGTGTGATGGTGTGCAGGCACAGACCTCCTGCGCCCGGCATCCACTCCGCGGCGCGCACGTCGCGTAACCCGGGCATCTCGTGCCAGCTCTCCCCCGCATCCGTCGAACGGAAGAGAGCTGCATCCTCGGCGCCCGCCCAGACAGTGTCCGGCTCGGTCAGCGACGGTTCGAAGTGCCACACCCGGGTGAACGACCAGTGCCGAGGTGTCCCGTCGTACCACAGGTGCTCGCCCGGGTCGCCGATGTACGCGAACTCGTTGTGCACCGGCAGCCACGTCTCGCCGCCGTCGTCAGACCGCTGCACCTGCTGCCCGAACCACCCGCGAGACTGCGAGGCCCACAGCCGATTCGGATCCGCAGGCGACGCCGCGACATGGTAAACCTCCCAGCCCGTGAACATCGGCCCGGTAATGGTCCAGTCGCGCCGCACTCCGTCCGAAGTAAGGATGAACGCACCTTTTTTTGTGCCTACCAAGACCCGAACGTTCGCCATGATGCGCTCCCCGAGGGTACTTCGACGGTATGGACGAAGGTGAATCTCACAGTTCACTACATGTAACGGCCGCTGTCCAGAGGGAAATGACAGGCAGTCGGAAACCTTTCGCTCAGCTGAGGCTCACCCGGCATCGATTACGTCAACGGCGTCGGTACAGTCGGCTCCATGACGGATGCGCAACTTCGGATCATCGCGGCCCTCGGCACGAAGCCGCGAATCGACCCCGCAGCCGAGATTGAGCGGCGGATTGATTTCCTCGCCGACTATCTCGCAACCACACCCACAAACGGGCTGGTGCTGGGCGTCAGCGGCGGACAAGACAGCACGTTAGCCGGACGACTGGCTCAGTTAGCCGTTGAGCAGCGGCGAGCTGCTGGACAAATTGACGCCGTCTTCATCGCGGTCCGGCTGCCCCACGGAGTGCAGTTCGACGAAGACGATGCGCAGGCCGCATTGCGTTTCATCGCACCGGACCGCACCGTCACCATCGATATCAAGTCCGCATCAGACAACCTCTGTAGGGAGGTGGATGCCGCCCTGAGTACTGGGTACACCACCGAGCATGACGGTGCCCAACCCACTGCGCTGCGCGACTTCGTTCGTGGAAACGTGAAGGCGCGGCAGCGGATGGTGGCGCAGTTCGCGATTGCGGGCCAACTCGGCTTGTTGGTCGTCGGCACCGATCACGCGGCCGAGGCCGTGACCGGTTTCTACACGAAATTTGGCGACGGGGCTGCGGATGTGACTCCCCTGTCCGGACTGAACAAACGTCAGGGTGCAACGCTATTGCGCGAGTTGGGCGCCGATGAGCGGATGTGGCGAAAAGTTCCAACGGCCGACCTGGAAGATGAGAAGCCCGGTCAGCCGGACGAAGTCGCACTCGGCGTCACCTATCGGGATATCGACGACTACCTGGAAGGACGGGTGGTGCCGGATGCGGCAGCCGCGCGCATCGAGCACCTGTACAGGACATCGCGGCACAAGCGGGCGCTGCCGGTGACGCCCACCGACACCTGGTGGCGCAGCGCCACCTGATGATGCCGCAGGAGCGACCGCCGTCCGTGGGTCCCTCATCGCGAACGAGGCGCGGCCCACGGACGGCGTCATACTTGGTGCTTCATAGGGCAGGGAGCGTCAGCTCTCCCCCATCCCTCCCGCGATCGGGGACGAGGCGCTCTTGCGCACTGACCTTTCGATGCGCGCGCCAATAGTCGCGTCTACCGACTTCCAGTAACCGAAGGCCCGCTCGAGTACGGTGCCAGTGAGTCCGCTCAAGGCACCGGAGACCTGCGCCACCAGTCCATCACGCTGAGCGTCATTGAATATTTCCCGGACTAGAGTTCCGGCCTGGCCGAAGTCGTCGTCCTCGATGTGCAGCGTGTAGGCCGCGCGTGCCATCTCGCCGTCGGTCTCCCAGGACTCTTCCGGTGTGGCGCCACCATCGGCGTAGGGTCGGCCAGTTGAGTTCGGGGCGTATACGGCGGCAGCGCCAGAATGCTCGTACGTCATCGCCCCGTCGAACATATACGTGTTCACCGGCACAATCGGCTTGTTCACCGGCAACTGGTGATAGTTGGTGCCAATGCGGTTCCGCTGCGCGTCCGCATACGCGAAGGCCCGGCCTAGCAGCATCTTGTCTGGGCTAAGGCCGATACCGGGAACAGTATTGCCGGGCGAGAACGCTGCCTGTTCGATCTGAGCGAAGAAGTTTTCCGGGTTCCGGTTGAGGGTGAACCGTCCCACCTCGATCAGTGGGTAGTCGGAATGCGGCCACGTCTTCGTCAGGTCGAACGGATTGAACCGGTAGTCCTTCGCGTCCGCATAAGGCATCACCTGCACCGAGACCCTCCAGCTCGGATGTTCGCCGCGCTCGATGGCCTCAAAGAGGTCGCGACGGTGGTAATCAGCATCCGCACCGGCAAGCTTTGCTGCCTCGTCGTTGCTCAGGAATTTCATACCTTGCTCGGTATGGAAGTGGTATTTAACCCAGAATTTCTCCGCGGCCGCATTGACCCACATATAGGTGTGGGAGCCGTAGCCGTTCATGTAGCGCCAGGACTTCGGTAGGCCACGCTCGCCCATGAGATAAGTCACCTGATGAGCTGTCTCTGGGTTAAGCGTCCAGAAGTCCCACTGCATCTGGGCGGAGCGTAGTCCGGAGTCCGGCGTGCGCTTCTGGGAACGAATGAAGTGCGGGAACTTGATTGGATCGCGCAGGAAGAAGACTGGCGTGTTGTTGCCGACAAGGTCGTAGTTACCTTCGGTCGTATAGAACTTGAGCGAGAATCCCCGTACGTCACGCCACGTGTCGGGACTGCCCTGCTCTCCGGCCACCGTCGAGAACCTGGCCAACATATCCGTTGTGATCCCAGGCTGGAACAGCGCCGCCTTGGTGTACTGCGACACATCTTGAGTGACTTCAAGGAAACCGAACGCGCCGGATCCCTTGGCATGCGGGCTGCGCTCGGGGACCCGCTCGCGATTGAAATGCGCCATCTGCTCCAGGAAGTGCACATCGTGAAGGAGCAGCGGGCCGTTCGCGCCGACCGTGAGCGAATTGCGGTCGGACGGCGCCGGCGATCCCGATCCGGTAGTAGAAGCGTTGGTCGTCATAGTGCGTGTCTCCTTTGCTCGCTGTGGCACCCGCGCCAAACGGCGGGCGTTACGTGATGCGGCAACTGGGGCACACGCCCCAGTAGGTCACTTCGGCTTCGTCGATTGAAAAGCCATGTCGCGCAGCCGGCTCGATGCACGGCGCGGCGCCGACGGCGCAGTCCACGTCGACCATGTCCCCGCAGGTGCGGCACACCAGATGGTGATGGTTGTCCCCTACCCGGGCGTCGTACCGAGCGGGGGACCCCGCAGGCTCAACGCAGCGGATCAGGCCGGATTCGGTCAGGGCATGCAGGACGTCGTAGACCGCCTGGGTCGAGACCTGACCGAGTTCTTGACGCACTTCCTTGACGATCGAGTCTGCGTCGGAGTGGGAATTCCTTCGCACAGCGGCGAGAACTGCCAGCCGCTGTTTCGTGACGCGCAGCGCTACGCCCCGTAAGTCCGCCTCATGGGTGGAAGTCGTCATAATTAGACCGTACCAACTAAACTGGACTGATTCCACTTTGGATACGTAGACCCAGCGACGCTGGTCGCCTCGACGCCGCCGGATACAGTCGATGCATGCAGCAGTACCTAGACCTCATGGACCGCATTCTGCGCGACGGACACGAGAAGACGGATCGCACCGGAACCGGCACGCTCAGCGTCTTTGGCCACCAGATGCGCTTCGACCTATCCGCCGGATTCCCACTTGTCACTACCAAAAAGGTGCATCTGCGGTCGATCATCGTGGAGCTCCTATGGTTCCTTCGCGGCGACACGAATATCGAGTTCCTGCACGACAACAACGTGTCGATTTGGGATGAATGGGCCGATGAGAACGGCGATCTCGGACCCGTATACGGGCATCAGTGGCGCTCCTGGCCTGCCCCGGATGGCCGTCATATCGACCAAATCAGCCGGGTGGTGAATTCAATCAGGACCAATCCTGATTCCCGGCGACACATCGTGTCCGCCTGGAACGTCGCCGAAATCGATGACATGGCGCTTCCGCCGTGCCACACCATGTTTCAGTTCTATGTGGCTGACGGTGCGCTGTCCTGCCAGCTGTACCAACGCAGTGCCGATGTGTTTCTCGGCGTGCCATTCAATATTGCGTCGTACGCGCTGCTCACACTGATGATGGCGCAGGTGACGGGCTTACGGCCCGGTGAATTCGTGCACACCTTCGGCGATGCCCACCTGTACTTAAACCATCTTGACCAGGCGCATCTGCAACTCAGCCGTCAACCTCACCGTCTGCCGACGATGCAACTGAACCCTTCGGTGAACGAAATCGATGCCTTCTCCTACGAGGACTTCTCCCTGGCCGGATACGACCCTGACCCTGCGATCAAGGCCCCAATAGCGGTATGACGATGATCCTGGCGGCCTCTGTTGCCCCGAACGGCGTCATCGGTGTTGATGGCGAACTCGCCTGGCGTAACTCGGCAGATTTGCGTCGACTGAAAGCCTCGACGATGGGTCACACCTTGATCATGGGTCGCAAGAATTACGAGTCGATCGGCAGACCTCTGCCTGGTCGGCGGACCGTGGTGTTGACCCGGCAACGCGGCTGGACCGTGCCGGGCGTCATCGTGGTGCACGACGCCGCAGCGGAGCTAGATGCCGCCCTCGATGAGATCGTGGCCGAAACCGGCGACGATATATTTTACGTATTCGGCGGCGGCGAAATCTATCGCGAACTACTCCCCCGCGTCGACGTTCTCGAACTCACTGAGATCCATGCTGAACTGCGGGGTGACGTATATTTTCCCAGCGTCGACTACCAGCAATGGACCGAAGTATCTCGTAACCCGCAGGACGGTTTCTCCTGGGTCCGTTACCAACGCATTCAGTCAGTCGATTAACGCACTGACTAACGAAGTCAGACGATCGAGGGCGCCGAAGGAGCCGGACGGTACGGCATAACGATGCGCAGGCTCGTCGACGCCCGTGTCGAAGCCATCGGCGACGACGCCACACGCATCGCAGTACTGGCGTTGTTGAGCACGTCTGCGACTTGTACATCGAGTGCGTCACAAATCGCGGCGAGGAGTTCGCTGGATGCTTCCTTGCGGCCTCGCTCCACCTCTGAGAGGTAGCCGAGCGATACGTTCGCTACCGTAGAAACGTCGCGAAGTGTGCGGCTCTGCCCCATTCGCGCGTGACGCAATGTACCGCCTAAGGCGTCGCGTAGCAGCATGTCGCCCCTCCTCATCGAACTGGGTAGTCACGTCGAGTCATGACACCGCCCCGACCATCCGCATCCACGCTACCTTGTTCCCAGGGCGGTCGTAGATCCACGTGGCGTGCTACTTGCACAACGTACCGTCTCTCAGGATTGTTCCCGTCGCCTACCCCTGTTCCATCAGGTCCTGCAAAAGTGCTATCGCGCACCGAACGGCGGCTGCCCGCACCTGCCCTCTCGTGCCCGGCGGGTCTGTCAGCGCCAGGCGCTGACAGACCTCGCGGCCGAGCCCGCTGCGGGCCACATACACAGTGCCTGGCCGATGGCCACTCTGCGGATCTGGGCCAGCCACCCCGGTCAACGCAATGCCCACATCTGCACCGCACCGCAATCGAGCGCCGGCAGCGAGCTGCGCAGCCACGGTGGGGTCGACCGGGCCGACACGTGCGAGTAGGTCCGCGTCCACGCCGACCAGCGTGGACTTGAGATCAGTGGCGTAACACACGATGCCACCTCGCAGTACGGCGGATGATCCAGGAATCTCGGTGATTGCCGCGGCCAACAAACCGGCGGTCAACGACTCCGCCGTGGCAACGGTCCATCCCCGTGCGGCGAAGTCTTCGACTAGTCGCTGCACCGTGTCCTGCTTGATGCCGAGCAGATCGCAAATCCCAGCCGACGAAGCTTCATCGCCTGACGCGCGCGTACTGCCGACCGCGGTGTTGGCATTCACTGAGTATCAGCAGTGCGCCTGCCGCGCGCGACCAGTGCGCTGGCGCGCGCGAGATAGTCGATGCCGGTAGCGAGCGTGAGCACAATCGCCACACCCATCAGCCCCCCGCGACCCCAAGTGAGCAGACCGGTCGGGATTGACAGCACGTTGAGCGGAATGATGTACAGGCCGATTGCCACCACTTGAATAAGCGTTTTGAGCTTGCCACCAGGACTAGCCGCGATGACGCCATAACGCAGGATCATGAATCGCAGTAGGGTGATGCCGACTTCCCGTACCAGAATAACTACAGTGACCCACCAGAAAATCTCGTGCAGCACCGACAACCCAACGAGTGCCGCGCCAATCAATGCCTTGTCTGCGATAGGGTCGGCAATTTTCCCAAAGTCCGTCACCTGCCCGCGACTTCGAGCAATTTGGCCGTCGTAGCGGTCTGTGATTGCCGCGACCGCAAACACTGCGCCCGCCCACCATCGTGCACTTGTCTCGTTCCCGCCGTCGATAAAAAGCACGGCAACGAATATTGGGACCAAGAGCATCCGCAACATGGTGAGTAAGTTCGGCAGATTCATCAAAGCCGGCCGGCCTGGTGGTGTCATCCGCGCCGAGCCTTGGCCGGCCGTCCGAATCGCACAGCCACGGTTACCGAACCATGCCGGTGTCCGCGCATGGTCGCGTGCAACGCTATCGGAGGGGTGGCCACCTGCTCAGCGTAGTAGGTCTACCAACCGAATAGACCGCGGGTAGCCGCCGTCGCTGCCACTGCAATGGGTCACTACGCTCACCGAGTATGACGTCCCCCGCTACCGATAATGACGCTCTTGTTCGCCGGGCCCGGGTCGGCGATGTACGACGAATCAAAGAGCTCGTCGACTGCTACGCCGGACCAATCCTGCTGGAGAAGTCGTTGGCGAACCTGTTTGAGGACGTGACCGAGTTCTGGGTCGCAGAGGTCGACGGCGCGGTCGAGGCCTGTGCCGCGCTCCACGTGCTGTGGGAAGATCTCGGCGAGATTCGCACCGTAGCGACGAACCCGAATTTACGTGGCCGCGGCATTGGCGGCGCACTCTGTCGGGACGTGATCGAAGAAGCGAGTCGGATCGGTGTGTCCCGACTGTTCGTGTTGACGTTCGAAACTAGCTTTTTCGCCGGGCTCGGGTTTGAGGCGATCTCAGAGTTAGGTCTGTCCCCAGAAGGCTTCACGGAACTGCGTCGCTCTTATGACGCCGGCGTTGCCGAGTTCTTAGACCTGCCGTACGTGAAGCCAAACACTCTCGGTAACGCGCGCATGCTGAAGTACCTCTAAACGGCGGTCCTGAATACAACTGTTC
>JBDTAR010000092.1:0-9075 GCA_039924545.1 Nakamurella sp. | reverse complement strand
ATAGTTCTCGACATTTCAAGCGGAGTCGATGCGGCTGACCCGGCTTCGGTGCGGGAATTCCTCGACGAGTCAGCGCCACAAGAGCTGCGTGGTGTCGTCGCGTTGGCGGGCGCCGCCGGGGCTGGCGGAATCGACGACACTGATATTGACGATTGGCATTCGGTGCTGCGCGCGAATCTGGACACTGCCTACGTTGTTGTGCGCGAAAGCCTTTCGCGGTTACGTGCTGAAAGCGGGGACCGGGGTATTGTCCTGATGAGCTCGGTGAATGGTCGTCATGGCGGCAACACCTTGTCTGGACCGGCTTACGCCACTGCCAAAGCGGGGCTCATCGGCTTGACTCGTCACCTCGCCAGCACATTAGCGCCAAGTGGAATTAGGGCTAATGCGATTGCGCCGGGCCCCGTTGAGACCGCGATGTATCACCGTTTGTCAGCCGCGCAGCAGCAGGCGCTGGTCGCGCAGATTCCGCTGCACAGGACTCTTGCCCCGACTGAAGTCGCCGGAGCGATTACCTTCCTGCTGTCGGATGCTGCGAGGTCGATTACTGGCGCCGTCCTCGACATGAATGGCGGACTGTGGATGGGTTAATGGACCCGCTTTCGACGACAAGTACAAGGACTCATGTTAGTACCAATGCGACTCGCCTTGGTCTTTCACGGGGCGAGAGTGAGAAATATGCTAGATGCGACATCGCAGGAGTCCCTGATTCGGGCTCAACATGCTGCCCGCCAGTTCGTCATACACGAAACCGAGTTTGCACAGGTTACTTCTCGAGATAGTCATGGCCATCTCGTTGGAAGGTCCATGACCGTGTTTCTCAACCCGGACTGGTCGGTGGACCTGGTGCAACGTCGACAGCATGCCCGATTGGCGCAGTGGCGCGCAGACCCGCATGCGCTGGTCAGCTGGGTTGGCACACCGGCGGACGGCGCGAGCAACGAGCATCCACACGTCTTTGATATCGGTGCCCTTCCGGCGCGAGTGGTCTTTGTCCGCGGCACGGTCACCTTCCTTGGTCCGGAGCAGACGGAACATATTTACCGCAGAGAAATCGAGGCGCAGCGGGCCGCCGGGCTCATCCGTGCGCCGCTACGGAGCCGCGTCCAGGTTGATCACGATCTGCTGGCGGTTCGCGTGGACCCCTATCGAGTTCGGTTGGAAGGGTTCGGCCACGGGGCGGAGTCCTTCGACTTCACGATTACTACCGCTGGAGGTTCGAAATGAGCATTAAGACGCTTGTCGGCTACGACATCGTTCCTGGCGTCAGCGAGGAGGAATACGAGGACTGGCTGTTCAACATCCATGCCCCCGACCTGCTTGCCAATCCGTACCTGGACCGGATCGTCTTCAACAAAATCCTGCGGCGGGTCGAGCAGGCGTCCGGCGGATCGACCGATATTCCGGTGGGCTACACGTTCTACCGAATCGCAGAAATGCACTACGCCGACGAGACGGCTTACGAGAATTATCTCGCGTGGTTCGTGGAACACCCGATGCTGCGGGAGCGTGGACCGGCCGGGCGTACCGACTTCAAGTTTTACCTCGTATCGGAGAGCACCGAGGTCACCCGATAACCCGGGCGGCACTCCAATACTTCGACAATCAGTTCACCTGTGTTGCGAGTCGGATTCGGCTGTCGTACTCAATGCGGAACCCTTGTCGGCACCCGGAATGTCGATCCCGAACAACGTGTGCAACGCATCGACGTACCGTTCGCCGTGCCCGTCACGGGCGAGCGTGCGGGCCTGGATGGTGGGGGTATGCAAGAGCGAATTCGCTATTCGGCGCAGGGATCGCTGCACTTCGGCCATTACTTCGTCCGGTAGCCGCTGACTGAGCCGTCCGATCTCCCGGTCGATCAGGTCAGTGACATGCTGGCGCAACGCGACCACGGCCGGGTCGAGCCGCCGGGTCGCGATCTCATCGACGAATTCGTCGACAGCGGCCGCGATCATCACCTCGGCGTCAGTGATGCTCGCTGTGGCGACAGCATTGGTGTGACTTGCTGCGTCGATGACCTGCTCGAGGCCGATCACGTCGACCCCGGGCAGCTGTCGCGTGGGCTCGGGTACATCTGGCTGAACGGCCAAGTCCACGACCTGCAATGGTCGACCTCGCTGATGCATCACGCTTCGCATCAACTCAGCGTCCAGCACCACGGTGCCCGTGCCGCTGCAGGTCACGACGAGGTCTGCGCGGCGCAGTGACTCGGCAAGTGCTTCCTGGTCGACGGCGAAAAGCCCGCGGTCTGCGGCGAATTCGAATTGACGCCCGCTCGATGAGAAGACTGACACATCGTGGCATTCGCGGGCCTTGAGCGTTGATGCGACGACACGGATATAGGAGCCGGTCCCCACCAGCAACACTGCTGCGCCGGATAGCGGCCCGATGCTGCGTTCGGCTGCGTCAAGCGCTACCGCCGCGATTGACCGGCCTGCCGCGCCGAGGTTTGTATCGGTTGCGACCCGTTTGGCGACGCGCGCTGCTGATTGGAACAAGACGTTGAGTGCGGATGACGAGGTCGCGCCGGCCAGCGCGCGCTGGAACGCGGTGGCGACTTGCCCGGAGATCTCGGCCTCGCCGACGACCATGGAGTCCAGGCCCGCGGCGACGCGAAACAAGCGGTTCGCTGCCGTCGAACCGGTGCAGGCGGTGAATTCCTGCGCGGCATCCTGGACTGATATTCCCAGAACGTCGGCAGCCGCGGCCACGATTGCGTCTATCGCATCGTGGAATCGCACGGTGTCCAGGTACATCCCGAACCGGTTGCACGTCGCCAGCACCACGATCCCGCGCAGGGCGGGATCGGCAGCGCCCATGAGCTTTTCGATAGCGGTAAACAGATGCTGCGCGTCGGATAGTTGTGCGATATGCGTCAGCGGAGCATCCCGATACGTTAGACCGATGAGCGCCAGCACGGTGCCTAGCGTAACCATGTCGGTGTGGCAGTATTCGACGTAAACGCGGTAAGTGTCGATAAAATCACGGGAGAGTGCACACGTCATGAGTCTTCATCACGGTGAGGCCAAGCGTCTGGCGCTGCTTCCCACGAACCATCCGCTCCGTGACGGACGCACCGGGCAGTCGTCGCTCGTGCTCAATTGCATGGGCCAGCGCACGGCGCACCGGCCAGTGTGGTTCATGCGCCAGGCCGGTCGCTCGCTGCCCGAGTATCGCGCCGCGCGAACCGGTATTGACATGCTCGACGCCTGCCTCACACCAGATGTGGCCGCCGAGATCACGCTGCAACCGGTTCGGGGCCACGGTGTCGATGCGGCGATCCTGTTCAGCGACATCATGGTGCCGCTGAAGCTGGCGGGTGTGGACGTCACCATCGTGCCCGGCCGCGGACCGGTACTAGCTTCCCCAGTGCGCACCGCCGATGACGTCGCGAAGCTGCCGAGCCTCGACCCAGCAGCGCTTGAACCCATCGCGGCAGCGGCGCGAATCGTCGCCAGCGAACTGGGGCCGGTGCCGCTCATCGGTTTTGCGGGCGGACCGTTCACGGTGGCCAGTTACCTGGTTGAAGGCGGCCCCAGTCGCGACCACCTGCGCACCCGCGCGATGATGCACGCGGACCCCGAAACATGGAACGCGTTGGCGTCGTGGGCGGCCGGGATATCAACCGCGTTCCTGCGCGCCCAAGTACTCGCCGGGGCAAGTGTCGTGCAACTGTTCGATTCGTGGGCTGGCGCGCTGTCTCGCGCCGACTACCGCGCGTTTGTCCTCCCACATTCGGCCGAGATTTTCGACGGCGTGGCCGATCTCGGCATTCCGCGCATCCACTTCGGTATCGGAACCGGCCAGATCCTCCCAGATTTGGCTGAGGCAGGCGCCGATGTGATCGGCATCGACTACCGCACCGACATGTATGACGCTGTTCGCCGCCTCGGCGGTCGAACCCCGGTGCAAGGCAACATTGACCCGGCGGTGGTCCTGGCAGGAGTGGAGGCTGCCTGTCGAGCAACACTGGCGGCGCTCGATGCTGCGGCAGACGCGCCAGGACACATTGTGAACTTGGGTCACGGCGTGCCGCCGGACGCCGATCCGGGCGTCCTCACGGCAATGGTCGAAACGGTGCATGGCGCCTGTGACCCGAGAGGATAAGCCAGTCATTCAAGACGCACGCTGCGAGACCGAGACCGAGACCGAGACCGAGACCGAGACCGAGACCGATGCTGATGTGATCGTTATCGGTGCTGGCATCGCGGGCCTCACCGTGGCGCGCGGCCTCGCAGAAGCTGGAATGCGCACGATCGTGCTGGAGTCCGAGCGTGTCGTCGGCGGCTGTGTGCGGTTCCATGAGGTCGCCGGATTGCGTGTCGATCGCGGCGCCGATGCCTTCGCCGTCGCACGTCCGGCGGTAAGGCCGCTCGCTGAAAACCTTGGCCTGGACGTTGTTCGTCCCTTGGCGGCGCAGGCATGGGTGCAATTCGCGGAAGGCAAATCCGGGGCGGCGCCGCTGCCGGGAGGCACCCTCCTCGGTGTCCCGGCGAACCCATCCGCCGCCGATGTACGACGAGTGATCGGCTGGCTGGGCGTGCTCCGAGCGCGACTGGATTTAGTGCTACCGCAGAGGTCGCTAGCGATGCGGGGATGGGGCAGACGCGGCGGGCGTGAGCGTGGATTTGGCTCATTGGTACGCCGCCGCATGGGTCGGCGCGTCTTGAACCGACTCGTGGAGCCTGTCGTTGCGGGTGTGTATTCCACAGATCCGGAAAACCTAGATATCGACACCGTCTCGCCCACGCTGCGCTCGAAACTTGCTGCCGGTCAATCCCTCTCGGCTGCGATCGCGCAAATTCGAACGGGTGTGCCGCCGTCCGGATCTGCGGTTGCAGGTGTCCGCGGCGGCATGGGCATGCTCACGAATGCTCTCGAAGTGGCCCTGAAATTGGCCGGTGGCCAGCTGCGACTGACGACTCCGGCCGAGTCCATCGAACGGTGCGGCAGTAACTGGGCGGTATCGACCGGCGCGGGCGATGCGCGACTTGTCGCGCCGAACATCGTCATAGCTACTGAAACGTCGAGCGCGGCAGCGCTCGTCACACAGGCGACCGATGGCGCACTCCGGCTCCCCACGGCGCCGGCGACCCATGTGGTGATCGTCACTCTCGTCGTCGATGAGCCGCTGTTGGACGGCTGCCCCCGCGGGACCGGCGTACTCGTCAGTCCCCGCGTGCGTCACATCGACGCTAAGGCGCTGACCCATCTCACCGCGAAATGGTCGTATATCGCCGAGCAAGCTGGCCCCGGACGACACGTCCTGCGACTGTCCTACGGCCGCGGCGCGGGTGTGCGGACGGGTACAAGCCTGAACATCGCTTCGGCAGTTCCATCGGACGCCGCGTTTCCGGATCTGGCCCTGCGTGATGCGTCTGCGCTGCTCGGCGTATCGCTCACCGCAGATAATCTGGTCGATTTCGCCGTGGTGCATTACCGCGATCAACTTGCGGCGCGACCGATGGGGCACGCAGTGGCGGTCGCAGATTTTCGCGCAGGGCTTTCGGTGTTTCCGGGGCTCAACGTCGTGGGTGCGGCGGTGTCTGGCACCGGACTTGCCGGCGTAGTGACGGACGCCACGCAATTGGGACTTGCCATGAGGGCGCGGTGGAGGAGCACCATAGGAACATGACTCTTTCCGACACTTCGACACAATCTGACGACAACCTGCACTACACGAGCTACTCGGTGTATCAGCACACGGATGACGGTGATGGCGATGCGGCGGCGCTCACCGCCGCGCTCGACACGTTCGTCACCGACTTCTCTTCGCAGCACGTCACTGTGCGCGGCTTCTACGACGTGTCCGGCATGCGCGCCGACGCCGACTTCATGGTGTGGCTGGTGGGTCGTACCCCCGAGTCGATGCAGGCTGCTGCGCGTTCGCTGCGGAAGATCCTGGGCCGGTTTGGGCTCGCGCCGCGCTGGTCGGTCATCGGTCTGGCGCGCGAGTCCGAGTTCAACAAGGCGCACATCCCGGCCTTCGTCGAAGGGAAGCCCGCCAAGAACTGGCTCACGGTCTACCCGTTTGTGCGCTCCTATGAGTGGTACCTGCTCGGCGCCCACGAGCGCAGCTCCCTGCTCACCGAACACGGCCAACTGGGTCGCGATTACCCCGGCGTGCTGACCAATACCGTCGCCTCGTTCGCGCTGAATGACTACGAATTTTTGGTGGGCATCGAATGCGACGAACTCGATCGCACCGTCGACATGATGCGGGCATTGCGGGCGTCAGCATCGCGCCGCCATGTCCGCGTCGAGGTGCCGTTCTTCACCGGCCGCCGCACCGAACTTGCCGATCTGGCCAAGGTTCTCGGGTGACGGAATCGCCAACCGTTGTGCGAGACAGGAAAAGCACCACGTATGACGCTGTCCTCGTGGCGGGCTTCGGCGGCCCGGAGGGCCCGGATGACGTCATGCCGTTTTTGCGTAACGTCACCCGCGGACGCGGAATTCCAGACGAACGTCTCCACGAAGTAGCACACCACTACCTGGCGCTTGGCGGCGTCTCGCCAATCAACGAGCACAACCGGGCGCTCAAGGTCGCGCTGCAGGAGGAGCTGGCTCGGCGCGGGTTCGACATTCCGGTGCTGTGGGGCAATCGCAACTGGTCGCCGTATTTGGCCGACACGGTGCGCGAGGCACAGGATTCCGGCTATTCGTCGCTTCTCGCAGTGGCAACGTCCGCGTATTCCAGCTACTCGTCATGCCGTCAGTATCGGGAGAACTTTGCCGCCGCCCTGATCGATACCGAACTGGTCGGCGAGATGCGGATCGACAAGTTGCGGCCGTTCTATGATCTGCCCGGATTCCTCACTCCGTTCGCGGACGGCGTGCTCGCTGCGCTGGGACGCGCGGTCGATGCGGGTGTGTCGGCGAACGATGTCACGGTGATTTTCACGACGCATTCCATTCCGGAAACCATGGCGGGCGCGTCCGGTACCAAGGCCGACGGACGTCTGTACGTCGAGCAGCATTTAGCCGCCTGCGCCGAGGTAATGCACATCGTCGGCGAGAAGCATGCCGAGGCAACTGATCTGACCCCGTCGCTGACGTGGCGACTTGCGTATCAGTCCAGGTCCGGGTCGCCGCATACTCCCTGGCTGGAGCCCGATATCAACGACGTCATCGCCGATATTGCGACGGGCGGCAGCGCTGCCGGTGTGATCGTCGTGCCGATCGGTTTCATATCGGACCATGTTGAGGTGATCTGGGACCTGGACACCGAAGCGGCACAGACGGCCGCGGAACACAGCTTGTGGTTCGAGCGGGTAGCGACCTCCGGGACACATCCTGACTTCGTCGCGGGTCTCGTCGATCTCATCGTTGAACGGCTCGACCCAACGGCGCGGGCTGGTGAGCGCGTGCTTTCGGCTACCCCGCTGCCAGCACGTCCCGATACCTGCTGGCCCGGCTGCTGCCGAGGGCGTGAGCTTCGCCCCACCACGGCGGGCGCCGACTCCGCTGGCGACTGGATCTCCACGCCGTTCGATCCGCAATTGCTGGTGGCATCAGGCATTGCAGGAGAGGCGTTCGGCTCGTGACTGGTATCGGTATCGTCGGCGCACCAATCATGTATGACGGCGCCCTGCGCCTAGGCACTCGCGGCAGCGCGCTCGCCATGGCTCAGTCCAAAATCGTGGCGGCCGCAGTCCGGGCCGCGACCGGCCGCGACGTGATTCTTGTGCCGATACGGACGCATGGTGATATCGACAGGTCGCCGCTGACCCAGATCGGCGGCACGGGAGTTTTCGTTGTCGCAGTACGCCAAGCCATCATCGACGGCGACGTGGATTTCGCAGTGCATTCATACAAGGATCTACCGACCGCTCCGGAGCCTGGCATTCGTTTAGCGGCTGTCCCGGTCCGCGAGGATCCAGCCGACGTCCTTTGTGCCGCGACGGGCCTTGACCTTCAAGCGCTGCCCGTCGGCGCCCTGATCGGCACCGGCTCGCCGCGCCGCGCTGCGCAGCTGCTCAGGCTTCGCGGAGACCTGAAGTCTGTCCCGATCCGCGGGAATGTCGATACCCGATTGAGAGCTGTTGAAACCGGCGATGTCGCGGCGATCGTGGTAGCCCGGGCTGGTCTCGCCAGGCTCGGCCGTCTGGGCGCCATCACCCACACGTTTGATGTGGCCGACATGGTGCCAGCGCCCGCGCAGGGGGCGTTGGCTGTCGAATGCCGCGCCGACGACGTCGCATTGATAGCGGCGCTGGCCGCCATCGACGACGCACCGAGTCGGTGTGCGACAGATGCGGAACGGGCGCTGCTCGCAGGTCTACAGGCGGGCTGTGCCGCGCCGGTTGGGGCGCTCGCTGAGGTGGCTGGGGACACGATAACGCTTACTGCGCGGGTCATCTCAGTGGACGGTGCGCAGGTGTACCAGCGCAGCGACTCAGGGCGCGCTGCTGACGCACGTGACCTAGGCGCACACGTGGCCGAGGCGCTACTCGGTGACGGCGCTGGAGAGATTATCGAGGCATCGTGACCACCTGCGATGACCGCCGAGCCGCCTGCGGCCAGTGGCGCTGTCGGCCATGACTCTGCCTTCCATTACGCCGCCGTCCGGGACACCGCCTTTCGCAACCCTGCCTTCCGCAGCGCGGCCTTCCGCAACCCTGCCTTCCGCAGCGCGGCCTTCCGCAACCCCGCCTTCCGCAGCGCAGCCTTCCGTAACACTGCCGCTTCAAGGACTGCGCGTCCTAGTTTCCCGGCCCGCGGAACGATCGGCGGCGCTGATCGCGATGCTCCGTAGCGCCGGGGCGCTGCCGCTGCCGGTCCCGCTGATATCGACTGTGCCCGTGCGGGGCTCGGCGCAGGCGCTTCATGCCGTGCACGAATTGTCGGCCGGCACTTTCGACTGGGTTGCGTTCACCTCGGCCGCTGCGGTCGACGCTGTTGTCGCGATCAATCGCGACAACCTCGCTGAGGCAGGCATTATCGCTCCGTCAACTCACGTGGCGGCGGTCGGACACGGCACAGCGGCCGCATTGGCAGCTGCGGGCTGCACCGTCGATCTAGTGCCAAGCGGCGCACAATCCGGTGCCGCGCTCGCAGACTCATGGCCGA
>JBDTAR010000091.1:0-4336 GCA_039924545.1 Nakamurella sp. | reverse complement strand
GAGACATCGCGATCTGCTCCCGTTCAACAAACGTCAAACATCGACCCTTAAGATTCCGCCCGCGACGAGGACGCACGCCGCCGTTGGCGATCACCCACAGGGTTCCCTGCTTGCGGTACGTGCCCGCAACCACAGCGGCATCGATGACGAACTCGCCCCGCTGTCAGCTCAGCCGAAAATGCCGGCACATTCTCAGCGAGATACGGCTAGCGATGGGCCGTTGTTCGTCGAGGAAGCGCTCGGCGTTAAGCTTCATCGCGCGGAGCGCTGTGTCGGCAATCTCGGCCGTCACCTCGGGAGCGTTAGCGGCGCGGCGCCATGCCGCCCGCAAGTCGTCGATCCGTTCGACTGACCTCATGAGGGTGTGCTCAAGCAGGCAGGCTCAATTCGCATCGGCCATCACCCGATTCCGGCCTGATCGCTTGGCCGCGTAGAGATTTCGATCGGCATTGGACAACAGGGAGCTGGGCGATGTCGCCCCGACCGCGGTACTGACACCGATCGAAATAGTGAGTGCCGAACGACCGTCGAGCATTGGCCAGTGATGCGCGGCGACGGCGGAACGGACCGTCTCGCAGATGTCCAGGGCGACATCCGCAGCGGTATTCGGCATGGCGAGCACGAATTCTTCGCCGCCAAGACGACACACCGTGGCGGGTTCAGGACGTGTCGCCAATAGGACCGTGGCTAGCATGCGCAGCACTTTGTCGCCCACCTCGTGGGAGCACTCGTCGTTAATTCGCTTGAAGTGATCGGCGTCGAGGATGGCCACCGACAGGGGAGTGCCGTGGCTCGCTGATTTCGCAATCTCTATCGTCAGGAGCTCATCCATATAACGGCGGTTGTACAGGCCAGTCAGCGCATCACGCATCGCAAGGTCGCGGAAGTGGTCCGCTTGTTCGCGGTTCCGCTCCGCATCGAAAGAAGCTTGGACAATGCGGGTGCGAGCCTGCCAGTCCTCGGATCGCAGCGTTTCCGTTGCCTCGTGAAAAGCGATGTATCCGGCGAGGGCCTTCTCGAACTCCCCGCGGGCCGCGTGGATCAAAGCCTGTTCCTGAATGATCGAGGCGGCAGTTGCCGGTGGGCCCGCATCCATCGCTAAGGCCCGTGCTCGGTGGAGCACTTCCTCCGCCATGTCGAGTTGCCCAAGGTGGCGGTGTGCCCGCGCCATGGTGACGAGCGCCATTGTTAAGCCGTGCGCTTTGGTGTCGACGATATCGTTCGCTTCAGCCAAGGGCAGATACATCGCTTGCCGAATGGGCTCCAGCATGGCGATTGCCTCGGCGTATTGCCCGGATTTGTTGTAGACGTGAGCGATGGTGTCGAGAAAAATTGCCGGCAAACGTAGGTCGAACTCGGCTGCGACCTGCAATATAGCCGTGACGTTCTCTGCGGCTAGCGTGAGATCGCCGCGATCCAGAGCGGAGTAAGCGCCGTTGTTATGGATCGCCAGAATTACTACTGGGTCGCCCAATTCGCGTGCGACTGCGAGTGCCTCATCGTAATAGCGAGCCGCCTCGGGCGCCGGATTGTATGAGCGTGCCAGCGTCAGTAGGTGATCAACAACGATCCCACGATGAGTGTCGCTTGGTAGGAGTTCGACGCTGCGAATCCCGTCGACTTGCGCCGTGGCAGCGTCGCCGATCGAGCGGGCCACCCATGCCAGCAGGAAGTAGCTACGGGCGACCGCGAATGCGTCACTTGCCTTCTCGGCGTCTGCCTTCACGGCGCGAGCGAGCGCAGACCCGGTGACCGGGTCGCCCTGCCGGATCGTTACGTCGGCGATGACCAAGCGGGCGCGGCGCCGCAGATCGGCTCTGCCGAGGCCAGTGGCGACGTACAGAAGTCGCTCGGCCGCGCGGCGCTGAGTTTCGACAGACCGGGCGTGCTGGGTTTCCAACGCGGTGAGCGCATCGGAGGCGTCGTCAGCCGTGATGACGAGGGCGTCAGCAATGGCCGCCCAGGGCAGGGCGGTGTCCGCAAACACCTCTCGCGCGCTCACATCTGCTCTATCGGCTGCGAGACCGAATAATCAACCGTGGCTCACTCCTTGATGTCTGCGACCAATTCTTCGCCAAATTCCTGCCATGCCTTCCGGGTAGTGGGTCGGCCGGGGATGCCTGGCCGAGTCTGCCATGGTGTGGGCCCGGAAGTATGACGATATTCGACGCCGACGGCGTCCAGCCGCTTCAGATGCTCGGCAAGTCGCGGCTCGAGCTCGGCGTAACTACGGTCCCCGCGTGTCCACAGCACTTCCGCGATCGCCGACAGGCGCGGGAACGTAAAGAAGTCCACGGTACGTGGGTTGTCCATGTACTCGGTCCAGATGTTGGCCTGCCCGCCCAGGACGTGCTTGGCCTGTTCTTCCGTGAGTTCGGCGGGCACCGGCTCGAAGGCGTACACGTCCTCGACGGTGAGCGGCATGGCCACCGGAATGGGCTCATCAGCGCCCTCCGACTGGCGGTAGTCCAGGTAGACGACATCGAACGGGCACGACACCACGTCATACCCGCGACGCGCTGCCGTGATCGCGCCCGTCATTCCACGCCACGACGAAATGATGGTGCCGTCCGGTAGGGGCCCTTCCAACAATTCGTCCCAGCCAACCATGCGCTTGCCGAGCGTCGACAGGTGCGCGCCGATCTGCGTCATGAACCAGACCTGTACGTCCGCCTCCCGGGTGATTCCGCGCTCGCGCATCAACTCCTGAGTGCGTGGGTCGGCCGCCCACTGGACGCGGGGGCATTCGTCGCCGCCGACGTGGACGAGCTCGGATGGGAACAGTTCGGCGACCTCGTCGAGTACGTCGCAGAAGAACTGGATCGTCTGGTCTTCCGCGTTGGCCACGTCCTCGAAAATGCCCCACCTGGTGCAGACATCGACTGTGTTGCCGGTGACGCCGTACTCGGGGTACGCGGCCAACAGCGCCTGAGCGTGCCCGGGCATTTCAATTTCCGGTAGAACGGTGACCTGTCGCGCCGCGGCGTAGGCGACGATCTCCCGGATATCGTCCTGCGTGTAAAAGCCGCCGTGTGGCCGCCCGTCTGTGGGTCGATCGTCGCCGCAGCCGACCTGAGACTCTGTGCGCCAGGAAGAGATCTCGGTGAGCAGTGGGTACTTTTTGATCTCGATTCGCCAGCCCTGGTCGTCCGTCAGGTGGAAGTGGAAGACGTTCAACTTGTGCATCGCCATCAGGTCAATAAAGCGCAGCACATCGTGCTTCGGCATGAATTGCCTGGACACGTCCAGCATGACGCCCCGCCAGCCGAAGCGGGGCGAGTCGGTGATGCGTATTGCCGGAATTTTCCATGCGACGTCGGAAACCGTTGCGCGGCGGTAGATCTCGACGGGCAATAGTTGCAGTAGTGTCTGGCATCCGTAGAACACGCCGGCGGAGTCCCCGCCTTCGACGCTGATGCCGCTGGTTTCGACAGCGAGGCGGTACGACTCCTTACCGAGCGACTCGTCAATAGCGAGCTCGATCGCGCCATTTTTAGTGCCGGGTATGACGCTGTCCCCGAGCGCAAGTCCTGTCGCCGGACGTAGCGCGCCCTGCAGCCAGCTAGCGGTAGCCCGCAGCTCGGCGGGCGCGACCACCGTGGTCTGCGCGGTCAGGGCGAAAGCACCGGTTCCGGAGACGACGGAATCTGGGCGAGGAAGAAGCATCGGGTGACTAGCCTTTCACGGCCCCGGCAGACATGCCGCTGACCAGGTTGCTGTGACCGGGTTGCTGCGTACAAATTTCGGTGAACACGAGTGAATTACATAATGCCGCTTCATGTCGCGCCCGTCACGCGGGGACTGGCCCCAGCAACGTCCGTAGGCGCAGAGCGAGTTGTATCTCCAGGGCCCGCTGCGGTTCCACCCAGTCGTCGCCGAGCAGTTTGCCGATTCGAGATAGCCTTTGCCCCAACGCATCTGGATGTACATGCAAGAGAGTAGCAGTGTGGCCCAAGTGGCAACCTGAACCGAAATAGGCATCTACCGTATCGATGAGGTCGGTGCCCCGCGCGGCGTCATAATCCAATACGGGGCCGAGGGCGCCGGTGACGAAAGCGCCGGGAGAGTCTCCACCAGAGAGCACCACCCCGACGAACCCGAGGTCGGCCATCGTCGCACGTTGTCCGTCCCGGCCAAGTGCCAGCATCGCCGTCAGGCAGTCGCGGGCCGCAGCATAAGCCTGCGGCAGGTGCCGCCAGTCAGAGGAGTGCTCCTTGATCAGCCCGACGGCCTGGCCCGCTGCAGTAACCGGCCCGCCGAGAGTGCGGCTTAGTGCTGTAGAGACCTCGCGGGCGACTATGCCAGCGTCGGATCCGGGCAGCAACATCACCAGAAT
>JBDTAR010000090.1:0-5022 GCA_039924545.1 Nakamurella sp. | reverse complement strand
GACCCGGCAGCCATGATCGGCAACAACGTCGACGCGCAGTTCGGCGTCGGCTACCCGCGCGTATCGCTGAGCTTTTTCGACATCGGCTTCATACCGTTCGTGCAGCCAGCAGTGCTACTCGGCACCTCTCTGACGTGGGGCCCGGTATGCAAGAAGGCTTATGTTCGCGCCGAGATCGGGTACGGGTACGACTTCAAAATACTTGGCGTGAGCCTCTCGAAACACGACGGCAAGATCGAGGGCGAAAGGAAGGACGCCAAGGGCGACAGTTGCGGCTAGCGACGGGCCGTCATTACCCGATTGCGGCCAGACCTTTTGGCGGCGTAAAGGTTTCGGTCGGCGTCGGTCAACAGCGCGGCCGATGTGGTTTCTGCACCCCGGGCCGTAGCCACACCGATCGAGACAGTGACCGGAATATGGTGCGTGATCGGTGCGAAGTCGTAGGCCGCGATAGCGCGGCGGATCGTTTCGCAGCGGTCGAACGCGGTGGCCTCGTCCGTATTCGGCAACACGATCAGTAACTCCTCGCCGCCGAGGCGGCCCACCACCTCCGGAGGAGAAGCGGCCGCGGCGAGGATCGCGGCGAGGCGCCGCAGCACTTCGTCACCGACTTCGTGAGATAGCTCGTCGTTGATGCGTTTGAAGAAATCGGCGTCGGCAATAGCAGCCGAAATCAGTTCGGATCGCTCGGCAGCGATTGCGATCCGGGACCGCAGCATGGAAAGCGATGTGCTCGAAGTAGGCGCCGCGGAAATCACCGACGTCGCCAAATAGCGCGGCTTGGGCCAACCGCGCGTGGGCGCGACAGAGTCCTACATGATGCTCGTCTACGAGTAAGAACGTCGACGCCAGCGCCTGCCGAGCGGTCGCGTACCGGCCTAGCGCGCGGTGTGCTTCGGCGACCGTCAACATACACTCGGCGAGTCCATACGGTTTTGGGTCGAGATCCTCGATACCGCCGGCACACGTCGGATCGCCCGGATGTGGGATCAACGGCCGCAACAGCTCGATGGCAGCCTCGCGGCGTCCCGTCATCATTAATATTCGCGCAATGGTGTCTAGTTGGGATGCTACGAGCGGAATATGTCGAATGTAGGACAGCTCCAGCATTTGGTCCGCATGTTCCGCGGCCCGACGGAAATCGTCCTGCTGGTACGCGAAGTACGCCAGGCTGTTGTGGACCCCGATAGCGCGAGCGGCGTCGCCGATGACATTGATCAGGTCCAGCGCCTGCGCATGGCATCGTTCGCTGTCCGGTCCAGGCCCGTAGGCGGTTCCCAGCGCCCGGAGGTGATCAATGCGCACACTCAAGGGCGCATCGTCCGGCAGTAGTTCCACGCTGCGGATGCCGTTGATCCGCGACGATGGTGAGTCGCCTAATGAGTGATGGGCGCTACATAAAAGGAAGTGACTTCGAGCCATCACGTACGCTTCGCCGAGCGCCTCAGCTGCAGTGAGGATGTCCTTGGCTTGTGCTGCGGCGGCGATGACGTCGCCTTGACGGAATTCTATAGTCGCGAGGATCAGCCGGGCGCGCAGGCTCAGATCTGGGCGGCTGAGCTCCAATGCCAATGTGACGATTCGTTCGGCGGCCGCATAGTGCGCTGCGCCGTACTGGACGCGACTGTTCTCCAGGCTCGTGAGCGCCGCTTCAGCCATGTCCTCGGTGACGACGACCGCATGCGCCACTATTTCCCAGGCGGACTGTGGCGCTGATGGACGTATCCCACTGGCGGGAAGCAGAACAGCGTCCACTCGGTCGCCGTCCTTCCGGGCTCGGCCGGACTGCATTCGGAGATTTGATACCGAGCGTAGTGGAGCTGCCCCTCTGGGGCACCCATGTGATGCAATGCGTACAGCGTCATAGGTATCGTGGCTGAATCGAATCTCGGTGCACCTTGAATCCGATCCGTAGGGTGATGTCATGGCACACTTCGTCGACGCGTCCTTCACGGCGCTTCCGCTGCACGCTTTGGCTGACGCCGCCCTCAGCGCGGCGCGAGCCGCAGGCGCATCCTTCGCCGACTTTCGCGTCCACAAACTCCAGTCCTCAATGCTGGTAGTGCGCGATACCGCAGTCCAAGCTGCGACGGAGTCGGTGTCCATCGGCTACTCCGTCCGAGTGATCGTCGATGGCACCTGGGGTTTCGCATCCGCCGTGCTCGCCACGCCCGAGGAGGTGGCAGCCACCGCACAGCAAGCGGTGGCCATTGCCCGCGCTTTGGTGGGAGTCGTATCCGAGAGGGTAGACCGTGCGGACGAGCCGGTGTATCGAGATGCCTTGTGGGTCAGCGAGTATGACGTTGATCCGTTCGTTGTGCCCGCTGCCGACCGATTAGCCCTATTGCTGGATCGATCGGAGCGCCTGCTCGCGACCGACGGGGTGGCGCGCACCTCCGCCTCCGTGCACTGCGTCAAGGAAAATACGTTCTACGCCGATACGTGGGGCACATCGACGACGCAGCAACGAGTTCGACTGCAACCGGAACTCGAAGCGACCGCGATCGACTCCGATTCCGGCACGTTCGAGACCATGAAATCGTTAGCGCCGCCGGTGGGGCGCGGCTGGGAATACATGACGGGCGGATGGGACTTCGATGCCGAGATTCCCGTCATAGCAGGCACTCTTGCCGAGAAGGTGAAAGCGCCATCGGTGCGGGCCGGGCGATACGACTTGGTGATTGATCCATCGAACCTGTTTCTCACCATTCATGAGTCGATTGGGCATGCCACCGAATACGATCGGGCCATCGGGTACGAAGCTGCTTATGCCGGAACGTCCTTCGCCACTCCAGACAAGCTGGGAACGCTCCAATATGGCTCGCCGATCATGACGGTCACGGGGGACCGCAATGCCGAACATGGGCTGGCCACAGTCGGGTTCGACGACGACGGTGTCGCCACCGGGCAGTGGGATCTGGTCCGCAGCGGCGTGCTCGTCGGGTACCAGACGGACCGAGTGTTTGCGAAGAAGCTCGGGCTGGCCAGATCCACTGGCTGCGCTTATGCGGATTCGGCCGGCAATATTCCGATTCAACGCATGGCGAACGTGTCACTTGCGCCAGATCCGGCCGGAGGCTCCACCGACGATTTGATCGCCGGAGTCGATGACGGCATCTACATTGTCGGCGACAAGTCCTGGTCGATCGATATGCAGCGTTACAACTTCCAGTTCACCGGGCAACGCTTTTACCGCATTCACAACGGGCGCCTCGACGGTCAGCTGCGGGATGTTGCGTATCAGGCCACCACGACCGATTTCTGGGGGGCGATGGACGCCGTCGCTGGGCCGGAAACCTATGTGTTGGGCGGTGCGTTCAACTGTGGCAAAGGCCAACCCGGTCAGGTCGCTCCGGTTTCGCACGGGTGTCCATCCGCGCGATTCCGTGGCATTAGCGTGCTCAATACCCGCTTTGAGGGCAGTACTGAAGGTGGTGCGGCATGACCAGCGATACGTACGGGAAACATGCCATCGTGACGGGCTTGCTATCGCCGGAACAGATTGTTGCGGCGGGGCTTGCTGCTGCAGGCTCGGCACGTGGGGCCACTGGGCCCTCGGTTGGCTGCGCGGTGGTGGTGCGGTCAGCGTCTCAGGCGAATGTGCGCTGGGCCAACAACACTGTCACTACCAACGGTCTGGCTACCTCTGTCGAGTTCTATGTCGTTGCCGTGGTTCCCGCCGGGGATTCGCCCGGGGGACTAGCAGCGGCCACCGTTGCGGGCTCGTCGGCCGATGCCATGTCAGCCGCGTCAGTCGCGGCTGTGGTGCGCGCCGCCGAGGATGCCGCGCTGGTGGCGGCGGCCAGCGGCCCTGCCCGGGATGGTGTTGACCTGTGTGCAGGCGATGCTGTCGCCGCAGGAATTGGCACGGCCGAACCTGCTGCGGTAGACGCAGATTTCGGGGCCACTGCTGCGGCGACATCGTTTGACGTCTTCGCGCCGATACTTCCTGGATTGGCCGGTGCGTTCGACGACGCTCGTTCCGGTGACCGCGTGCTCTACGGGTTCGCTCGACACGAGGTGGCGACAATTCATCTCGGCACGTCGACCGGCGTTCGCCGCCGCTGGGTACAGCCGACCGGCACGTTCGAGATGAACGCCAAATCCGCTGATATGGCGCGATCTTCGTGGTCGGGCGCCTCCACCGTCGACTTCACCGACGTCGACATTGCGGCTACCAACTCCGTGCTCACCGAACGGCTCGGCTGGGCCTCTCGGCGAGTCGATCTCTCACCCGGCCGCTACGACACTGTCCTGCCGCCGACTTCGGTGGCGGACTTCATGATCAACCTGGCCTGGAATGCCGGCGCGCGCCCTGCGCACGAGGGCCGATCGGCGTTCTCCGCTAAAGGCGGAACCCGAGTGGGAGAACGCCTCACCGACCGCGCTCTGACCCTGTACGGCGACCCGGCCGAGCACGGACTCGAGTGCGCACCGTTCGTAGAAACACCGTATTCATCCGACGAGGCAACAGTTTTCGATAACGGAGCGCCGTCCGGGCGGATCGAACTCATTCGGGACGGCTGCATACATAGTCTGCTGCAGACCAGGGCGTCGGCCGCGGAATACGGCGCCGCCTTCACCCCTGCAGTGGACAATTTGGTGCTGGCGGGCGGAGACGAGACCCGTACCACTGCGGATCTTGTCGCGGGGGTTCGGCGGGGGCTGCTGGTTACATCACTGTGGTACATCCGCGAAGTCGATCCCATGACTATGCTGCTGACCGGGCTCACCCGCGACGGCGTATTCCTGATTGAAAACGGCGAGGTGACCGCGGCGGTCAACAACTTCCGATTCAACATGTCGCCGTTGGATGTGCTCCGACGAGGGGCTGATGTGGGCCGCACGGAGCGGTGCCTATCGCGGGAGTGGAGCGACTACTTCACCAGGACCGCCATGCCATCGATGCGCGTGGACGGATTCCAGATGTCGTCGGTGTCCCAGGCCCAGTAGCCGAGGCGCCACCGCACTATCGCCACCGCGGTCGAGCGTGTTGCCTAGCGCGCTAGGCAACACGCTCGA
>JBDTAR010000089.1:0-5918 GCA_039924545.1 Nakamurella sp. | reverse complement strand
CATCTACCGCAGCTGCCGCGTCTGCCGCGTCTGCCGCGTCTGCCGCGTCTGCCGCGAGCACGTTTTCCGCAGTTTCGCGTAACACCGTGACCATTTGTTCGACGTTCTCCAACCGGGACGCATCCTGGGGATCATCGGATCCGGCAAGCTGGTCTCGATACCCGGTGCGTTCCAGCACCGCGACCAGCACATCGGCTGGTTCCCCGCCGGCCATAACGACCTCGTTCAGCCCATCCAACAAGGTCATGAATTCAGCGATCGCGTGCGCCGATCTGGTGGCCAGGAACGGAATTTCGGCTTGCCGCGCGAGCGCGTCGGCGAAGCCGATTCGTTCTTGGTCGGCGAACACGGACACTGCCGCGATTGCACGGTCGCCAATTCCGCGTTTCGGTGTGTTGATGATGCGACGCAGGCTCACCTCGTCCGTGCGGTTAGCGACCACGCGTAGGTACGCGAGCGCATCTTTCACCTCTTTGCGCTCGTAGAAGCGCACGCCGCCAACAATTCGGTAGGGCATGCCTGTTCGCACCAGTACGTCTTCGATGGGGCGCGAGGAGGCGTTGGTTCGGTAAAACACCGCCACATCCCCATATGTCGCCGTTCCTCGGTCGCAGAGCCGGTCAATTTCGTCGACGATGAATCGGGCTTCGTCGTACTCGTCGTCGCCGACATATCCGACGATCTGCTCGCCATCGCCGGCGTCCGTCCATAGGTTTTTGTGTCGTCGCTTGCGGTCCTTGGAAATGACGGCGTTCGCCGCCGAAAGGATCGTCTGGGTGGACCGGTAGTTCTGTTCCAGGAGCACGGTTGTCGCAGCAGGATAATCCTTCTCGAACTCGGTAATATTACGGATCGACGCCCCACGGAATGCGTAGATGGATTGGTCTGCGTCACCTACCACGACCAACTCCGCGGGGGGTAGCGCCGAGGCGCCCTCACCAGAACCACCGTCAGAATCACCGTCAAAATCTGCACCGAAACCGTCGCCGGAACCAGCGCCCGAACCCGAATCACCGAGGGCATCGTCATACTCGGCATCTTTACCAATGACGTTCCCGGAGTCGTCGCCCGAAGCGCGAGAACGACGGGCGCCCACCAGCTCTCGCACCAACTCGTACTGCGCGTGGTTGGTGTCCTGGTATTCGTCGACCATTACGTGTCGGAATCGGCGGCGGTAGTGCTCGGCGACGACCGGTCGATCCCGCAGCAAGACGACGGTCTGCATGATCAGATCGTCGAAATCGAATGCCGATGCTGATTCCAGACGACGCTGGTAACCCTCGTAGACCTGCGCGACGAGCTTGTCGTACTCCGACTCCGCGCGCTCACGCGCGATTTCGACGTCGATTAGCTCGTTTTTCAAATTCGAGATTGCGGCCGCGAGCCCCCGTGGGGTGTGCTTCTTGATATCCAGATTCAGGCCCTGCGCGACAAGGCTAATGAGCCGCTGGGAGTCGGATGAGTCGTAGATAGTGAACGTCGAATTCACCGGCAGATAACGGTATTCGGCGCGTAGAATTCGCACGCACAGCGAGTGGAATGTGGACACCGAGATTGTTCTGGCGCGCCGACCGACCTGCGTGGCGACCCGCTCCTTCATTTCCGCGGCGGCCTTGGTGGTGAACGTGATCGCGAGGATCTCGCCGGGCTGTGCCGCACCGGTAGCCAGCAGATACGCGATGCGTCGGGCGAGCACCCGGGTTTTGCCGGATCCGGCGCCGGCCACGACCAATAGCGGCGAGCCGCGATGCGTGACTGCTGTGCGCTGAGCGGAGTTGAGATCCGCCAGTAACTCGTCTGCATCCGGCGCGGATGTAGCGGCCGCCGTCGAACCACTGTGCGGGTGGGCGTGCGGACTGCTGTGCGGATTGTCTGGAGGCAGATCAAACAAAGATGTCATGGCACCTGAAACGCTACCGTGGGCCACCGACAGAGCCGCCACTCCGTACGCCACGCCTGCCATGTGGTTTAATAGCCGCATGGCTTGCCGCGAGTTTTTTTATGGGTACCGGACCCCGGTGCCCGTGCGCGGCTGAAGTCTTCCCGCAAACGCGAGCCCCGAGGTCATCTGACTCGGGGCTCTTTGTTATTTGAATGAGAGTTCGAGGCGGCGGCCAGGGACAGAATCAAGGAGCATGGCAGTGAGTACAACAGTGAGCCCGGCAGCAAGTTCGACTCTAGATTCGACGTTGAGCGATTCGACGTTGAGCGATTCGACGCTGAGCGTTTCGACGCTGAGCGATTCAATCCTGAGCGCGGCACCCAACCCTGACACCACCCCGGAGGCAATCATGGCGGCACGCGACACGAAGTCGGGGTCGTCTACGGTTCCGCAGGATAGTGGGAAGCCGCTCGGCGAGCAGACGATCGCCGATATGCGCGTCGAGATCGACGCCATCGACGCTGAGTTGGTGCGTCTCATCCTTCGACGCAGCGAGATTTCGCACTCGATCGGCGCGGCCCGCGCGTCCGAGGGCGGCACCCGCATCGTCTACAGCCGCGAGATGAAGATCCTGGATCGCTTCGCCGTTCTGGGGCCAGCCGGCACGGAACTGGGCATGCTGCTGCTGTCGCTCGGCCGCGGCCGGCTCGGCCGGCGCTAGTCGGACGAACCAAGCGCGACGCTAGTCGGACGAACCAAGCGCGACGCTAGTCGGACGAACCAAGCGCGGCGCTAGGCGGACGAACCAAGCGCGACGCTAGGTAGGAAGGCCGGACGCAGTCGTCCCCCACGCGCCAGTCCCCCGCACGCACCCAATCCCGGCACGCACTTCACATATGGTGCGCCGACTTCACACGTGCTGCAGCGTGGGTGAAGCCCCCAACCCGAATGTGAGGTCGAGGTAACGGGAGCTTCAAGGCGTTCGGGACAGGTCCGCACAGACCCGGTCGGCTTCCCATTCGGCCCGGATGCGTGCCAGTTGGTCGCCGGTGGCTGGCATCGGTACGCCTCGCGAATCGAGCCGGGTCGCCAAGAAGTCTGCAGCTACGACGCCGTGCTTGTCGAAATTGAGGGTGAGCACCCCGTTGTCGTCCTGCCGATTACCGAACGACCGCCACCAGTAGTAATTGCCAAGGCCATAGGCGACGTAGACCCCATCGTCCCGCCAACCTGCGCCTTGCAACAGGTGGGCGTGGGTGCCGACCACCGCCGTCGCACCGGCGTCCGCTAGTTGGTCCGCAAGCCGACGTTGCTCACCGGACGGGCAACTTTGGTACTCAATCCCCCAGTGCAGGTAGACGACGACCACGTCTGCGGCAGCCGCGGCAGTGCGCACGGCTTCGATCAGTTTCGGTGAGAAAGCGCTGGCGATACCGGCTTTGGTATCGCTGGCAGTGTGCGATGCGATCGTCCAGTCATGCACCTGGCTCGCGGCAAGTATCGCAACCCGCGCGCCGTTCACCGTCGTCATCCACGGCGTGTAGGCGGCATCCGCGTCGCGGCCGATACCGATCACCGGGATGGGCGAGGTGGCGATGGCATCGAGCGTATCGGCCAGGCCCGCATCTCCGTAGTCGACCGCGTGATTGTTGGCCATTGTCGCGATGTCTACACCGCCGTCGGCCAGCGCCTGTAGGGCGGTTGGCGGCGCTCGGAAGTGGAACTGCTTCGGCGCCGGCGTCCCGCCCGTCGTGATCGCCGTCTCGAGGTTCACCATGGTGATATCGGCGGCCGACAGCTGGTCGGCTGCCTCCCGTAGCGCCGTTGCAGGATCCTCGGCGAGCAGGTCCGCGGTCCGACCGGAAAAGTTGAAATCTCCCGCCAGCGCGAGGGTGAATCGGCCGGACGGCTCGGATCGCGTCGTGGCTACTTCACTAGTCGCTACTGCGCTAGGCACTAATTCACTAGGCACTAATGCGCTAGGTATGACGCTGTTCGCGGCGGAGCCGCCCGCCCCGTCGGTAGCACTTTTGGTCGCGGCTCCAGTTCCTTGCTGACCTGACGCTGCTGCGCCCGAGGACAGCGTCATACCTGGCGCGGCACTTGCCGTACCCGACGCTGGCGCGGAAGTATCGGCGCCTAACGCAGCCACATATGTGCGGCTCACTTCCGGGACAGCGGCCGGCGCAGCAGGCGGCGCCGCGCACGCGACCGACACTGCCAGGGACACCGTCAACACGCCAACGACAAGGAGATATGACGGCGGCCGGTCATGCAGCCGCGAACTCGGCGGCTGATGCGCAAATTCCTGAGTCCAGCCGGGGTCTGCAATTCGCACCACCCCAGTAGCATGCCGCATCCCACCTGCCACAAGCACACGTGCCCGCTCGCATAGGAAAATGACTGACGGATCACGAGCCCGCGGGTAGCGTCCTTGACCAGGAGGCCTGCCATGTCCAAACCGTTGCGCTGTCGGCTCGGGCTACATGATTTCGTGGACTTCCCTGACCCAAACCCAGAATCGGGCGGCTTGGAAAAGCAGGGTTATTTCGCATGTACCCGGTGCACCAAAGAGAAGGATACGTCGGCGCATTTGCCACGATCCGTGCAGAAATGGTGGCCGGATCGGTGGTGAACTCACCGTCTGCTGTTGCAGTGAATCGACCAGAATCACTGCCGCGACATACCAGGTTGACCACCCCGTCAGCGCCAAGGCTTCCGCTGAAGAACACCGCGGAAATGGTGATAGCGTGCGGGTCCGCGACCTAACGCCAGGAGCCTCGTGCTTTCGGTTGGCGTCTAGCGCTGCGCATTGCTAAAAAAATCCACCAGCGTTACGCGTACCGTCATATTGCCCGCCCTCCTCACCGCACGCTCGCGAGGCGGTAACGCTGTGGTGGCTGTGCGATCACACGGCCGAGTCCGTTATCCACCAGAGGATGCAGTAGCTGATGTCCGCACTAACGCTTGAGCTCACCGACGAGTTCGTCCACGCGCTGTCGTTGCTCGATGCAGGGCGGAGCCTGTTCCTCACCGGAAAAGCAGGGTCTGGCAAGTCGACGTTGATTCGCCATTTCCTGGAGTCAACCTATCGGCGGGTCTTAGTCGCGGCGCCGACTGGAATTGCGGCGCTCAACGTGGATGGATACACAGTCCATCGACTTTTCGGATTCTATTCAGGCCTCACGCTCGACGAGGTGCGAAGCGGCCACTACTACCCCAGGCGATTCGCTGAGACCCTCAAATCGCTCGAAACGCTCATCATCGACGAAGCATCAATGGTTCGGGCAGACCTGTTCGACATGCTGGTGGCCGCACTCGAACGATTCGGCCCGCAACCCGGCACGCTCTTCGGCGGCGTGCAAATAGTGCTGGTCGGCGATCTCTTCCAGCTCCCCCCCGTCGTCCAGCAGGCGGAAGCCGAGTACTTCTCCACCCGCTATGAAACGCCGTACTTCTTCTCCGCGGACCGATTTACCCGGGACGAATTCCCCACCGTCGAACTCACCAAAGTCTTTCGCCAGCTTGGCGACCTGCGCATGACGACCATCTTGAATGCGATCCGAGAAGGCGCGCTCCTGACCCAGGCTCGCGAACAGCTCAATATGCGTACCGATGCCTACTTCGAACCGCCAGAAGACGAGTTCTGGCTCACGCTTGCCCCGACAAACCGCATCGTCACCGCCCGAAACCGACGGCACCTCGATCGCCTCGACACCCAAGAACACACCCACTACGCGGGACAAACCGGGGACCTCGAGCTCTTCGATCCTCCGGTGGAGAAGGAACTCCATTTCAAAGTCGGCGCCCAGATCATGATGCTCACCAACGACGCCAGTAACCGTTGGGTAAACGGCACGATTGGCCGAATTTCAGAAATCTACTATGACGACACGGATATAGCAGTGATCGTCGAATTCCGCGACGGGGCCATTGTCGAGGTCGTGCCGCACCTGTGGGAAGCGACCCGCCCCATCATGAGAGAGGGGCGCATACACAGCGAGCTCATCGGCACGTACACGCAGCTACCGTTCAA